>DASVGI010000080.1:0-17087 GCA_036379595.1 Casimicrobiaceae bacterium | reverse complement strand
GCCTACACGCTCGCGCGCCGCGATTTCCCGGGCAAGCGCGCGCTGCTGCTTCTCTTCCTGCTGCCGCTGATGGTGCCGCCGATGACCTACGGCATCCCGCTCGCGACGGTGCTCTACCAGGCGCATCTCGCCGGAACGATCTGGGGAGTGATCCTCGCCAACCTGATTCCGGCGGCGCCGTTCGTGATCCTCGTGATGACGCCGTTCATCGAGCAGATCGATCCCAACCTCGAAGCCGCCGCGCGTGTGTTCGGAGCGGGCACGCGACGCATGTTCGTGCACGTGCTGGTACCGCTTCTCGCACCCGGCATCCTCGCCGCGTCGCTCCTCGTCCTCGTGCGCACGATCGCGCTCTTCGAGCTCACCTTCCTCACCGCGGGCCCGGATTCGCAGACGCTGGTGGTTGCGCTCTACTACGCGGTGTTCGCCGCAGGCGTGCGCGCGCCGCAGTCGATCGACGCGATGGCGATGATCTACATGCTGGTGACGCTCGTCTGGCTCCTGATCGCGCTGCGCTTCGTCAACCCGACGCAGCTCGTGAGCCGGGTCAAGGAGCACGCCGTCGCGGCCGGCTGAGCCGTTCAGGGGCGCTGCACGCGGACGCTCTAAGATGGCGCGGCTCACCTTCGCGACGCTCGATCGGCTCCCCGCCGCGATCGGGCGTCCGCGCTACCGGCCGCAGGCGGTGCCGATCGGCATCGTCCATCTCGGCATCGGCGCGTTCCATCGCGCGCACCAGGCGATCGTCACCGACGACGTGCTCGCGTCGGAGGGCGGAAGCTGGGGCATCTGCGGCGTGAGCCTGCGCTCGCCCGATGTGCGCGATCGGCTGGCGCCGCAGGACGGCCTCTATACGGCGATCGAGCGCTCGGCAGCCGGCGTTCGGCGTCGCGTCGTCGGCAGTGTGCGCGAGGTGCTGTGCCTCGCCGACGAGCGCGCGACCGTGCTGCAGCGTCTCGCTTCGCCCGAAGTCGCGATCGCGACACTGACGGTGACCGAGAAAGGCTATTGCCACCAGCCGGCGACCGGGAAGCTCGACTTCGCGCACCCGGCGATCGTCCACGATCTCGCGCATCCTGACGCACCGGTCAGCGCGCCCGGCGTGCTCGTGCACGCGCTCGCGCGGAGACGCGAATCGCACGGCAGGCCGATCAGCATCGTCTGCTGCGACAACCTGCCGGGCAACGGTGCGCTGGTCGGCGCGCTCGTGCGCGAGCTCGCGGCGGCGCTCGATCCGCAACTCGCCGCGTGGATCGAGCGCGAGATCGCCTTCCCGTCGACGATGGTCGATCGCATCGTGCCGGCAACGACGCCCGCCGACGTCGCCGAGAACGATGCGGCGCTCGGCTGCGAGGATCGCGCGCCGGTCGTCCACGAGCCGTTTCTGCAATGGGTGATCGAGGATCGGTTCGCAGCGAGCCGCCCGCCGTGGGAGCACGCCGGAGCGACGCTGACCGCCGACGTCGCACCGTGGGAGACGATGAAGCTGCGCATGCTGAATGGCACCCACTCGGCGCTCGCCTACCTCGGCTACCTCGCCGGTCACCAGTACGTTCACGAGGTCGTCGCAAGGCCCGACTTCGCCGCGTGGGCGGACCGCTTCATGTCGCGCGAGGTCGTGCCGACGCTCGTCGTTCCGCCGGGTGCCGACATCGACGCGTATCGGGATTCGCTGCTCGCACGCTTCGCGAATCCGGCACTCGCACACCGTACCTGGCAGATCGCGATGGATGGCTCGCAGAAGCTCCCGCAGCGAATCCTCGCCACCGTTCGCGCGAACCTCGTGACAGGCCGCGAAGTCGGCGACGCGGCACTCGCCGTCGCCGGCTGGATGCGCTACGTGCGCGGCGACGACGAGGCGGGAAAACCGATCGACGTGTCGGACCCGCTCGCGTCGCGCTTTACTGCGATCGCTTCGCGCTGCGGCGGTGACCCCGACGCCTATGCGCGCGCACTGCTCGCGCTCACTGAGGTTTTCGGCGATGATCTGGCGGCGGAGCCGCGTTTCGTGTCCGCTGTGTCCGGATGGCTCGCCACACTTTGCCGCGACGGCGCTGCAAGTGCCGTTGTGCAGGCGCTGCGCCGATGATCGTGCTAACCCTCGACTCCGATCGCCGATGATCCCGCTCGTTCTCGATCCCGATCGACTGTTTCCGCCCGAGCCTGCCACTCGTCGCGTCGCCCGCGCGCTCTACGACACCGTGCACGACCTCCCGATTGTGAGCCCGCACGGGCACACCGAGCCGCGCTGGTTCGCCGACAACGCTCCGTTCCCCGATCCCGCGGCGCTCTTCATCGTTCCGGACCACTACGTATTCCGGATGCTCTACAGCCAGGGCGTTCCGATGGAGGATCTTGGCGTCCCCTTGCGCGAAGATGCGTCCGGCGACGGCGCTGAGGGTCGTGCGCAGCCTTACGACGCGCGGGCGATCTGGCGCGCATTCGCGTCGCGCTATCACCTGTTCCGCGGCACGCCGACGCGGCTGTGGCTCGACCACGCGTTCCACGACGTGTTCGGGGTCGAAGAGCGGCTGACCGCGAAAAGCGCCGACCGCTGCTTCGATCGCATCGAGGCGTGCCTCGGCGAGGACGCGTTCCGGCCGCGCGCGCTGTTCGAGCGTTTCGGCATCGAGGTGATCGCCACCACCGAATCGCCGCTCGATCCGCTCGCGCACCACCGCACGATCCGGGAAAGCGGCTGGGGCGGGCGCGTCGTGACGGCGTATCGCCCCGATCCGGTCGTCGATCCCGCCTTCGAAGGCTTCGCCGACAACGTTGCGACGCTCGGCGCGCTCGCCGGCGAGGACACGTCCCGCTGGTCGGGTTATCTCGCCGCACACCGGAAGCGGCGCGCGTTCTTCAAGACAATGGGGGCGACGTCGACCGATCACGGCCACCCGACGGCGAACACCTTCGCTCTCGATCCGGCGCACTGCCAGCGCCTCCTCGATCATGCGCTCGCCGGAGACATCACCGACGGCGACGCCGAGCTCTTTCGCGGCCAGATGCTGACCGAGATGGCCGCGATGAGCCAGGACGACGGGCTCGTGATGCAGATTCACCCCGGCAGCCATCGCAACCACAACCCGTCGGTATATCGGCGCTTCGGGCGCGACAAGGGGGCCGACATCCCGATGCGGACGAGCTACGTCGATGCGTTGAAGCCGCTCCTCGATCGCTTCGGCAACGAGCGCGATTTCACGCTGATCCTGTTCACGCTCGACGAGACGACCTATGCGCGCGAGCTCGCGCCGCTCGCCGGGCACTACCCGGCGCTTCGACTCGGTCCGCCGTGGTGGTTCCACGACAGCTTCCAGGGGATGCTGCGCTTCCTCGAGCAGGCAATCGAGACGGCCGGCTTCTACAACACCGTCGGCTTCAACGACGACACGCGCGCATTCCTGTCGATTCCCGCGCGGCACGACGTGTGGCGCCGCGTCGTCTGCCGCTTTCTCGCGACGTCGGTCGTCGAGCACCGGCTCGCCGAGGACGAGGCCTTCGAGCTCGCACCGCTCCTCGCGCACGATCTCGCCAAAGCGGCGTACCGGCTCTAGTCGCGCCGGTGCGAATCGATCCAGATCGTGACCGGCCCGTCGTTGACGAGCGCGACGCGCATGTGGGCGCCGAAGACGCCGGTGGGGATCGGCCGGCCGAGGTGCGCCTCGAGCTCGCGCACGAAGGCGTCGAAGCGCGGCCGCGCGACGTCGGGCGGCGCTGCCGCCGACCACGATGGCCGGTTGCCCTTGCGGATCGAGCCGTACAGCGTGAACTGCGACACCGCGAGGATCGAGCCCGCCGTCTCGCGCAGCGACCGGTTCATGATCCCCGCGTCGTCGTCGAAGATGCGCAGGTCGACGATCTTCTTCGCGACCCAGCCGATGTCGTCCGCGGCGTCGTCGACGGCGAATCCCGCAAGCACGAGAAGTCCTCGACCGATCGCGCCGACGACCGTCTCGTCGACGGTGACGCTCGCGTCGACGACGCGCTGGACGAGCGCTCTCACCGCGAATGCACGACCTTGCGCTCGACTTCGATCAGCCGGCCCTCCTTGAAGGTCAGTGTGGTGATCGTCGATGGATCGTTTGGCGCCGGGAGGTAGGTCCAGCGAGTCGTCTTGCGGCCGCTGCCGGACTTGAGGTCCGGCGTGCCGACGCGCGTCAGCACTTCGCCCTCGTAGATGCCGGGGATCAGGAACTTGCGCTCGGCGGCCTTGCTCGCCGAATCGGCGCCTTTGCCAGGCTTCGCCTTCGCCGGCTTGCGGGAAGTGGTTGTCGGAGCTTCCCGGCGCGTCTCGTTGCCGGGTGCGATCGTGAAGGGCACGACCGAGACGGTGGCCGGATTGCGATCGAAGTCGCGCAGCTCGCGCCCGGGAGGGCAGGGGGTCTGCTGGTACATGATGCCGTTGTCGAGCTCGCACTTGTAGAGGCCCGCCACGGCGCTGCCAGGGACGGCGACGAGCACCAGGGCGGGCAGCAGGGCAAGTACGAGGTTGGCGGTGGTCACCACCGCGTTACGATAACGCCTTTCCCTTCGCGGTTCACTACCACTTTCGATGGAAGCCGACCACCCGGTTGCGGCGCGCGTACGCGCGATCGCGCCGTTTCACGTGATGGAGGTGCAGACCGCGGCGCGCGCGCTCGAAGCGCGTGGACGCAGCGTCGTCCACATGGAGATCGGCGAACCCGATTTCCCGACACCCGAGCCGGTGCTCGCCGCCGCCCGCGCGGCCCTCGAGCACGGCGACATCTACTACACCTCCGCGCTGGGGCTGCCCGAGCTGCGCGCAGCGATCGCGCGTCACTACGCGACGGCGCTCGGCGCAGAGATCGATCCCGAGCGGGTGATCGTCACCGCGGGGTCGTCGGCGGCGCTCCTCCTCGTCATGGCGCTCGTCGTCGATCGCGGGCGTGAGATCCTGCTCGCCGATCCCGGCTATCCGTGCAACCGGCACTTCGTGCGCGTGCTCGAAGGCGAGCCGCGGGCCATTCCGGTCGGCCCGGCATCGGCCTACCAGCTCACGGCCGATCTCGTCGCGCGACATTGGACTCCTGCAACGGCGGGCGTACTCGTCGCGTCGCCGTCGAATCCGACCGGGACGATGGTGCCGCACGACGAGATGGCGCGGATCGCCGCGAGCGTGCGCGCGCGCGAAGGCCAGCTCATCGTCGACGAGATCTACCTCGGGCTCACCTACGGCGCGCGGCCCGCGAGCGTGCTCGCTTCGATCGACGACGCGTTCGTCGTATCGAGCTTTTCGAAGTACTTCAACATGACCGGCTGGCGGCTCGGCTGGATCGTCGCGCCGCCGCAGTACGTGCGCGACCTCGAAAAGCTCGCGCAGAACCTCTACATCTCGCCGCCGACGCTCTCGCAGCGTGCCGCGCTCGCGTGCTTCGAGCCGGCGACCCTCGAGCTCGTCGAATCGCGGCGGCGTGCGTTCGAGGCGCGACGCGATCTTCTGGTGCCGGCATTGCGCTCGCTGGGCTTCGGCATCCCGGTGCTGCCCAACGGCGGCTTCTTCGTCTACGCCGACTGCACGCGCTTCGCCGACGACAGCGAGCGCTTCTGCCGCGACGTGCTCGAATCCGTCGGCGTCGCGATGACTCCCGGCATCGACTTCGGCGCCCACCGCGCGCGCGAGCACGTCCGCTTCGCCTACACGATCGACGAGAAGAAGCTCGAAGACGGCGTTGCGCGGCTCGCCCGCTTCCTCTCGCGCTGACGCACCCGGGAACTGACGTGTTCGGGAAGTTCTCCAGGCCCCGCCTGCGACGCACGCTCGTCGTCGCGGCGGCCGCGCGGCGCACGCTCGTCGTCGCGGCGGCAGGTGCTGCGCTGACACTTGTGGCTCTGACGCTTGGTGGATGCAGCAGTCTCGATGGCATCGGCTACTACTGGCAGGGTGCGGTCGGGCAATGGGAGATCCTCGCCCACAGCGAGCCGATGCCGGAAGCGATCGACCGGGCGGCCCCGGCGCTCGCCGGGCGGTTGCGCGAGATCCGCGCGATTCGCGCGTATGCGAGCCGCGAGCTTGCGCTCCCTGACAACGCGAGCTACACGCGCTACACGGATCTCCATCGCCCGTTCGTCACGTGGAGCGTCTTCGCCGCACCGCGCTTCTCGCTCGCACCCCGGCAATGGTGCTTCCCGATCGCAGGCTGCGTCGATTACCGCGGCTATTTCGACGAGGAGGCCGCCAAGCGCGAGGCGGCGCGGCTGCGCGCCGACGGCGACGACGTCTACGTCGGCGGCGTTCCCGCGTACTCGACGCTCGGCTGGTTCGACGATCCGGTGCTCTCGACGTTCGTCCACTGGCCGCTGACCGAGGTCGCGCGCCTCATCTTTCACGAGCTTGCCCATCAGGTGCTCTACGTGCGCGACGACTCGGTGTTCAACGAATCGTTCGCGACGATGGTCTCCGACGTCGGGCTCGCGCGCTGGCTCGCCGCACGCCGTGAGCAGGCCCTCGACGCCGAGGCGGCGCGCGACCGGAAGCTTCGCGACACGTTCCAGGCGCTCGTGCTCTCCACGCGAGCGCGGCTCGGCGAGGTGTATGCGAGCGACGAGACCGACGCTGCGAAGCTTCGCGACAAGCGCGCAGCGTTCGCGGCGATGGAGGCGGCCTACGACGCGGCGAAGGCGGGCTCGCCCGGTCTTGCCGGGTACGACCTCTGGTTCGCCCGCGGCCCGAACAACGCGAGCCTCGCGGCGGTGGCGATCTATACCGAGCGCGTTCCGGCGTTTCGGGAGATCCTGCGCGAGGAGGGCGGCGACCTGCCGCGCTTCTTCGCTCGCGTACGGCAGATCGCGCGCGAAGCGAAGCCCAACCGCGACCGGATTCTCGACGCCGCGGCGGCGAAAGCTGCTACAATTCCCGGTTCCCTTGCCTCACCCGCCTCATGAATCAGTTCGCCGGGGGTCATCCAGACTCCGGCTGACCCCGCGGGGAGGCCGTGGAGCACGGCGCGGATCGATATTCGCGCCCTGCCTTCGACGACCGAAAGGAGACTGCAACGATGCGTCACTATGAAATCGTGTTCATCGTGCATCCCGACCAGAGCGAGCAGGTGCCCGCGATGGTCGAGCGCTATCGCACGATGGTGACCGGCCAGAGTGGCCGGATCCACCGACTGGAAGACTGGGGCCGGCGCCAGCTCGCCTATCCGATCCAGAAGCTGCACAAGGCGCACTACGTGCTCATGAACATCGAGTGCGGGCGCGAAACGCTGACCGAGCTCGAGCACGCGTTCAAGTTCAACGACGCAGTGCTGCGCCACCTGGTCATCGCGAAGAGCGAGGCCGTCGTCACGCCCTCTCCGATGATGAAGGAAGAGAAGTCGCGCTCGCTGACCGCGCGCGACGGCGAGCGTGGCGAGCGGCCCGATCGCGGCGACAAGCCGGCCGAGAAGGCTCCCGCCGAGGCGGCGGAGCCCACTCCGGTGCAGGCGGTGTCGGCTCAGGCGGCCGCAACCGCCGAGGCGGCGACCCGTTCCTGAGCGGAAGCGGCTCGCGTGACGCCGGACAACCGGCTCGCGATCGCCGCAACGCTCGTCGAACGGGGTGCGCTGAGGCACACGCCGGCGGGCATTCCGGCCATCGAGATGACGCTGCGGCATCGCTCGCGGCAGGCCGAAGCCGGAGGCGAGCGTGACGTCGAATGCGAGCTCCATGCCGTTGCGTTCGGCGACATCGCGAGCGCGATTGCCGCGGTCGCTCCCGGCGCGGCGCTTCGCTGCCACGGGTTCATCGCGCGCCGCTACCGCACCGGAACGAGCCTCGCGCTGCATCTGACACGATTCGAATCGACGAACATCTGACAAGAGGACACTGACATGCCGCGACCAATGGGTAGGGGCAAGGGCAAGGGCAAGAAGGACGGCAAGCGCCGCGAGCGCGGCAATAACCTCTTCAAGCGCCGCAAGTTCTGCCGCTTCACCGCCGAGAAGGTGAAGGAGATCGACTACAAGGACATCGACGTGCTGAAGGACTTCGTGCAGGAGAACGGCAAGATCATGCCGGCACGGATCACCGGGACCAAGGCGCACTATCAGCGCCAGCTCGGCACGGCGATCAAGCGCGCGCGCTTCCTCGCGCTCCTGTCGTACACCGACCTGCACTGACGGAGCGAGCGCGATGCAAGTCATTCTGCTGGAGAAGATCGCCAACGTCGGCGATCTCGGAGAGGTGGTCAAGGTCAGGGACGGCTACGCCCGGAACTTCCTGATCCCGCAGGGCAAGGCGAAGCGCGCGACGCCCGACAACCTGAAGGCGATCGAAGCGCAGCGTGCCGAGCTCGAGAAGCAGGCCGGGGCGAGGCTCGAAGCGGCCCAGGCGCTCGCCGAAAAGCTCGAAGGCGCGGTGCTGAAGATCGCGCAGAAAGCCGGCGTCGACGGACGCCTGTTCGGCTCGGTGACCAACGTCGACGTCGTCGATGCGCTGAAGGCGCAGGAGATCGCGATCGAGAAGTCGATGGTGCGGATGCCGGCCGGGCCGCTGAAGCAACTTGGCGAGCACCCGGTCAGCGTCGTGCTGCACACCGACGTCACCGCGCACATCGTCGTGCAGGTGGTGCCGGAAGTCGCCTCCTGAGCGACGACGACGATCGTTTCGGGCGGCTCGCGCGAGCCGCCATTCGACCGATGGGCGCAACGCGGCGCGGCGGGTAGAATCGCCGCGTCCATCTGAACGACACCGCGGATGCCCGACGATCCCGCAGTCGCGTCGCTGCGCCTGCCCCCGCACTCGCTCGAAGCCGAGCAATCGGTGCTGGGCGGGCTCATGCTCGACAACGAGGCGGCCGATCGCATCGGCGACCTCGTCGCCGCGGCGGATTTCTACAGCGACGCGCACCGCGTCATCTACCAGCAGATCATCACGCTGATCGCCGACGGCAAGCCCGCCGACGTCGTGACGGTGTCGGAGGCGCTCGCGTCGGCGCAGAAGCTCGATTACGTCGGCGGCCTCGCCTATCTCGGCGCGCTCGCGCAGAACGTTCCCACCGCCGCCAACATCCGGCACTACGCGAACATCGTCCGCGAGCGGTCGATCCTGCGCCAGCTCGCGGCGACAGCGACCGAAATCGCCGATTCCGCGTATCGCCCGCTCGGCCGCGACGCGAAGGCGGTGCTCGACGAGGCCGAGGCGAAGGTGCTGCACATCGCCGAGCAGGGCTCGCGCGGTGCGCAGAATTTTCAGGAGATCGGCAAGCTTCTCGCGACCGTCGTCGACCGCATCGAAACCCTCTACAACCGCGACGATCCGTCGGACGTGACGGGCGTCGCGACCGGCTACGCCGATCTCGACCGGATGACGTCGGGGCTGCAGCCCGGCGATCTCGTCGTGATCGCCGGAAGACCGAGCATGGGCAAAGCGCAACCGCTCGACGCCTCCGTCAAGACGCGTACCGGCTGGAAGCGAATGGGCGATCTGAAGACTGGCGACGCACTGGCTTCGATCGACGGCGCGCCGTCGATCGTCACCGGCGTGTTTCCGCAGGGACGGCGACCGGTCTTTCGCGTGACGTTCTCCGATGGCAGATCGACGACCTGTTGCGCCGAGCACCTCTGGCGTGTGTATTACCGCGACTGGCCGACACCACGCGTACTTCGAACGGATCGGGTCGCCGAAATGCTGACGCGCGTGCGCTACCGCGGGCGTTTGTGGATCGACATGCCCACCGGAGACTTCGGCTCGGACGACCCGTTGCCGGTCGATCCCTGGGTCCTTGGTGCGCTGCTCGGCGACGGGTGCCTCACCAAGGGTTCGATCGAGTTCACGACGGATTCGGATGAGCTTCTCACGCGCATGCGCCGTCGCGTGGAGCCGGAGCTCGCGTTGCATACCGCCGCCGGCGTGAATTGGCGCATTGTCCAGCGCGAAGGAGCGCACCGCGCCGGTGTCTCGGGCGTGGTTCCGAATCCTCTCACGGTGGCAGTGAAGTGCCTTGGCTTGTGGGGTCGGCAGAGTCACGAGAAATTCATCCCTGAGCGATACAAGAACGCTTCGCGTGCGGCTCGCGCCGACCTGCTGTGCGGCCTTCTCGACACCGATGGGTGGGTCGAGGGTTGGGGCACGATTCGCTACGCGACGTCGAGCCCACAGCTCGCGCAGGACGTTGCGGATCTCGTGCGCTCGCTCGGCGGCTGGTGCTCGGTGCGTACGAAGCAAACTCACTATTCGCACAAAGGTTTGCGCAGGCGCGGCAGACCGAGCTTCGTGTGCAACATCGGTCATCCCGATCCGACGTCGCTCGTGCTGATGAGCGACAAGCAGGCGCGGCTGCGCGCACCCATCCGGTGCAAGCGCCCGACATTCGCGTCGATCGAGCCGCTTCCGCCAGCCGAGACGCAATGCATTTCGGTGAGTCACCCGAGCGCTTTGTATATTGCCGACAACTACGTGGTGACGCACAACACGGCGCTCGCACTCAACATCGGCGAGCACGTCGCGCTCGGCGCCAAGCTCCCGGTCGCCGTGTTCTCGATGGAGATGGGTGCGGTGCAGCTCGCGCAGCGGATGATCGGATCGGTCGGCAGGCTCGATCAGCACAAGCTTCGCACCGGACGCATCTCGCACGAGGACTGGGACCGTCTCTCGGAAGCGCTCGGCCGGCTCAACGAGGCGCCGATCCTGATCGACGAGACACCCGCGCTGAACGCGATCGAGGTGCGCTCGCGCGCGCGACGCCTCGCCAAGCAGTACGGGAAGCTCGGCCTCGTCATCGTCGACTACCTCCAGCTGATGCAATCGACGTCGCAGGGCGAGAACCGCGCGACCGAGATCTCCGAGATCTCGCGCTCGATGAAGGCGCTCGCGAAGGAGCTGTCGGTACCGGTGGTCGCGCTGTCGCAGCTCAACCGCTCGCTCGAGCAGCGGCCGAACAAGCGGCCGGTGATGTCGGATCTGAGGGAATCGGGGGCGATTGAGCAGGACGCAGACGTCATCCTGTTCATCTACCGCGACGAGGTCTACAACCCCGAGTCCCAGGACAAGGGAATCGCCGAGATCATCATTGGCAAGCAGCGTAACGGCCCGATCGGAACGGTGCGCCTGACCTTCCTCGGCGAATTCACGCGCTTCGAGAACGCGATACAGTCGGATCGCTATTAGTGTGGCGCTGGCGGAATGCAGGTGAGCAAAGAGATGGAGTCTCGCTCAAGACATGAAGGAGCTTGCCGGGTGATAGCTATAACAAGATAGGCAAAGAAGCCCATGAGCGATTGGGATTTTCTTTACGAGATGAACGAGCGCGGTTATAGCGCACAGGAAATGGCAGATGCGGCTGGCTCCGGGGCTGCGCCTTGGGAATGCGAATCGATAAGTGGAGAGTGGATCGATTCTCAGCTAGAAGATGTGCCAGCAGATGATGCCTTCCCTGTTAGGCCAGGCACGCCATTTCAGAGCAGAGAAGGGTTTCCGTCTAGCATGCTAGAGCAAACAGAGCTTTTCTTTGATCTAGTTGATTGCGCTACCCGCCACCTCGAAAACACCGGCAGGTACTTACAAATCTGGGGAGAACTCGGAGAGATCTACGCTGAGATCAAGTTTGGACTTCGCCGTCATGGGACCCATGAGGCTGGTTCTGACGGCACAATTGACGGAAAGCTTGTTGAGGTGAAGACCATCTCACCTGAGAAAGCTAGCGACCGTGTTCTCGTCAAGAGCGAAGGAAACTTCGAGAAGTTGCTCATCGTTCGCATTGATTCGCATTTCCGATTTCAGGGCAAGCTCGTTGACAGAAGCGAGCTAAAGGGAGCCTCGGGCAAATTCCTTAGAGGACGATTCAAGGCTGACACAAGCGATGTCTAGCACTTCCGTCCAGAGGAACCGCAATGACGTGCGCTCGTGGTTCGGTCCGTCTTCAGCTTCGGCGGCCCCTCGCATCAAACATTGCGCGTCGCCGCGGTAACCATGCCAGATCCAGCGGAGACTCAAGCGCTGTTCGGGCCGCTTCTACCAGGTCTCCTGGGAATCCGTTTGCTCGAAGTCACGCCCGAACGCGTCGTGGCCGAGCTACCAGTCGTTCCCGCGATTTGCACCACCGGAAGCGTTCTGCACGGCGGCGCAATTATGGCGTTTGCAGACACTCTCGGCGCTGTTGGGACGTTTGCCAACCTGCCGACAGGCAGCGGAACAACCACGACGGACTCGAGTACGAAGTTCATCGCCGGCGCGAAGGTCGGCACCGTCATCACGGGCGAGTGTGTGGCTCTGCACCGCGGTCGTACGACCATGGTGTGGCAGACCAGGGTCACCAATGCAGCCGGCGGGCTATGCGCCATGGTCACGCAAACACAGCTTGTGCTGAATCCGAAAGCCTAAGCGCGCAGTGCGAATCGCCGCACCTATCGATCGCGCAACCGATTCGCGACGTTGAGCCAGATGAAGCTCAGCGGGTCGGACCCCCAGTAGAGAAACCCGTCGTAGAAGGCGCCGTGACGGATCTCGCCGCCTTCGACCTGCGGATTGCCGCGGTTCAGCACGTTGGCGAAGCGCTGCTCGACCGTTCCCGGCGGCGGATGCGTGCGCTCGCGGTGCGCTTCGACGTCGATGCGCAGGACCGGATAGCGCGCTTCGAGCGCCTTCTCCGCCGCCTCGTCCTTGCGTAGCGGCGCGTCCTCGAGCGGCGTCGGCTGGCCCTGCGCGATCGGCTTCTCGATGTGCCAGCGCGGTGTCGCCGAGGCTGGGCTGGCAGCGAAGACGACAAGGACGACACCGAGCGCGACTGCGCCCGCTGCCCATCCGACCCGACGCTGCATGGGCTCGACCCGCATGCCCGGGAATTCTACGCGCGGCCGATGCTACAACGCCTCCGCCGCGCGGGTACCGCTACAGCGCCTCCGCCGCGTGGTCGGCGAGGCGCGAGCGCTCGCCGCGCGTCAGCGTGACGTGTCCCGAGTGTTCCCAGCCCTTCATCCGGTCGACGACATAGGTGAGCCCCGAACTCCCCTCGGTGAGATACGGAGTGTCGATCTGCGCGATGTTGCCGAGGCAGATGACCTTGGTGCCGGGCCCGGCGCGGGTGATCAGCGTCTTCATCTGTTTGGGCGTCAGGTTCTGCGCCTCGTCGATGATCAGGTACTTGTTGATGAACGTGCGCCCGCGCATGAAGTTGAGGCTCTTCACCTTGATTCGCGAGCGGATCAGGTCGCGCGTCGCGGCGCGGCCCCAGTCGCCGCTCTCGTCGTCGGTCTTGTTGAGCACGTCGAGGTTGTCTTCGAGCGCGCCCATCCACGGGTTCATCTTCTCTTCCTCGGTACCGGGAAGGAAGCCGATGTCCTCGCCGACCGGCACGGTGACGCGCGTCATGATGATCTCGGTGTAGACCTTCGCTTCGAGCGTCAGCATGAGCCCCGCCGCGAGGGTGAGGAGCGTCTTGCCGGTTCCCGCCTGGCCGAGCAGCGTGATGAAGTCGATCTCCGGGTTCATCAGCAGGTTGAGCGCGAAGTTCTGCTCGCGGTTGCGCGCGACGATGCCCCAGACGTTGTTCTTCTGGTGCGAGTAGTCCTTCAGCGTCGCGAGCACGGCGCTCTTGCCCTGGATCTCGCGGACGATTGCGTGAAACGGCGCCTCGCCTTCCTTTTCGAGGTACACGAACTCGTTGACGTGCAGCGACGGCACGAGAGGACCGGCGACGCGGTACCACGTGTGCCCCCCCTGTTGCCACGACTCCATCCCCTTGCCGTGGCGGTCCCAGAAGTCCGCCGGGAGCTCGCGCACGCCGGTGTAGAGGAGATCGGTGTCCTCGAGCACCTTGTCGTTGAAGTAATCCTCGGCGGCGATACCCAGCGCGCGCGCCTTGATGCGCAGGTTGATGTCCTTCGTCACGAGGATCACGCTGCGCCGCGGATGCTGGTGCGAGAGGTGCATGACCACAGCGATGATCTGGTTGTCCGCCTTGCCGTTGGCGAGCGACGGCGGCAGCGCGGTAGTGATCGCCTCGGTCTGCAGGAAGAGCTTTCCGGTGGCGGCGCGGCCGGACTTCTCGGCGAGCGGGATGCCTCGCGCGATTTCGGCGCCTCCACCTCCGGGTCCGGCGAACGCGGTGACGAGCTCGTCCAGGAAGCGCGACGCCTGGCGGGCGTTGCGCGCGACCTCGGTCATGCCCTTCTTGTGCGCGTCGAGCTCTTCCAGCGTCAGCATCGGCAGATAGATGTCGTGCTCCTCGAACCGGAACAGGCTCGTCGGATCGTGCATCAGCACGTTGGTGTCGAGAACGAAGAGCTTCGAGGACTGCGAGGGCCCGATGCGGGCCGGCTTGCGGGAGGGCAGGAGATGGAGCTTCGACGGAACGGGACGCAGCTTGCGTTCGACCATGGGCCTCCTGGAGGAGTCGCGGCGGGTCCTGGCCCCGCCAAGAGTTAATGTAGGCGCGAAGCCGCGCGCATACAAGGTGTCGTATCGGACGCGGGGTTCATTTCAACCCGTTGTGGTGGAAAGCGCACACGACCCGGCCGTGCGTCGGACACTGCCATACGCCTCGAAGCGCCTTTGCTAGACGCCTCATAGTGCCCGGGCTGCGTCGAGCACCTCCTGCGCGTGCCCGGGAACCTTCACGCCGCGCCATTCCCGCGCGAGCTTCCCGGCGCCGTCGATGAGGAAGGTGCTGCGCTCGATCCCGCGCACGGTCCTGCCATACATGTTCTTCATCTTCATGACGCCGAACTGCGCGCAGAGCGTCTCGTCAGGGTCGGAGATGAGCGGAAACGGAAAGCCCATCTTCGCCGCGAAATTCGCGTGCGATTTCAGCGAGTCGCGCGAGACGCCGGCGACGACGGCGCCGAGCTTCGCGAACTCGGCATGAAGCTCGCGAAACTGCAGCCCTTCGGTCGTGCAGCCGGGCGTGTTGTCCTTCGGGTAGAAGTAGAGCACGAGCGGATGCCCGCGATGCGCGGCAAGATGAAACTCGCCGTCGGTCGACTCCGCCCGGAAGTCCGCCACCTTGCTGCCCAGCGCCGTTTCACCCGCCATCGCCCGCTCCTCGCGCAATCTGATCGTCAAGCTGATCCGTCACGCTGATCGTCAAGCCGCATTCTGCAGCGGAAGCCCGGCGAGGAATTCGTCACCCTGCACGAGGAGCGTGCCCGACCGTCCCGGAACCTCGCCGGCGCCGACCTCGCAGCGCGGAAGCGCCATCGGCTCGATCGCGTCGCGGAGCGCCCTGACCGGCCCGAGCGACCATCCCTGTGCCTTCCAGCCGCTGAGGAGCTGCTCGAAGATGCCGGCAAGCCTGCCACCCTCGAGCTCGGCATGCAGCGTGAACACGTGTCCCGACGCGAGCGGCTCGCGCGTGCGCTCGAGGACGTGGGCGGCGACGTTGTCCTCGGTGATGCCGTCGACGCCGATCAACTCGTCGAGCGTCGGCAGCGTCGTCGGGAACTGCGCGCAGCGGATAAGCTCGGCGTGCCACACCGGCAGGTGCGGGAAGGGCCCGCGACCGTCGGAGCAGTACTCGAAGCCGAGATCCTGCGTGAGACGCAACGCGTGCACGTTCATCTGCCATCCGGCGGCGCCATGAACCGTCGGCGGCTCGCCGAAGATTTCGACATAGCGCTCGTGCGCCTTCGTCATCTCGCGCCGCGTCCATGCGGCATCGGCGTCGGCGACGCCGTCCTGCCAGCGCACGTGGTCCCAGCAGTGGATGCCGGTCTCGTGTCCTTCGGCGCGGACGCGAAGCATGATCTCGCGCGTGCGCCTGCCGATATCGGGGCCCGGCAGCAGCGTGCCATAGAGCAGCGTGCGCAGGCCGTAGTGGCGCAGCACCGACGTGCGGCGGACCTTGCCGAAAAAGCCGCGGCGAAAGATCCGCCGGATTGCGCGTCCGGTGTGGTCGGGCCCGAGCGCGAACAGGAACGTTGCGTGCAGGCCGTGCTGCGAAAGGATTTCGAGCAGGCGCGGGACGCCGCTCTTCGTGCCGCGCAGGGTGTCGACGTCGACCTTGAGGCCGAGCCTCATTCGACGAGTGCCCGCGCCCTGGCGACGTCTCCTCGGTAGGCTTCGAAGATGCGCACGAGCGCCTCGTCCATCGTCACGCGCGGCTGCCAGCCCAGCTCGGCGCAGGTATTGTCGATCTTCGGCACGCGGTTCTGCACGTCCTGGTAGCCGCTGCCGTAGTAGTCACCGGCGGAGACGTCGACGATCTTCACCTGCGCGGCGCTGTCGCGGTATTCCGGATAACGCGCGGCGAGTGCCAGCATCATCTGCGCGAGCTCGCGCACCGAGAAGTTGTTCGCGGGGTTGCCGATGTTGTAGATCTTCCCGCTCGCGATGTCGCGCTCGTTCGCGATGATCTTCATCAGCGCGGAGATGCCGTCGTCGACGTAGGTGAACGCGCGCTTCTGCGTTCCGCCGTCGACCAGCCGGATCGGCTCGCCGCGCACGATGTGGCCGAGGAACTGCGTGATGACCCGCGAGCTCCCTTCCTTTGGCGCGTTGATCGAGTCGAGCCCGGCGCCGATCCAGTTGAATGGCCGGAACAGCGTGTAGTCGAGCCCTTCCTGCATGCCGTAGGCGTGGATCACGCGGTCCATCAGCTGCTTCGCGCACGAGTAGATCCAGCGCGGCTTGTTGATCGGCCCCAGCACGAGGTTCGAGCGTTCGGGATCGAACTCGGCGTCGCCGCACATGCCATAGACCTCCGAGGTCGACGGGAACACCACGCGCTTCCCGTAACGCACAGCGGCGCGCACGATCGGCAGGTTCGCCTCGAAATCGAGCTCGAACACGCGCAGCGGCTCGCGAACGTAGGTCGCGGGAGTAGCGATCGCAACGAGCGGCAGCACGACGTCGCATTTCTTGACGTGGTACTCGATCCACTCGCGGTTGATCGTGATGTCGCCTTCGAAGAAGCGGAACCTCGGCTCGGACAAGAGATCGCCGATGCGATCGGTCTGCATGTCCATGCCGTAGATTTCCCAGTCGGTGCCGGCGATGATCGCCTTCGACAGGTGGTGGCCGATGAAGCCGTTGACGCCGAGGATCAGGATGCGCTTCATGCAGGAGGGGTGCACCGCGGGGAGGCCGCGATTTTAGCGGAAAACCGATGGGGTCAGGTCTTGCCTCTTGCCTGAACACCGGGACACGTCCCC
>DASVGI010000079.1:0-17562 GCA_036379595.1 Casimicrobiaceae bacterium | reverse complement strand
CTGCCGCCGCCCCAGGCGCCGCTCGACGTCGGCCAGAGCGTGCGCGTCCAGGGCTGGAACGAGGACGGCACCGCGCGCGTCAACTACCGCGGCACGCAGTGGACGGCCGAGCTCGCGACGCCGGACACGCCGCGCGCCGAGACGATGTTCATCGTGGCGATGAAGGGCTCGGTCCTCGTCGTCGCCGATCGCCGCGCGTAAGCGGCAACTCCACGAAGAGGTCCCACCGATGCTCGGGATAGGATCGTCGCTGTTCACCGTCGCGCTGTTCGTCGTCGCGCTGATCGTCGTCGTCCGTGCGATCCGCGTCGTGCCGCAGCAGCACGCGTGGGTGGTCGAGCGCCTCGGCCGCTTCTACGCGGTCCTCGAGCCGGGTTTGAACTTCGTGATCCCGTTCGTCGACCGCATCGCGTACCGGCACGACCTGCGCGAGATCCCGCTCGACGTGCCCCCGCAGGTCTGCATCACCAAGGACAACACGCAGCTGCAGGTCGACGGCATCCTGTTCTTCCAGGTCACCGATCCCAAGCTCGCCTCGTACGGCGCGTCGAACTTCATCCTCGCGATCACGCAGCTCGCGCAGACGACGCTCAGGAGCGTGATCGGCCGCATGGAGCTCGACCGCACGTTCGAGGAGCGCGACCAGATCAACGCGGCGGTGGTGTCGGCGCTCGATGCCGCGGCGCCGAGCTGGGGCGTCAAGGTGTTGCGCTATGAGATCAAGGACCTGACGCCGCCCGCCGAGATCCTGCGCGCGATGCAGGCGCAGATCACCGCCGAGCGCGAGAAGCGCGCGGTGATCGCGACCTCGGAAGGCAAGCGGCAGGAGCAGATCAACCTCGCGGAAGGCGCCCGCGCCGCGGCGATCGCGCAGTCGGAGGGCGAGAAGCAGGCCGAGATCAACCAGGCGCAGGGCCAGGCGACGGCGACGCTCGTGAAGGCCGAAGCCACCGCGAAGGCGATCCGCCAGGTCGCCGAATCGATCGGCGCCGAGGGCGGGATGCAGGCGGTCAACCTGCGCGTCGCCGAGCAGTACATCGAGCAGTTCGGCAACCTCGCGCGCACCAACAACACGCTGATCCTGCCGACCAACGTCGCCGACGTCGCGGGATTGATCGCGACCGCGATGTCGGTCGTCAAATCATCATCATCGCCGGCGGCATCGGCGCCGGCACGGACCTGACATCGGACTCAGACGGAGCTGCGCCGGAACTGACACGGAACTGACACGGAGGTCGTTCATGCAACTCGGGCAGAGCACATTCATCGTGACCGGCGGGGCTTCGGGCCTCGGCGCCGCGACGGCGAAGATGATCGTCGACGGCGGCGGCCGCGTCGTCATCGCCGACCTGAAGGAGGACGAAGGGCGCGCGCTCGCGGCAAGCCTCGGCTCGGCTGCGCGCTTCGTTCGCACCGACGTGACGAGTGACGAGAGCGGCGTCGCGGCGGTGCGCGCGACGCGCGAAGCGTTCGGCGCGGTGCACGGGCTCGTCAACTGCGCCGGCATCGTCCACGGCGAGAAGGTCGTCGGCAAGGACGGTCCCCACACGCTCGCCGGTTTCGTGCGCGCGATCAACATCAACCTCGTCGGCACGTTCAACCTGCTGCGGCTCGCCGCCGCCGCGATGGCCGAGAATGCACCGAACACCGAAGGCGAGCGCGGCGTGATCGTCAACACGGCGTCGGTCGCCGCGTTCGATGGCCAGATCGGGCAGGCGGCCTACTCGGCGTCGAAGGCGGGGATCGTCGGCATGACGCTGCCGATTGCGCGCGAGCTTGCGCGGAGCGGCATCCGCGTGATGACGATCGCGCCGGGGATTTTCGAGACACCGATGATGGCGAGCCTCGCGCCCGACGTGCAGGAAGCGCTCGGAAAGATGGTGCCGTTTCCGCCGCGCCTCGGCCGGCCGCAGGAGTTCGCCGCGCTGGTGCGCGCGATCGTCGAGAACCCGATGCTGAACGGCGAGGTGATCCGCCTCGACGGCGCGATCAGGATGGCGCCGAAGTAGCGCGCGGCTCCTTGGCGGTGATCGACAGCGTCGCCCAGCACCATTCGCCGCGCTGCTCGACGATGTTGCGCAGCGCGACCGTGTAGATCGAGCGCGGCGACCTCAGGATGAGCTCGCGTCCGGCCGCGTAGTCGGCCGTCGGGATGATCACCGATTTCGCGAGCACCGGCTTGTGATGGCGCGACGGCGGCGGCAGGTAGAGCGCTTCGATCGCGCGTCCGAGCACCGCGGTGTCGACGCCCTCGACTTCCATGCCGCTGCCCTGCGCTCCGGCGCGCTTCGGGAACAGGCGCACCGCCTTGAAGTGATCGGCGATCAGCGAGACGCCGATCTCGGTCTTGCCGGCGGACAAACGCTTCAGCCGCCGCGTGACGCCGAGGCGCCACTGCGCGACGTCGGACTGGCGCACGGCGATCAGTGCACCGAGCGCGCGACCGGGGGCGAGCTCGCCCTGGGCGACGATGCGCAGACCCGACGCGCTGCGGTCGGTCACCTGCCACACCGTATGGTCGCCGACGGCGAGCGTCGCGCACAGCGTGTCGCTGGGCGGCGCGAGCCCCGGGCGCGGCCACGACGAGCGCGGGTAGCGGTCGTGCCGCTGCGGCCGAATCTCGACGACGTTGCCGGCATCGTCGTCGGCAAGATCGTGCCCTTTGCGAAGCTGATGAATCGCCGCCAGCCCGACACGAACGCGGGCCGGCACCTCGCAGGCTTCGCGCGGCTCGCGGCGCAAATCGCCATGACGGCTCGTCGACATCGCGACGCGCATCTTTTCGAGCACGCCGACGCGCTCGCGCGCGATCACGCCCGTCGCGTTGTCGGCATCGAGCGCGCCCTGCTCGGCGGCGATCTCGGCGTCGAAGCAGCCGATCATCGGCGTCGTATCGAGGAAACGCAGCGTCGGGCTGGTGCGGCCGCCGCTTCCGCGGGTGAGCCCCGCGTCGGAGGCGAGATCGACGGCGAAATCCTCGTCGCTCGCCGGCGCCGGCGTGAGCTTCAGTCGCGCGCTGCAGCCGCGCACCTGGCCCGTCGCCCAGTCGATCTGCGCGGCGGAAAGATTGCCGCTGCCGAGGAGGTGCAGCGTGAGCGCGCAGATGTATTCACGCTCGATCGTGCGGTGATGCGCCCCGGGCGAGCCGTCGCCGGCGGAGACGTGAAGCCGTTCGATGCCGAGCTCGGTCGCGCGGATGTAGATGCGGTGCAGGCTGCGCCACCGCGCGGGTATCCACGCCTCGTGGTGGCCGATGCGCAGCTTGGCATCGGACGCGTAGTGATGCAGCAGGCGCACGACGAGGCCGGGAACGAGGGCCTTCCACGCGGCGTAGCGATCCGGATCGAGAGCGGTATCGAGCACCGCCTCGTAGGCGCCGATCAGGCCGGTCACCAGGTCGATGTTGGCCTTCCAGATCTGCTCCTGCAGCGCGCCGCCGTGCGACGATCCTTCGACGAGCTGACGGCCGAGCTTGCGCCGCTCGGGACTGAGCGCGCGATCGACGTGGACCAGCGCATGCGCGAGGCTCTGGTCGATCGACGACGGCTGCTCGCGCAGGCGTTCGAACGCCTGCGTGGCGAGCTGGGCGCGCGCCATCACATCGAGCGCGGGCAGGCTCGCGAGCCATGCGTCCGCGGATTTCACCGACTGCAGCGGGCTCGCGCCTGCGCGACCGGGATTGAGAAAGGCCAGCATGCCGAACTCGAACGCGGTGGCTCCGGGCCGATCCCGGAGCCCATCGTGCACAGTTAAGCAATTCCGGTGCCAGGTCAGTCGCGGCGGGCGAGGGCGATCGCCGCGGTAATCATCGCGACGAAGAACACGAACGTCCAGCCGGCGATCGACAGGCCGAGCAGAACCCAGCCTTTCTCGGCGCACTCGCCGCTTCCTTCGAGGACCTTGCGCACGACGTCGGTGAACGGAAGAGTGTCCAGCATGTAGTTGAGCCCCGGCCCGCACGCCGGCACGAGATCCTTCGGCAGCGATTGCAGCCAGATCTGGCGCGCGGCGAAGAGCGCGCCCGCGCCGGCGGTGACGACCGTCAACAGCGCGTAGAACGCGGCGCCCGACTTCTTCGGATTGTGAAGCGCGGCGAGCAGGAACACGATGCCGACGGCGATCACTGCGACGCGCTGGAAGATGCACAGCGGACACGGCTCGAGCCCCTTGCCGTACTGCAGCCACAGCGCCCAGGCGATCAGCGCCGCGCAGACGAGGAAGCCGAGCGTGTACGCGCGCCGCCGCGCCGGGAGCACGATCAGCGCGAGTGCGGCGACGCCGATCGTCATCACCAGCACGCGCCAGGCGGCTTCGGGGAGCGACGGCTCGCCGCCGAACCAGCGCAGGAGCGCCTCCTGTCCGATCAGCGCGAGACATAGGATCAACGCGGCCCACGGAAGCGGGATGGACGGATAGCGGTTCATATCGATCGCGGGTTCATGTCGACTGCCGGTTCATGTCGATTGCCGGCTCATGGTAACTGCGAGGCGGCGAGCGCCTGATCGAGGTCCCAGAGAATGTCGTCGACCGATTCCAGCCCGACCGACAGGCGAATCATCTCGGGCAGCACGCCGGCCGCCCGCTGCTCGGCTTCGTCGAGCTGGCGATGCGTCGTCGATGCCGGGTGGATGACGAGTGACTTCGCGTCGCCGATGTTGGCGAGGTGCGACAGCATCTGCACGGCCTCGATGCAGCGCACGCCGGCTGCCGCGCCGCCGCGCACGCCGAACGTGACGATGGCGCCGGCGCCGCGCGGAAGATAGCGACGCGCGAGCGCGTAGTACGGTGAATCGGGAAGGAGCGGGTAGTTGACCCACGCGACCGCCGGATGCCGGGCAAGATGCTGCGCGACCGCGAGCGCGGATTCGGAGTGTCGCGGCATCCGCAGGTGCAGCGTCTCGATCCCCTGCAGCAGCAGGAACGCCGAGAGCGGCGCGAGCGTCGGCCCCAGCGTGCGCATCGCCTCCATGCGCATCTTCATCGTGAAGCCGAAGTCGCCGAACGTCTCGTGAAAGATCACGCCGTGATAGCCGCGCGACGGCTCGGTCATCTGCGGGAAGCGACCGTTGTCCCATGGGAAGCGACCCGATTCGACGACGATGCCGCCCATCGTCGTGCCGTGCCCGCCGAGGTACTTGGTGAGCGAGTGCACGACGATGTCGGCGCCGTGCTCGATCGGGCGGCACAGCCACGGCGACGCCATCGTGTTGTCGATGACGAGCGGAACGCCCGCCGCGTGCGCGATCTCGGAGAGCGCTGCGATGTCGACGACGTTGAGCTGCGGATTGCCGATCGTCTCGGCATAGACCGCCTTCGTGTTCGGGCGCAGCGCAGCGCGCACTTCGTCCGGGTTGCCGGCATCGACGAACGTGGTCTCGATGCCGAGGTCGGCGAGGGTGACCGCGAGCTGCGAGTACGTTCCGCCGTAGAGCGTTCGCGCCGCGACGAGGTGATCGCCCTGGCGCGCGAGCGTCAGGAAGACGAGCGACTGCGCCGCCATGCCGGTCGCCGCCGCGAGCGCGGCGCGCCCACCCTCGAGCGCCGCGACGCGCTCTTCGAGCGCCGCCACGGTCGGATTCGAGATCCGCGAGTAAACGTTGCCGAACGTCTGCAGATTGAACAACGAAGCCGCGTGATCGGCGCTGTCGAACACGAACGACGTCGTCTGGTAGATCGGCTGCGCGCGCGCGCCGGTCTCGCGATCGGGGATCTGCCCGGCGTGCAGGCAGAGCGTCTCGAAGCCGTAGCGCCGGTCAGCCATGCGGGCGCCGCGCCGAGATGACGCCGGTGTTGACGCCGGCCCAGTGGAGTCCACCCATCAGGCGCGCGTGCTCGATCTTCACGCAGCGGTTCATCACGACGTCGAGACCGGCGTCGGACGCGCGCTTCGCCGCTTCGGCGTGCTCGATGCCGAGCTGCATCCACAGCACCCTGGCGTGAATCGCGATCGCCGCGTCGGCGATCGCCGGAATCTCCGGCGCGCGCCGGAAGCAATCGACGATGTCGACGGGAAACGGAATCGATGCGAGATCCGGATAGCAGGTCTCGCCGAGCACCGACGCATAGGCGGGGTTCACCGGCACGATCCGGTAGCCGTGCTCCTGCATGTACTTGGCGGCGAAGTTGCTCGGCCGGTTCCAGTTCGCGGAAAGACCGACGACGGCGATCGTGTGCGAGCGCGTGAGGATGCTGCGCAGACCCGGAATGTCGTCGACGATCGGCATGGCGGGTCTACCGGCCGCCGTTTCGCGGCGCTGCGTACGGATACTCGTCGCTGATTCGCCGCCCCGACGAGATCGAGTTGTCGAGTGCCGACGGCAGGCGCGCGTAGTCGCCAGGTCCGAAGGTGCGGCAGGTGCCGCCGAAATCGCTGTCGCTGCAGAAGATCCAGAAGCCGCGCTCGACGCGCAGCGACCGTGCGCGATCGTTGAATCCGGTGCGATCGAGATTGCGCACGATGTCGCCGCCGATCACGTACTGGCGGCCGCCGAAATCGGGATCGGTATAGAGAATCGTGCGCACGCGCTGACCCCAGGCCGGCGGGTAGCCGGTCGCCGCGCCGAAGCCTCCGCCCACCGGGCGCAGCGAGCTCAGCTTCGCGGCGAGGTCGCCGAGCGAGTTGTAGGTGCCGGGCTCGAATACTTTGCAATCACCGGTGTAATGCGCGTTGGCGCAGAGCTGCCAGCGGCCCGCGTAGACGATCATCGATCGTGCGCGATCGTTGAAGCCGGTGCCGTCGAGGCTGTCGACCGCGCCCGCTGCCGCGAATTGCGCGCCGCGCTGCTGGAAATCGTCGAAGAGAACGACCGGCGCGCGCTGGCCGGGAGCGGGTGCGGCGTACGGGGGCGCAGCGTACGGGGGCGCATACGGAGGCGCAGCATTGGGTGGCGCACTGCCGCTCGGCTCCGGCTGGCCGTAACCGAGCGGCCGCGCCGACGAGATATTGTTTCCGAAGCCCATCGAGCCGAGGTCGGGGTACTGTCCGCGCTCGAGCGTCACGCAGCGCCCCTGAAAATGCGCGTCGCTGCACACCTGCCAGGTTCCCGAGTTGATGATCGCCGACGACGCGCGATCGTTGAAGCCGGTGTTGCCGAAATCGGCGAACGGTCCGTCGAGGCTGAACGTCCTGCCCTGGAAATCGGTCCCCTCGTAGAACGTGATGCCCTGCGCGAGTGCTGCCGCGGGCGGCGCGAAGGCGAGGAGCGATGCCACGACGCTTAACATCATGCGCAACGCCATGCGCAATATCGCGTGCGACATCGGAATCAGCGAAGCGATCACAGGGTCTCCGATCGAGCGCCCGGCGCAATGCGCGGCATCGCGCTCGAATAAGCGTGGTCCGTCCCGGCTTGCAGGGGGCGGTGCGGCGCGTCGGGTTTCCAGCCGTGGAGCGTGACGAGGAGAGCGAAACCGACCACGTAGGCGAGCGCTATGTGCCATCCTGCGCGCAGCCACGCGAACACCGACTTGCCTTCGGGAAACAGGTTGGTCAGCGCGACCCCGGCGGAGGAACCGAACCAGATCATCGATCCGCCGAAGCCGACGGCGAACGCAACGAAGCCCCAATCATAGCCTCCCTGCTTCAGCGCGAGCGCGGTGAGCGGAATGTTGTCGAACACCGCCGAGACGAAGCCGAGGCCCATCGCGACGTGCCACGATGCCGGCGGCAGCTTCTGCACCGGCATCATCGACGCCGCAAGCACGAGTGACAGCAGGAAGATCGAGCCCCTGAACGCGCCCGGCAGCTCCTCCCAGTGGGGACGCCGCAACGGCACGCAGACCAGGATCGCGACCCAGACCGCGGCGCCGATGAACGGAAAGCGGTCGCCCCACGCGGCATAGCGCAGGTTGACGATCACGTTGACGGCGATCGCCGCGGCGAGGATCAGCACGACGATGAACACGCGCACGAAGTCGATGCAGATCCCTTTCGCCGCGTCGCGGATGATCGGCGAATGGCGCTGCTGCTGGAGCGACGCCGGGATGCCGAAGATCACCGTTGCGGCGACCGCGGCGGTATAGGCTTCGAGGACGGCGAGCGGAGAGACGCCGTCGATCCACATCATCGTCGTCGTCGTATCGCCGACGACGCTTCCCGAGCCGCCGGCGTTCGATGCAGCGACGATCGCGGCGAGGTAGCCGATGTGGACTTTGCCGCGGAACACCACTCCGGCGATGGTTCCGCCGATCAGCGCGGCGGCGATGTTGTCGAGGAACGACGACAGCACGAAGATCATCACCAGGAGCACGAACGCGCCCTTCCAGTCGTCGGGAAGGAGGCGCGGCAGCCACGCGGGGACCTTGCTCGCCTCGAAGTGCTTGGAGAGCAGTGCGAAGCCGAGGAGGAGGCCGAGAAGGTTCGTCAGCAGTACCCATTCGTTGCCGAGGTGCATGACGAGTCCGCCGATGCCGCTGCCTTCGGCGAACGGCGACGCCACGACCTTGAACAGCGTGATCGCGGCGAGGCCGGTCAGCGCCACCGCCAGCGTATGACGCTGGAGCAGCGCGACGCCGACGAGCGTCAGCGCGAACAGCATGAAATCGATCGGGATGCCGGCGAGCGCCGGAGGCTCGGCGACGACCGCGACCGCGGCGGCGGCGAGTCCCGGGGCGGCAAGGAGAACAGCGGCGCTGGCGATGCGTACGAAGGTGCCGGGCATGGGGGGCGCCGGTCGCTGCCGAGCGGCGTTTCGAGGTGACGCGGATTGTAACCGCGCCTCCCGGAGCGCAACGGCCGCTCGCCGGTGGAACGCTCGTTCGATGCCGGGATGCACGAACGCGTGGCTTCGCGCCAGGTCGCGGCGACAACCGGGCGCGAACCTTGCTTAGACAGCGTGGACGCCTGGCGCGGGCGTGGTCCCGCCGCGTGCAGCGAATCCTTATACCAACGTGGCCCTGACCCGATCCGTTTCGCGCCTTGAGCTCGCGCCGGTCCCGCCGACGACCGGAGAGACGCTCGATCGGGGCGCGCTCGTCGCGCTGTCCCAGCGCAAGCTGAATGCGCTGCAGACGCCGCTCGCCTACGTCGACCGCGGCCGGCGCGTGCGCTTCGCCAACACCGCGTTCCTCGAATGGATCGGCAAGCGCACGGCCGAAGTCGTCGGCCGCGAGCTCGCCGACGTGCTCGGGCGCGAGCACCAGCAGTTCTTCGGCGCGTACGTCGACGCGGTGCTGGCCGGCGAGCAGACGAGCTACGAATGGCAGGTGGTCCTCGCCGGAAGACCCGCCGCATGGGTGCGCGTCGACTACTTCCCCGATCGCAACCAGCAGGGCAACGTGCGCGGCTTTCTCGCCACGTGGAGCGACGTCGATCAGCTGAAGAGCCTCGAAGTCGAGGCCGGACAGCGCGAGCATCGCCTGCGGCTTGTCACCGACAGCGTCGGCTTGCCGATCCTGCACTTCGACCGCCAGCGGCGGCTGCGCTTCGTCAACCGGCCTTTCTCGGAGTGGATCGGCATCGCTCCGGACGATCTGCTCGGGCACACGCTGGACGAGTTCCTGTCGTCGGACGCGCTGATCGAGATGCAGGGCTACATCGAGCGCGCGTTCGCCGGCGCGACGGTGTCGTGCGAGCGGCGCGAGCGCCGCGCGACCGGAGACCTGCGCTGGGTGCGCATCACGTTCTTCCCCGATCGCGAGATGAGCGGCCGCGTCTGCGGCGCGTTCGCGGTCTGGAGCGACATCGAGGACGACGTGCGCGTCCGCGAGATGCTGAAGTCGCAGCAGCAGCAGCTGCGCCTCTTCGCCGACAACATCCCGGGTCCGATCGCCTATCTCGACCAGAGCCTCCACTACAGCTTCGTCAACCAGGCGTTCGCCAACTGGCTGTGCAAGCCACAGGACGAGATCTACGGCAGAACGCCGTTCGAGGTGATGTCGGCCGACGTCGCCACGTTCCTGCGGCCGATCCTGAAGCGCGCGCAGTCGGGCGAGCACGTCGAGTACGAGCGCATCGGCCCGAACGCGAACGGCCAGCGGCGCTGGATGCGCGGGCGCATCGCGCCCGACCTCGATCCAACCGGCAAGGTGCGCGGCCTCTACTGCACCGAATACGACATTCACGACCTCAAGCAGACCGAGCATGAGCTTGCCGCGCGCGAGACTCAGCTGCGCCTCTTTACCGACAACATTCCCGAGCCCGTCGTCTACCTCGACGCCGAGCGCCGCTATACCTGCGCGAACGACGCGTTCCTCGAGCTCTATGGCCTCTACCGCGAAGAGGTGATCGGCAAGCGGCCGGAGGAGGTGCAGGGCATCATCCCGGCGCAGTCGCTGATGCCCGATCGCGCGGGCTCGCCGCGCACCGAGGCGCAGACCTACGAGCGCGCGGTCGTCGACGCGCTCGGCCGCACGCGCTGGATCCGCGCGCGCTGCGTGCCCGACCTCGATTTCGACGGTTCGGTGAAGGGCGAATACATCGTCGGCCACGACATCACCGATCTCAAGGCGGTGCAGGACACGCTCGCGTCGCGCGAATCGCAGCTGCGCGCGATCATGGACGGCGTGCCCGCGCCGGTCGCCTACATCGGTCGCGACGAGCGCTGCCTGTACGTCAACCGCACGTTCCTGCAGTACTTCGGGCTCACCGTGAGCCAGATCGCGCAGATGCGCCTCTCGGACGTCGTCGGCCAGGCGATCTACCAGAGCGCGCAGGCGATGTTCTCACGCGCGCTCGAAGGCGAGTCGACGTCGTTCGACCGGCTGATCTCGAGCGCCACCGGCGGCCGGCGCTGGATGACGATCCGCCTCGTTCCCGACGTCGGCGCGTCGGGCGAGGTGAGCGGCGCGTTCATGCTGATGCACGACATCCACGGCCTGAAGCAGGCCCAGGAGGCGTTGCGCGCATCGGAGAGCGAGCTGCGGCTCATCATGGATAACGTGCCGGCGCGCGTGTCGTACATCGACCGCGATTACCGCTACCGCTTCGTCAACGGGCACAACGAGAAATGGCTCGGCCGGGCGAGGAGCGAGCTCGCCGGGCGCAGCCTCGCCGAAGTCGCCGGTGCGGAGCGCTTCGAGGCGCTGCGCCCGCTCCTCGATCGCGTGCTGACCGGCGAGAGCGTGTCGACCGAGCTCGATCTGCCGCAGCCCGCCGGCGGCACGATGTGGGAGGCGATCCACTATGCGCCGCATCGCGACGCCGAGGGCAACGTCATCGGCATCTACGCGGTCCACAGCGACATCGACGACCAGAAGAAGAACGAGGACGCGCTGAAGCGTGCCAACTGGATGCTGTCGTCGCACATCGGCAACACGCCGCTCGCGGTGCTCGAATGGGATCGCGACCTGAAGCTCGTGCGCTGGTCGCCGCAGGCGCAGAAGATCTTCGGCTGGGGAAGCGAGGCGGTGCTCGGCATGCCGATGACCGACAATCCGCTGCTGCACGCCGAGCACCGGGCCGAGGTCGCGGGGATGGTCGAACGACTGCTCTCCGGGCAGACGCCGCGCGAGACCGGCATGACGCGCAATCATCGCAACGACGGCTCGGCGATCTGGTGCGAGTGGTACCACTCGGCGCTGCTCGGCGAGGACGGCAAGGTCGTGTCGGTGCTGTCGTTCGTGCAGGACGTGAGCTCGCGCATCCAGGCCGAGGAGCGGCTGCAGTACCTCGCCACGCGCGATGCGCTGACCGGCCTGCCGAACCGCGTGATGCTGCACGACCGGCTGACCCAGGCAATCGCGCAGGCGCGACGCAGCGGGCGCAGTGTCGGCGTGCTGTTCATCGACCTCGATCGCTTCAAGAACGTGAACGACACGCTCGGCCACCGCATCGGCGACGAGCTTCTGAAGCTCGTCACGCGCGCGCTCCACGGCGCGCTGCGCGAATCGGACCTGCTCGCACGCCTCGGCGGCGACGAGTTCATGGTGATCGTCGAGGACTTCGACGATCCACAGGTGCTGGGACGCATCGCGCAGAAGCTGCAGGACGCGATCGCCCAGCCGTTCCGCGTCGAGGACCACGACATCTACGTGACGTCGTCGATCGGCATCGCCGTGTTTCCCGACGACTCCGACGACCCCGACGCGCTGATGCGCCACGCCGACGTCGCGATGTACCGCTCGAAGGAGCTCGGGCGCAATACCTACCAGTTTCTCGACGCAGACCTCGCCGAGCGGCGCTCGCGCCAGCACACGCTCGAGACCGCGCTGCGCGGAGCGCTGAAGGACGACGTGCTGAAGCTCTACTACCAGCCGGTGGTGCGCATCGCCGATCGCGCGATCGTCGGCGCCGAGGCGCTTCTGCGCTGGAACGATCCCGAGCACGGCCAGGTGCCGCCGCAGACGTTCATTCCGCTCGCCGAGGAATCCGGCCTCATCCACGCGCTCGGCGAATGGGTGCTGCGTACGGCGGCGGCGCAATGCGCGGCGTGGCGCCGGCGGGGCATGATGCTGCGGATCTCGGTGAACCTCTCGGCGAAGCAGTTCTACCGCGACGATCTGGCGCAGCGGATCACCGACATCGTGCGCGGCGAGGGCTGCGAACCGTCATGGCTCGAGCTCGAAGTGACCGAGACGAGCCTGATGCACGACCTCGACGCGATCCGCAAGGTGCTGCATCAGCTTCGCGGCGAAGGCTTCACCGTCGCGATCGACGATTTCGGCACCGGCTATTCGTCGCTCACCCACTTGAAGCACTTCCCGATCGACACGCTGAAGATCGACATCTCGTTCATCGCCGACCTCGAGACCGACCAGGGCGACGCCGCGATCACCGAGGCGATCATCGGTCTCGCGCGTGGCCTCGGGCTCAAGGTCGTCGCCGAGGGTGTCGGCACGCGCGCTCAGCTCGACTTCCTCGACATGCGCGGCTGTCACAGCTTCCAGGGCTACTGGGTGAGCCAGCCGCTACCGGCCGACGCGTTCGCCGAGTTCGTCAACAAGCGCCCGCGGTAATCAGAGCTTCGCGATCCACGCCTCGAGCGCCTCGGCGACGCGCTCCCAGCCGGGCTCGAGCATCAGCATGTGGGCAAGGCCCGGCACCAGCACCGGCTGCACGCGGTGATGCCGCGCGGTCGCGCGCACGTCTTCGGGAGCGCAGATGCGGTCGCCTTCGGCGCCGAGCACGAAGAGCGGCCGATGATCGCGCGTCGGCAGCGCCCAGTGCAGGCGCAGCGACAGGTCGAACAGCGCACGCGGTGACTCGGCGCCGAGATGGCGCACGGCCTCGGCGAGCACCCCGGCGCGGACCGCGTCGCTGAAATAGAACGGCCGCATCGCCGACAGCACGTCGTCGGAGAGCCGCGTCGGGTCGAGCCCGGCGATGTGGACGAGGTAGTCGGGATGCTCGCGTGCGAGCCGTGAGGCGATCGGCAGGAGCCCCGCGGGAGGCACCGGCGCCAGCAGCGCGGCGCCACGCACCGGTCGCTTCGCGACGATGCGCTCGACCACCGCCGCGCCCATCGAATGGCCGACGAACACCGGCGGAACCGGCAACATGCCGGCGACGTGCTCGACGTCGGCCTCGTAATCGTCGAGCCCTGCCATGAAGAGCGAATCGGCGCCGCCGCTCGCACCGTGCCCGCGCAGGCTGACCGCATAGGCGGGATAGCCGCGCGCCGCGAACCACGGCAGGAAGTTCGCATCCCAGAACCAGGCGTCGCAGTAACCGCCGTGCACGAACACGAGCGGCGGCTTGCGCGACGCGGTCGCCGGCAGGCGGCGACGCACTTCGAGGCGGGTTTCGAGAGGGAGCACGCTAAACTTCGGGGTAGCCTGCCACCGAAAAAAGCGCGAATTGTGCCAGAAGCCGCCTCCGCTTCGTCAGCCTTCGATGCGCGCGAGCTCCTCGCCTCGCTGCCGCACCTTCCCGGCGTCTACCGGATGTTCGACGCCGTCGGGGCGCCGCTCTACGTCGGCAAGGCGCGCGACCTGAAGAAGCGCGTCGCGAGCTACTTCCAGAAGACCGGCCACGCACCGCGGATCGCGCTGATGATCGCGCAGGTCGCGCGCGTCGAGACGACGGTCGTGCGCTCGGAGGGGGAGGCGCTGCTCCTCGAGAACAACCTGATCAAGGCGCTCGAGCCGCGCTACAACATCCTTTTCCGCGACGACAAGAGCTACCCCTACGTCTGCCTGTCGGGCGACCGTTTCCCGCAGCTGCGCTTTCACCGCGGCGCGCTCGATGGGCGCAACCGCTATTTCGGACCGTTTCCCAGCGCCGGAGCGGTGCGCGAGGGCATGGCGCTCCTGCAGAAGGTGTTTCAGCTCCGGACCTGCGAGAACAGCGTGTTCGCCAACCGCTCGCGTCCGTGCATGCTGTACCAGATCGGCCGCTGCACGGCGCCCTGCGTCGGGCTCATCTCCGAGGACGATTACCGCCGGGACGTGCAGGCGGCGACGCTGTTCCTCCAGGGCAAGGCCGGCGAGGTCCTCGACGAGCTGAAGAAGGAGATGGATGCCGCCGCGGCGGCGCTCGAATTCGAGCGCGCAGCACGACTGCGCGACAAGATCGGCAGGCTGCGCGAGTTGCAGGCGCGACAGTTCGTCGAGAACCTCGGGGTCGGCGACGTCGACGTCGTCGTCGCGGTGTTCGAGCAGAACCTGTACGCGGTCAACGTCGTGATGATCCGCGGCGGACGCCACGTCGGCGACCGCACGTTCTTTCCGCGTCGTGCCGAAGCCGAAGGCGTCGCCGCGGTGCAGGACGCGTTTCTCGTCCAGCACTACGTCGAGCGGCCGGTGCCGCCGGTCATCGTCGCCCCGGGTGCCGGTGACGCCGACGCGCTTGCTGCCGTTCTCTCGGAGCAGTCGGGACACCGCGTCGACATCGTGACGCAGCCGGGTGGCGCGCGGCGCGTGTGGGTGACGATGGCGACACAGAACGCCACGCTCGCGATCGGCCAGCGCCTCGCGCAGAAGGCGACGCAGGAGGAGCGGCTCGCGGCGCTGCAGGAGGCGCTCGGTCTCGCGCCATCGGCGCAGCGCATCGAATGTTTCGATGTCTCGCACACGATGGGCGAGGCGGCGGTCGCCTCGTGCGTGATCTTCGATCGCCTCGCCATGCAGAGCTCGGAATACCGGCGCTTCAACGTGACGCCGCCGTCGGGCGGTGACGACTACGCGGCGCTCCGCGAGGCGCTGTCGCGGCGCTGCGCGCGGATCGTCGCCGGCGAGTATCCGGTGCCGGACCTCCTGGTGATCGACGGCGGCAAGGGGCAGGTCGGCGTTGCCGCCGACGTGCTCGCCGAGCAGGGCCTCCATCAGGTCGCGCTGATCGGCATGGCCAAGGGCCCGGAGCGTAAGCCGGGACTCGAGGACATCGTCTTCCCGGGACGCGACGACGCGCTGAACCTGCCGCCCGATCACCCCGGCCTGCACCTCCTGCAGCAGATTCGCGACGAGGCGCATCGCTTCGCGATCCAGGGTCATCGCGCGCGGCGCGGCAAGGCGCGCACGACCTCGTCGCTCGAAGAGATCGACGGCATCGGAGCCAAGCGCCGGCGCGCGCTGCTCGAGCATTTCGGCGGGCTGCGCGCGATGCAGTCGGCGAGCGTCGACGATCTCACGCGCGTGCCCGGCATCTCGCGCTCGCTCGCCGAGCGCATCTACGCGAGCCTGCACTGATGCTGCGGAGTAAGATTGACGTCGCGCCACGCGCCGCGCGATCCCTTCGATGATCCCGAATTTTCCCACCGCGCTCACCTGGCTGCGGATCGTGCTGATCCCGGTGTTCGTCGGCATCTACTACGTTCCCGACGCGTGGCTCGGACCGACCGCGCGCGACTGGACCGGTATGGCCGTATTCGCGCTCGCGGCGATCACCGACTGGCTCGACGGCTGGCTTGCGCGCCGCTGGAAGCAGACGAGCGCGTTTGGCGCGTTTCTCGATCCGGTCGCCGACAAGCTGATGGTCGCCGCGGCGCTGATCCTGCTCGTCGACCTCGGCCGCGCCGAAGCGTGGCTCGCGATCATCATCATCGGCCGCGAGATCGCCATCTCCGCACTGCGCGAGTGGATGGCGCAGGTCGGGCGCTCGCGCAATGTCGCGGTGGCGTTCATCGGCAAGGTCAAGACGGTGGCGCAGATGACCGCGCTGATCGCGCTTCTGCTGTGGGAGGACGTGATCCCCGGCATTTCGACTCCGGCGCTCGGCACGATCGCGCTGTGGATCGCCGCGATTCTCACGCTGTGGTCGATGTTCCATTATCTGCGCCTCGCCGCGCCTCACTTCAGGCACGAGCCTGTCGCTCCTGACAGCGAGCCGCGCGCGCCACGCAATCCGCCGCACGCGAGTCCCGCTCGACGTCCCGTCCGCTGACCTCGCCGCCGACGATTTTGGTATCGTCGCGGCCGTGACGGCGATCATCTCGGTCCGCGGACTGTCGAAAACCTATGCGTCGGGGTACCGCGCGCTGGCCGATGTCGACCTCGACATCCGCCACGGCGAGATCCTCGCGCTGCTGGGGCCGAACGGCGCCGGCAAGACGACGCTGATCAGCATTATCTGCGGGATCGTCAACGCGACGACGGGCACCGTGCAGGTCGACGGGCACGACATCGTCCGCGACTACCGCGCCGCGCGTGCAACGATCGGGCTCGTGCCGCAGGAGCTCACCACCGACGCGTTCGAGACGCCGTGGAACGCGCTGTCGTTCTCGCGCGGACTGTTCGGCAAGGCCGCCGACCCCGCGCACGTCGAGAAGGTGCTGCGCGACCTCTCGCTGTGGGACAAGCGCGACCAGCGGATCATGACGCTCTCCGGCGGCATGAAGAGAAGGCTCCTGATCGGCAAGGCGCTCGCACACGAGCCGCGTATCCTGTTCCTCGACGAGCCGACCGCGGGTGTCGACGTCGAGCTCAGACAGGACATGTGGCGGCTCGTGCGGTCGCTCCGCGAAAGCGGCGTCACGATCATCCTCACGACGCATTACATCGACGAGGCGGAGGAGATGGCCGATCGCATCGGCGTCATCAACAAGGGGGCGCTGATGCTGGTCGAGGACAAGGTCGAGCTGATGCGCAAGCTGGGGCGCAAGCAGCTCACGCTGCAGCTCCACGATCCGCTCGCCGCGCTCCCGCCCGCGCTCGCGCGTTATCGGCTCGAGCTCGCGAAGGGAGGATGCGAGCTGACCTATACGTATGACGCGGCGGGCGACGCGAGCGGCATCTCCGCGCTTCTCGACGATCTCGACCGCGCCGGCATCCACTTCCGCGACCTGCAGACCTCGCAGAGCTCGCTCGAGGAGATCTTCGTGAGCCTCGTGACGGAGCGGCGATGAACCTCTACGCCGTCCGCGCGATCTATCGCTTCGAGATGGCGCGCGCGGGGCGCACGCTGCTGCAGAGCATCGTGTCGCCGGTGATTTCGACGGTGCTCTATTTCGTCGTCTTCGGCGCTGCGATCGGCTCGCGCATCCAGCAGGTCGGAGGGATCGGCTACGGGTCGTTCATCGTCCCCGGGCTCATCATGCTGTCGCTCCTGACGCAGAGCGTGTCGAACGCGTCGTTCGGCATCTACTTCCCGCGCTTCACAGGCACGATCTACGAGCTGCTGTCGGCGCCGGTGTCGTACCTCGAAATCGTCGTGAGCTACGTCGGCGCCGCGGCGACGAAGTCGATCAT
>DASVGI010000078.1:0-8097 GCA_036379595.1 Casimicrobiaceae bacterium | reverse complement strand
GCAGCATGCATCGGCTGCAGTCCTGGCTCGCGCTGTGCAGCACGGCCGTCGTGCTCGCCCTCGCCGGCTGCGCCACGACCAAGCCGGCGACGCCGCAGCCCCCGCCGCAACCCGACACGACCCCGGTCACCGAGCAGCAGGCGACCCCGCAGCAGCGCGCCGAGATCCACCGCGAGCTCGCCGCGGGCTACTACCAGCGCGGACAGATGGACATCGCGCTGCAGGAGCTCGCGACGGCGCAGAAGTTCGATCCGTCGAACGCGAAGATCTACGACATCTACGGTCTCATCTACGCGATGCTCGGCGAAGAGCAGAAGGCGCGCGATAACTTCCAGCACGCGCTGTCGCTCGCTCCGAGCAACTCGGAGATCCGCGAGAACTGGGGCGCGTTCCTCTGCGGCACCGGGCACGCGCGCGAATCGATCCCCGAGTTCGAGCGTGTGCTCGCCGACCCGCTGTTCAAGAAGCCCGAGATCGCGCTCATCAATGCCGGCAAGTGCACGGCGGTGCTCGGCGACGCCGCCAAGGCCGAGGATTACCTGCGCCGTGCGATGACGGTGTCGCCGGGCAACACGGTTGCCGCATACAACCTCGCACTGCTCGCCTACAGGAGCGGCCGCTACGGCGAGGCGCTCGCGTGGATGCGGCCGGCGATGCGTGACGCGTCGCCACCGCCCGAGGTGCTCCACCTCGGCATGTGCATCGCGCGCAAGCACGGTGACAGCGACGCGGCGCAGTCGTACACGTCGCAGCTCCAGAACCGCTACCCGCACTCGGCCGAGGCGGCCAATATCGGCCCCGGGGCCTGCCCGTGACCGCGGCTGCCGAAGGTGGCGCCGGCGCGGGTCCGGCGGCTCCCGCTTCGCGCACGAGCGCGGGCGCGAAGTTGCGGTCAGCGCGCGAAGCGCAGGGTCTCACGATCGAGGCCGTGGCGCAGCAATTGAAGCTCGCTCCGCGCCAGGTGCAGGCGCTCGAAAACGACGATTACGGGCGTCTTCCCGGGCGCACGTTCGTGCGCGGCTTCGCACGCAACTACGCGCGCTTCGTTCAGCTCGAGCCCGATGCAATCGTCGCGCTTCTGCCGACCGCCGACGCCGCACCCGCGCTCGAGCGCCCCGGATTCGGGCCGGTGCGGCGGCCGATGGGCGAGCTGCCGGTCGAACGCGCGTCGCGACGCTCGGCGCTGCGCTGGTTCGTCCCGCTGGTGCTCGCGGTGATCGTCGCGACAGCGGGCTACTACGAGTATCTGCGCCAGCACGGCATGCTCCACCCGATCGCGGGGCACGACGCGAGCGTGACGACCGGTGCGAGCGTCACGACCGGCGCAGGCGATCGGGCCGGCGCACCCGACGCGGGCACAGCGCCGACGACCGCGCCTGCGGTGCTGCCCAATCCGTTCGCCGGACGCGAGGCCGCCGAGGCAGGCGCGGGTCCGGGTCCCGCGACGTCATCGGAAGGCATCGCGCCGCCGTCGACCGCTGCATCGTCGCCGAACGCTGCGCCGCAGTCGACGATCGCATCGCCTTCGACTTCTGCGCCATCGCCAACCAATACGCCGCCGGCCGCTGCCGCTGCTGCGCCAGCCACCGGCGCAACGGCGACCTCCGGCGCGCCGGCGACGGCGGGCTCCGTGGGGTCCATCAGCGTTGCGCAATCCGCTGCCAGCGCCGGGGCACCGCTCGTGCTGAAGTTCAACGGCGCGTCGTGGGTCGAAGTGCGCGATGCGAGCGGGCGCGTGATTCTCAAGGCGACCGAGGCGGCTGGCACGACGCGCAGCGTCGATGGCAATCCGCCGTTCCAGTTGACGGTCGGCGACGCTCCGAAGGTCGCGGTGACCTTCCGCGGGCAACCGCTCGATCTCGGCCCGTACACGCGCGGCGACGTCGCGCGCGTCACGCTGAAGTGACGGCACCGGTGACGGCACGGGTGCCATCACTACGGAGCGCGACGATGGACGCAATCGAGCTGCCGCGGGTTACGCGCCGCGCAAGCCGGCGAGTCGACATCGGCGGAGTCGCCGTCGGCGGCGGCGCGCCGATCGTCGTGCAGTCGATGACCAATACCGACACGGCCGACGTCGCCGCGACGATCGAGCAGGTCGCGGCACTCGCGGCCGCCGGCTCCGAGCTCGTGCGCATCACCGTCAACACCGCAGAGGCCGCCGCGGCGGTGCCCGAGATCCGGCGTCGCCTCGACGATCGCGGCTGCCATGTGCCGCTCGTCGGTGACTTCCACTTCAACGGCCACCGCCTGCTCGCGCAGGCGCCCGAATGCGCGCAGGCGCTCGCCAAGCTCCGCATCAACCCCGGCAACGTCGGTCGCGGCAGCAAGCGCGACGCGCAGTTCGCGACGCTGATCGAGCTCGCGATCCGCTACGCGAAGCCGGTTCGCATCGGCGTCAACTGGGGAAGCCTCGACCCCGAGCTCCTCGCGCGGATGATGGACGCCAATGCGCGCTCCGCAACGCCGGCCGACGCCGGATCGGTGCTGCGCGAAGCGCTCGTCGCTTCCGCGCTCGACAGCGCACGCGCGGCCGAGTCGCTCGGGCTTCCCGGCGATCGGATCGTCCTTTCGTGCAAGGTGAGCAGCGTGCAGGATCTGATCGCCGTCTACGGCGAGCTCGCGCGCCGCTGCGATTACCCGCTTCATCTCGGCCTCACCGAAGCGGGGATGGGGAGCAAGGGCATCGTGGCCTCGGCGGCGGCGATGGCGGTGCTGCTGCAGCAGGGCATCGGCGACACGATCCGCGTCTCGCTCACGCCCGAGCCCGACGGCGACCGGACGCGCGAGGTGATCGTCGCGCAGGAGCTGTTGCAGACGATGGGGCTGCGCTCGTTCACGCCGATGGTGAGCGCCTGTCCGGGATGCGGGCGCACGACCAGCAGCACGTTCCAGGAGCTCGCGTCGCGCATCCAGGCGTTCCTGCGCCGCTCGATGCCGGCATGGCGCGACCGCTACCCTGGTGTCGAGACGATGCACGTCGCCGTGATGGGCTGCGTCGTCAACGGGCCCGGCGAATCGAGACTCGCGAACATCGGCATCTCGCTCCCGGGCACCGGCGAGACGCCGGTCGCTCCGGTCTACGTCGACGGACAGAAGACCGTCACGCTGCGCGGCGAGCGCATCGCCGAGGAATTCGAGGCGATCGTCACCGAGTACGTCGAGACGAAGTGGGGCAGCAAGGCGGCTGCCGTCGAGGTGCAGCAGCGATGAGCACGACGACGACCGCGCGGCCGGCGACGCTGCAGGCGGTGCGCGGGATGAACGACGTGCTTCCCGCCGAAGCGCCGCTGTGGGAATTCTTCGAGGACACGACGCGCGACGTATTCCGCCGCTACGGCTACCGCAACGTACGCACGCCGATCGTCGAGCCGACGCCGCTGTTCGTTCGCGCGATCGGCGAGGTGACCGACGTCGTCGAGAAGGAGATGTACACGTTCGGCGACCGCCTCTCCGGCGAGAGCCTGACGCTGCGTCCCGAGGCCACTGCGGGGATCGTCCGCGCGGCGATCGAGCACAGCATGATCCACGAGCGACCGCTGCGCGTGTGGACGTCGGGACCGATGTTCCGGCACGAGCGCCCGCAGAAGGGTCGCTATCGCCAGTTCCACCAGTTCGACGTCGAGGCGCTCGGCTTTGCCGGACCCGACGTCGACGCCGAGCAGATGGTGATGCTCGCGCGACTGTGGCGTGAGCTCGGCGTCGCCGACGGCATCAGGCTCGAGATCAATTCGATCGGTGACGCCGCCGAGCGCAGGGCGCACCGCACGGCGCTGATCGACCATTTCGCGGCGCACGAAGCGCTCCTCGACGAGGACTCGCGGCGGCGGCTGCACACGAATCCCCTGCGCATCCTCGACAGCAAGAATCCGTCGCTCGCCGAGCTGATCGATCGCGCGCCGAAGCTCGTCGATCGCCTGTCCGATGCGACGCGCGCGCACTTCGAGGGCTTGCAGGCGCTTCTCGCCGCCCACGGGCTCGCCTTCACGATCAACCCGCGCCTCGTGCGCGGCCTCGATTACTACAACCGGACGGTGTTCGAGTTCGTCACCGATCGCCTCGGCGCGCAGGGCACGGTCGCCGGCGGCGGGCGCTACGACGGGCTGTTCGAGCAGCTCGGCGGCAAGCCGACGCCCGCGTGCGGCTTCGGCATGGGTATCGAGCGGATGATCCTGCTCCTCCAGGACGCCGGAAGAGCGGTCGACACGGCGCCGCTCGCCTACGTCGTACATGCCGGCGAGCGCGCCGCCGCGCTCGCGCGCAGCGCCGCCGAGGAGCTGCGCAGCGCAGGCTTTGCGATCGTCGCCAACGCGGGCGGCGGAAGCTTCAAGACGCAGATGAAGCGCGCCGATGCGAGCGGCGCACGGTATGCGCTCATCGTCGGCGACGACGAGGCTGCGGCGGGAACCATCGCGGTCAAGCCGCTGCGCGTCGATGCGTCGCAGGTCGAGGTGCCCGCCGCGGCGATCGCAGGCTGGCTGCGTGAACGAACGAGTGGAACAGGGAGCGGCGATGCCGGCGTATGACCTCGAAGAGCAGGACCAGATCGAAGAGCTGAAAGCGTGGTGGACGCGCTGGGGAGGAGCGATCACCACCGCCGTCGTCGTGGCGGCGGTGGTCGTCGTCGGCTACCAGGGCTGGCGCTGGTGGAGCGCGCGCCATGCGCTCGAAGCGTCGGCGCTCTATGCCGCGGTCGACATCGCGTCGGGGACGAAGGACCTCGCCAAGGCGAAGGACGCGGTCGCCGACCTCACCGACCGTTACGCGCGTACCGGTTATGCGCCGCGCGCCGAGCTGATCTACGCGAAGATGCTCTACGAGTCGGGCGACCACAAGGGTGCGCTCGCCCAGCTCGAATGGGCGGTCGATCACACGTCGGAGGACGCGCTCAAAGCGATCGCGCGCTACCGCATCGCGCAGATCCATATCGACGATCGCAAGTACGACGCGGCGCTCGCAGCGCTCGACGCCGCGCATCCGGCGGCCTTCGACGGCATGTATGCCGATCTGCGTGGTGATGCGCTCGCCGCAGCGGGCCGCAACGCCGATGCGCGCAAGGCCTACGAGACGGCGCTGGCGAAGCTCGATGCGAAGTCGCCGTATCGCAACTACGTGCAGTTGAAGCTCGACTCGCTGCCGGCCCCGACGCAGGCAGCGGCGCAGGCCTCCGCGCAGGCACCGACGCAGGCGTCGGCACAAACGCCGGCCGGCACGCAGCCCGCGCAAACCGCGTCGACCGCAGCCGTCGCGCCGGCGAAGCCATGAAGCGCCGCACGTTCCCGTCCGGACTCGCCGTCGCACTGGCAGGCACCGTGCTCGTCGCCGGCTGCAAGAGCCTGTCGTCGGACTCGCTGACGTGGCCGACGATTCCACCGCCGTCGTTCGATTGGCTGACCGGCGGCTCGAACAAGCCGGGACCGCTCCCGTCGCTGACCGCAACGGTGAAGGCGAGCGTGATCTGGCGCGCCGAGATCGGCAAGGCGGGACCCGGATTCGCGCCCGCGATCACCTCCGATGCCGTCTACGCCGCCGCGCAGGACGGCACGCTGATGCGCTTCGATCCGGCGACCGGGCGCACGATCTGGCGCATCCGTGCGGGGCAGAAGCTCGAAGCGGGCCCCGGCGCGGGCTCGTCGCTCGTCGTCGTCGGCACCGACCAGGGCAAGGTGCTCGCGTTCGGCACCGACGGCAAGCCGCGCTGGACGGGCCAGGTGTCGAGCGAAGTGATCTCGCCGCCGATCGTCGTCGGCGACGTGGTCGTCGTCGTCTCGGGCGATGGACGCATCTACGGCCTTGCGGCGGCCACCGGCAAGACGCAATGGGTCGATCCACGAACGCTCCCCTCGCTCACCATCCGCAACAGCGCGGGCGGCGTCGAGACGCGCGGCGCGGTGTTCGTCGGCACGGCCGGCGGGAGACTCCTCGCCATCGCCTCCGAGACCGGCGCGATCGGCTGGGACGGCACGGTCGCCGTGCCGAAAGGCTCGACCGAGCTCGATCGCATCGCCGATGTCACGAGCCTCCCGTTGGTCGACGAGAACGAGGTCTGTGCGGTCGCCTACCAGGGACGCATCGCCTGCTTCGACGTCGTTCACGGCACGCTCCTGTGGACCCGCGACATCTCGAGCCTGGCCGGCATCACCGGCGACACGTCGCGGATCTACGTCGTCGCGGCGGACGGCAGCGTGCAGGCGCTCGATCGCAGCAACGGCGCGTCGGTGTGGAAACAGGACGTGCTCGCCAAGCGTCGGATCGGCGGGCCGCAGGTGATCGGCGACGATCTCGCGGTGATCGACGTTCAGGGCTACCTGCACCTCATCGCGCGCGCCGATGGTCGCTACGTCGGGCGGCTCGCCACCGACGGCAGCGCGGCGACGGCGCAGCCGTCGCGTCTCGGCGGCGGCATCCTGTGGCAATCGCAAAGGGGCGAGCTCTACGCAGTCACCGCAAGGTGACGACGCGCTCGGAGAGCCGCCGCGCGACCGGTCGACGACGAGGCCAGCGATGCTGCCCACCCTTGCCCTCGTCGGCCGGCCCAACGTCGGCAAATCGACGCTCTTCAACCGCCTGACGAAGAGCCGCAACGCGCTGGTGGCCGACATTCCCGGCCTCACGCGCGATCGTCATTACGGGCGTGCACGCGCCGGCGAGCGTGATTACCTCGTCGTCGACACCGGCGGCTTCGAACCCGTCGCGACGGCGGGAATCCTGTTCGAGATGGCGAAGCAGACGCGCACGGCGATCGCCGAATGCGACGCAGTGATCTTCGTCGTCGATGCGCGCGCGGGCGTGACGCCGCAGGACGCGGCGATCGGCGAGCTCCTGCGCCGCTCGGGACGCCCGGTGATCGTCGCGGTGAACAAGGCCGAAGGCATGCCGCCCGAGCGCGCGACGGCCGAATTTCACGAGCTCGCATTGGGCGAGCCGCTGCCGATCTCGGCCGCGCACGGCGAGAACGTGCGCGACATGGTCGAGATCGCGCTCGACCGCTGCGCCGTCGCTACCGATGATCGCTCCGCCGTCGCTTCCGATGACCGCTCCGCCGTCGTATCCGATCACGGTCCCGACGCCGGCCAGGCGAACGCCGGTGCGGTCGTCGCGCCTGCCGACGACCGCATCGTCGTGGCGATCGTCGGCCGGCCCAACGTCGGCAAGTCGACGCTCGTCAACGCGCTCCTCGGCGAGGAGCGTGTGATCGCCTTCGACGAGCCGGGCACGACGCGCGACTCGATCCGCCTCGATTTCGAGCAAGATGGGCGCCGCTACACGCTGATCGACACCGCAGGCATGCGCCGGCGCGCGAAGGTCGACGGCACGATCGAGAAATTCTCGGTGATCAAGACGCTGCAGTCGATCGCCGATGCGCACGTCGTCGTGCTCTTGCTCGACGCGATCGACGGGATCAGCGAGCAGGACGCGCACCTCGCCGGGCACGTGCTCGAAGCGGGACGTGCGCTCGTCGTGGCGATCAACAAATGGGATGCGGCGACGCGCGAAGAGCGCGAAGCCGTGCGGCGCGACATCGACCGCAAGCTCGCCTTCGTCGACTTCGCGCGCCAGCACGCGATCTCGGCGCGCGAGCGCCAGGGACTCGGCGGGCTGCTCGAAGCCGTCGACGCCGCCTACGCCGCCGCGATGGCGCGTCTGCCGACGCCGCGCCTGACGCGCACGCTGCAGCAGGCCGTGATGCGCCAGCAGCCTCCGCGCGCGGGCATGGTGCGCCCGAAGCTCCGCTACGCCCATCAGGGTGGCGTGAATCCGCCGATCGTCGTGATCCACGGGTCGGCGTTGCAGCATGTTCCGGCCGCCTACCGGCGCTATCTGGAACATTTCTTCACCGACGCGTTCCAACTGCGCGGCACCCCGCTTAGGATACAATTCAAGACGGGTGCAAACCCCTGGGCGGATACCACCGCACGCCGCTAGCGACAATCAGAACGCGGAGCCGACCGATGAGCAACAAAGGGCAAATGCTACAAGACCCGTTCCTCAACACCCTGCGCAAGGAGCACGTGCAGGTCTCGATCTACCTGGTGAACGGAATCAAGCTGCAGGGCCAGATCGAGTCGTTCGACCAGTATGTCGTGCTGCTGAAGA
>DASVGI010000077.1:0-5365 GCA_036379595.1 Casimicrobiaceae bacterium | reverse complement strand
GGTGCGCGTCGCCGCCTTCGGAATCTTGCCGGGGTTGAGCCACGCCCAGACGACGATGTAGCCGGAAAACAGGAGCGCCAGCACGAGGCCGGGAATCACGCCGGCGATGAAGAGCTGCGAGATCGAGACCTCGGCGGTGACGCCGTAGACGATCATGATGATCGACGGCGGGATCAGCAGGCCGAGCGTGCCGGCGCCGGCGAGCGAGCCGATCGTGATGCCTTCCGGGTAGCCGCGGCCCTTGAGCTCCGGCAGCGTCATCTTGCCGATGGTCGCGCAGGTCGCCGCCGAGCTGCCCGACACCGCCGCGAAGATCGTGCAGCCGATGATGTTGGTGTGGAGAAGACGTCCCGGGATCCGCTCGAGCCACGGGGCGAGGCCGCGGAACATGTCCTCGGAGAGCCGCGTTCTGAACAGGATCTCGCCCATCCAGACGAAGAGCGGCAGCGCCGTCAGCGTCCACGACGACGTCGTGCCCCAGATCGTCACTGCCATCGCGTCGCCGGCGGGCCGGCTCGAGAAGAGCTCCATTCCGATCCACGCGACGCCGGCGAGCGCGAGCCCGATCCACACGCCGCTGCCGAGAAGCACGAACAGCGCGATGACGAGGAGCGTCGTGATCAGCGCGTCGATGGCGATCTCCGCGCGCCGTCATTCATTGTGCAGGGCCTCGGCGGGCGTGTCGCGCGTGCGCGCGCCGCGCCACTCGAGCACGAGCTCGTCGACGAACGCGACGAACAGCACGAACGTCCCGATCGCCATCGCGAGCTCGGGAATCCATAGCGGCGTCGCGTCGGTTCCGGTCGAGACGTCGTTGAACTGCCACGACTGGAACGCGAGCCTGGCGCTGTAGTACGCGAAAGCGCCGGCGAGGAGTGTCGCCACCGCGAGCGCCCACAGCTCGAGCGCGTGCCGCACGCGCCCCGACGTGTGCTCGAGAACGAGCGAGACGCGGATGTGCTCGTTCTTCTTCAGCGTGTGCGCGAGCGCCAGGAACCCGCTCGCCGCCATGCAATAGCCGGCGTAGGCGTCGGTGCCGGGAACGTACCAGTTGATCGGGCGCCCGACGATGCCCATCAGCACCATCGCGAGCGTGCCGATCAGGAACAGCGCCGCGAGCCACGCGGCGGCGTCGTAGAGGCGATCGAGAGCCCTGCGCACGCGATGGTCCCGCGCAGCCACGGCCCGGCGCCGCGCTCCGGCGCTTGCCGCGAGCCGGCCGCGCCTTCGCTACTGAATCTGGCGGTAGCTCGCGATGATCGCCCGTCCCTCGCTACCGGACTTCTTGAGCCACGCGGCGAGCATCTCGTTGCCGACCTTGCGCAGGCCCGCGGTGAGCTCGGCGGGCGGCTTCAGGATGTTCATGCCGTGCTTGCGCAACTGATCGTAATACCAGTTGGTCTTCTCCTCGGAGAGCTTCCAGCCGCGCTTCTCCGCGGCGGCCGCCGCCTTCAGCACCGCCTTCTGCTCGGCTTTCGGCAGTGCGTCGAACGCCTTGCGGTTGACGATCACCGCGTTCTTCGGCAGCCACGCCTGCGTGTCGTAGAAGTTCTTGATCTGCTCGTAGGTCTTCGAATCGTAGCCGGTCGCCCCCGACGACATGTACGAGTCGATGACCCCGGTCGCGAGCGCCTGCGAGACCTCGGCCGCCTGGACCGTTACCGGCTGCGCGCCGACGAGCTCGGCGATCTTCGCGGTTGCCGGGCTGTACGCGCGCCACTTCAGGCCCTTCATGTCGGCGACCGTGTTCAGCGTGCGATTGGTGAAGATGCCCTGCGGCGGCCACGGCACCGTGTAGAGGAGCATCATGCCCTGCTTCCCGAGCAGCGCCTGGAGCGGACGGCGCTGCGCTTCGTAGAGCTTGAACGCCTGCGCATAGGACGTGGCGAGGAACGGAACGCCGTCGACGCCGTAGACCGGATTCTCGTTTTCGTAGTTGACGAGCAGAATCTCGCCCGCCTGCGCCTGCCCGCCCTGGACGGCGCGCTTGATCTCCGGCGCCTTGAACAGCGACGCGTTCGGATGGAGCTGGATCGTGAGCTTGCCGCCGGTCGCCTTCGCGACGTCGTCGGCGAACTGCTGCAGATTCTCGGTGTGGAAGTTGTTCGCCGGGTAGGCGCTCGGCAGATCCCATTTCGTCTGCGCAGCGGCGGGGAGCGCCAGCACGGCGACGCAGGCCGCGAGCGCGAGGGTCGAACGTCGCATGGAGATCCTCCTCTGATTGCGGCCGTCGACGCGGCCGCGCGAAGGCGGCCATGGTAGCAAAGATCGGCCGCGACGGGATGGCTGCTCGGGGGCGTCGCGGCGCGTTCGGCGATAATCGACTGCCGCCGCGAATGACCGCGGCGCCGCCCGCCTTCGCCGCCGCGTCGCCGTCCGCCCGTCCCGATGACCCGCCTTTCACCCGATGCCCCCGGCCGCTGGCAGTTCTGGATCGATCGCGGCGGCACCTTCACCGACATCGTCGCGCGGCGGCCCGACGGCGCGCTGGTCACGCACAAGCTCCTCTCCGAGGACCCGGAACGCTACGACGACGCCGCAGTAGCGGGCATTCGCGAGCTCCTCGGCATTGCCCCCGATGCTCCGGTGCCGCACGAGCGCATCGATGCGATCAAGATGGGCACCACGGTTGCGACCAACGCGCTCCTCGAGCGCAAGGGAGAGCGCACGCTCCTCGTCATCACGCGGGGCTTTCGCGACGCGCTTCGTATCGGCTACCAGAATCGACCGAAGCTTTTCGTGCGCAGGATCGAGCTGCCGACGCTCCTCTACGAGCGCGTGGTCGAGATCGACGAGAGGATCGGCGCGCACGGCGACGTCGTCCGCGAGCTCGACGTCGCCGCCGCGGAGCGGGCGCTTCGCGGAGCGTTCGACGACGGCATCCGCGCCTGCGCGATCGTGCTGATGCACGGCTATCGCTACCCGCAGCACGAGGAGGCGCTTGCCGAGATCGCGCGGAAGATCGGCTTCACGCAGGTATCGGCGAGCCACACCACGAGCCCGCTGATGAAGCTCGTGTCGCGCGGCGACACGACCGTCGTCGATGCGTACCTGTCGCCGATCCTGCGCCGCTACGTCGAGCGCGTCGAGGCTGCGCTCGGCGCCGTGCGGCTGCAGTTCATGCAGTCGAACGGCGGGCTCACCGACGCGCATCTCTTCCAGGGCAAGGACGCGATTCTCTCCGGCCCCGCGGGCGGCATCGTCGGCGCCGTGCAGGTCGCGAAGCTCGCGGGCTTCGAGCGCATCATCGGCTTCGACATGGGTGGCACGTCGACCGACGTCACGCATTACGCCGGCGAATACGAGCGCGCGTTCGACACGCAGGTCGCCGGTGTGCGGCTGCGCGCACCGATGATGAAGATCCACACCGTCGCGGCGGGCGGAGGCTCGATCTGCAGCTTCGACGGCAGCCGCTTTCGCGTCGGCCCGGAATCGGCGGCGGCGAACCCCGGCCCGGCGTCGTATCGCCGCGGGGGACCGCTGACCGTCACCGACTGCAACGTGATGGTCGGCAAGCTGCAGCCGGCGTTCTTCCCCCAGGTGTTCGGTGCGGGAGGCGACCTCCCGCTCGACGACGCGGTCGTGCGCGGGAAGTTCGCCGCACTCGCCGCCGAGATCGCGGCGGCGACGGGGGTGCGCCGCACGCCGGAGGAAGTCGCCCACGGTTTTCTCGAGATCGCCGTCGAGAACATGGCGAACGCGATCAAGCAGATCTCGGTGCAGCGCGGCTACGACGTCACCGAATACACGCTCGCGTGCTTCGGCGGCGCCGGCGGCCAGCACGCGTGCCTCGTCGCCGACGCACTCGGCATGACGAAAGTGTTCATCCATCCGCTCGCGGGCGTGCTGTCGGCCTACGGCATGGGGCTCGCCGACGTCCGCGCGCTGCGCCAGAAGGCGGCCGAGGTCCCGCTTACCGCCGAGTCGCTCGCGGCGATCGCACCCGACCACGCGGCGCTCGACGCGGCAGCGCGGCAGGAGGTGCTCGATCAGGGCATTCCCGCCGAGCGGATCACGCTTCACCGCACGCTGCACCTCAAGTACGAGGGGACGGACACGACCCTCGAAGTCGCGGGCGCCGACGCGGCGACGGTGACCGCGAGCTTCGAGCGCGCGTATCGCGAGCGCTACGGCTTCCTGATGCCGCAGCGCGGACTTGTGATCGAGGCGATCGCGACCGAGGCGATCGGCGCAACGCAGGCCGCCGACGAGACCCCGCGGCGCTTCCCCGCACGCGAAGGTCCCCCGCAGCCGCTCACCACCGCGCGCGTCTACACGGCCGGGGAGTTTCACGCTGCACCTCTCTACGACCGTGACGCGCTCGTCGCCGGCGACCGCATCGACGGCCCGGCGATTCTGAAGGAGAAGAACGCGACGACGGTGATCGAGCCGGGCTGGCGCGCGACGCTCAGCACCCTCGATCACCTGGTGCTCGAGCGCGTCGTCGCGCTCGAGCGCCGGCACGCGATCGGCACCGCCGCCGATCCGGTGCTGCTCGAAGTCTTCAACAACCTCTTCATGTCGATCGCCGAGCAGATGGGCATCACGCTCGCGAACACCGCGTACTCGGTCAACATCAAGGAGCGCCTCGACTTCTCGTGCGCGGTGTTCGACGGCGACGGGCAGTTGATCGCCAATGCGCCGCACATGCCGGTGCACCTCGGGTCGATGGGCGAGAGCGTGCAGACGATCATCGTGCGGCGCGCGGGCACGATGAAGCCCGGCGACGTGTTCGTGCTGAATGCGCCGTACGCGGGCGGCACGCACCTTCCCGACGTCACCGTGGTGACGCCGGTGTTCGATCCCGCCGGCGCGGAGATCCGCTTCTACGTCGCGTCGCGCGGGCATCACGCCGACATCGGCGGCATCACGCCGGGGTCGATGCCACCCGAGTCGCGCCACGTCGACGAGGAGGGTGTGCTGCTCGACAACGTTCAGCTCGTCGCCGGCGGGCGCTTCCTCGAAGCCGAGATGCGCGCGATCCTGACCTCGGGTCGCTACCCGGTGCGCAACGTCGAGCAGAATCTCGCCGACCTGCGCGCGCAGGTCGCCGCATGCACGAAGGGCGTCGAGGAGCTCGATCGGATGGTCGAGCACTTCGGGCTCGACGTCGTGCGCGCGTACATGCGCCACGTGCAGGACAACGCCGAGGAGTCGGTGCGGCGCGTGATCGGGGCACTCTCCGACGGCGAGTTCGCCTACGCGATGGACAACGGCGCGGTGATCCGCGTCGCGATCAGGGTCGATCGCGCGGCGCGCAGCGCGGTGATCGACTTCACCGGCACGAGCGCGCAGCAGCCGACAAACTTCAACGCTCCGTCGGCGGTGTGCAAGGCGGCGGTACTCTACGTGTTTCGCACGCTCG
>DASVGI010000076.1:0-47610 GCA_036379595.1 Casimicrobiaceae bacterium | reverse complement strand
AGTGGGAGAAGGTCGCGAGCGTTGAACCGCCCAGGGGCATCGAGGCGATTTACACGCTGCGCATCACGCAATCGCGGCGGGCCACAGCCTGTCGCGACGGGAACTTCATGCGGCTGCTCACGATTGCACCGCACCACGATGCCGCATACGGAAAGAGGTAGACGATTCGCCGCACTGACGCGGCGGATTCTGCCTCGCAACTGAGATCGCGAAGGGATCCACATCAAGACCGCGCTGCTCGGCGCCGGCCACATCGGCCGGACCATTGCTCGTCTCCTCCATCGCACCGGGGACTACGAGGTCACGGTGATCGACCGAAACGCGGACGCGCTGCGCGCTCTCGCGGCCGAGGGCATTGCGACGCGGGTCGCCGACACGGGTACCGGCGACGCGGGCGTATTGTGCGCCGCGCTGTCCGGTCAGCAGGCGGTCGTCAATGCGCTGCCGTACCACCTTGCCATCGAAGCGGCGCGCGCGGCGTGCGCTGTGGGGGCGCACTACTTCGATCTCACCGAAGACGTCGCAGCGACACGCGAGATCAAGCGCATCGGCGACGGCGCCGCCACGGTGTTGATGCCGCAGTGCGGCCTCGCGCCGGGCTTCATCGGTATCGTCGCGCGGCACATGACCCGGTCGTTCGACAAGCTCGACGAGGTCAAGATGCGAGTGGGCGCGCTTCCGGCGTTCCCGACCAATGCGCTCAAGTACAACCTCACGTGGAGTGTCGACGGCCTCATCAACGAGTATTGCCATCCGTGCGACGCGATCCACGATGGCAAGCGGATCGATGCTCTGCCCCTCGAGGGACTGGAGCATTTTTCGCTCGACGGCACGGAGTACGAAGCCTTCAATACGTCGGGCGGACTCGGCACCCTGTGCGAGACGCTCGACGGGCAGGTGCGCACCCTCGACTACAAGACGGTGCGCTACCCGGGGCACCGCGCGCTGATGTGCATGCTGCTCGAGGATCTGAACCTCAAGACCGACCAGGAAACGCTCAAGAACATCATGCGGCGCTCGATGCCCGCAACGATGCAGGACGTCGTCCTCGTGTTCGTGACCGTATCGGGCATGCGCGGCGGGACGCTGATGCAGGAAGTGTTCGCTCGGAAGATCTTCGCCGAGCGCGACGGCCCGGAGCCGCTGTCGGCGATCCAGATCACGACCGCCGCCGGGATCTGCGCGGTGCTCGACCTCATGCGCGACGGCAAGCTTCCGCAGCGTGGCTTCGTCCGCCAGGAGGAGGTCGATCTGCCGGAGTTTCTCGCCAATCGCTTCGGTCGCGCCTACCAGCAATCGCGCCAGGTCGAATCGATCGGCTGAGTCGGTCGCGATTCGCGGTGCCATTTTGGCACCTTTCTGATATACCGTCGGCTCGTGCGGCTCAGCGCTGAGGCGCTGGCGCCAATTTGTCTGATCACCGTTCCAGACCAATGACCAAGGAAGCTGTTGCCTTGCCGAGCGAGGCGCGCGTAACTGCGCGAGTGCCGAAGAAAGTCCAGGAGCGCCTGCAGTATGCGGCGGACCTCGCCGGAGCGACATTGAACCAGTTCCTCGTGCAGTCCGCGCTCAAGGAGGCGGAAGTAGTTATCCAACAGGAGAACCTGTTCGCCCTTTCCAGGCGCGATGCCGAGGTCTTCTTCCGGGCTCTTGCGAATCCTCCGGCGACACCAGCGGCATTCAAGAAGGCAGCGCGGCGCTTTGCGGAGAAGTTCGATGCTGCAAATCAGCGAATTGAGTGGTCATCACGACAGAGAGTCGTTCGACTGCGGAAGCCGGGAGCTGAATAGCTATCTGCGAGAAATTGCCGCCCGGCATGTCAGAAAGAGTCTCGCGAGGGTCTACGTAGCGAACGAGGAAGACGTCCCGGAGCACGTCGTCGGGTTCTATGCTCTGAACGGATGCGAGATCCAAAGCGACGAGCTGCCGGAGTCTTTGCGAAAGAAGTTCCCGCGGCGCGTGCGTGCGGTTCGTCTGGGGCGACTCGCGGTGGCGAGGGAATACCAGGGGCAGGGAGTCGGGGAGCTGCTGCTGTTTCATGCCATGTGGAACGTGGGGCAGGTCGATGCGATTGTCGGTGCGGTGGCACTTCTTGTCGACGCCAAAGACGAGGGCGCCATGCGCTTCTACGCGAAGTACGGATTCATCGCGTTGCCGGATCGACCCCTGAATCTCTTCCTGCCGATCGCTCGCGTGAGGGAGGCCGCGTTTCGACCGCAGCGGTAGGCGAGATTACGGGAGCGATTCCGGAGCGTCGTTTTCGAGCCGGCATCTGACGATATCGGTCGGGCATTGAAAGTGGGCACAGCCGTCGGTGTCGGATCGACGTCGCTCGCGGTGACGCCGCAAGGTCATCTACGGGTCATCAGCGACGCCGAATCGCCGCCGCTCTCACCCGAGCTGGCGAAACGGCTGACCGCGGCATTCGAGCGCGGCGCCGGGCACGGTCTGCTTCACCTGGGGGCACGCATCGATGACGCTGGCTTACCACTCAACAAGTACCTGGTCGAGATTGCGATTCCCGATGCCACTTGGGCCGTACGTGAGCAGAGGTATGTCGCAGCGCTTCCGGTCCATCGTACCCGAGGAAGTAGTCGCGCTGATCGATTCGAGGCATCCGCAAACGGCTTCGATCACTGCGCGAGCGCGTCGCAGGTTTCAGTACGACGTTCCATTTCGCGATTCGCGCAGCGGTCCGTAGACATCGACGTCAAGACTTCCCCAGGATTCCGGGCAGCGCTCGGTGTTCCAGCGGAATATCGAGAACGACTTCGGTCGATGTCGAATCCGACCGCGTGATCTTCAACGCACCCTCGGCTCCGTACAACGCCATCAGTCGCTCCCGAATGGCGGCGAGTCCCTCGCCCTCTGCCTCGGATACGAAGCCTGCGCCGCTGTCGGTGATCGTGAAGCGCAGGCGGCGGTCTGTGACGTCGGTACGGATCCTGATCGCACCCACAGCGCGCGGGGGCCCGAATCCGCGCGCGATCGCGTGATCGATGAGCGGCAGGAGCATCATCGGCGGCATCCGGATGTCCTCCGCTCCAGGCGGTGGCTGGACGGTTACAGCGAGTCGTTCGCCGAGCCGCTGGCGGATGATGTGGAGGTACGCGCGTGCCAGTTCCAGTTCCTGCGCAACGGTCGACGACGTGTCGCGCATCAGCGGCATTGCCGCACGCAGGTAGGCGATGAGATCGTCGAGCATCCGTGCTGCGACTCGATGCTCGAGCTCATACAAGCACTCGACCTGAGCCAGCGTGTTGAACAGGAACTGTGGCTCGACCCGCGCCTGCATCGCCTGCAAGCGGGACTCGAGCGCGAGCTTGGAGCGGCGTATCCGCTCGAGCTCCGCCGCTCGCAGCCGCGCCTCGGTGCGCCGCGCCGCACGCCGGCCGGCGTAGAGGAACACGGCAGCCGACCCGATGAGCAGCCAATTCGTCAGAGCGAACAGCGGACGGAACAGGAGGACCGCGTTGCCCTGGAGCCATGGGCGCATCGCGGGCGGCGGCCCGGTCTCGAACGCCGCGCGCCAGGTCCATGCGAAGGTTTCGCTTATCGCGACGCCCGCAATGCAGCCGACGAGTGCCGTGAGGACGTACGCTTTGCGCGGGGGATCGCCATTGTCGGCAGCGGAGTCCGCGATGACGACGGCGAACAGCAGGCAGAACGCCTTCAATTGATCGCCGACTGCAATCTCGGCGACGATCGCCCACAGCGGATTGGTCCATGCGATCTGCATGATCGGGAGCCAGTACACCGTGAGCGTGACCAGCGTCAGGCAAAGCCCCAGGACGGCAGTGATCCGCAACTGGGCGGGGTGAATGCCGCGAATGGCCGTGATCGCCAGATCGAAACGAGGCAGCGGCACTGCGCGGGCGTCGGTGGCAGCGGTCATTGCGCGCCCCGGTCGGCGGAAATCTGCTCGTACGGGAGCGTGAGCGTCGCAACCACCCCCTGCGGCGCATTGATCGCGAGCGACAGGCTGGCGCGTTCCCCGTAACACGACATGAGCCGCGCGCGCGTGTTCGCAAGGCCCGTTCCCGCGCCTCCCGACTTGGTGAATCCCTGTCCGGTATCCGCGACATCGACGCGCAACCGGCCATCGACCGCGCGTGCCCGAACGTCGATACGCCCACCCTCGGGACGCGGCGTCAATCCATGCCTGACGGAGTTCTCGACCAGCGTCAGCAGCATCAGCGGCGGCACGCGCGCGTCGCGCAGCTCGACCGGCACGTCGAACCCGAATGCGAGCCTGCGTCCCATCCGGATCTGCTGGATGTTCAGATACGCCATCGCGTGGTCGCTTTCCCGGCCGAGCGTGCAGGTGACGGACCGCATCTGCGGCAGCGCGACCGCGAGGTAGCTCTTCAGGTTTCGCATCATCGTCGCGCCGGCCGTGCGGTCCGTTTCATAGAGCCGTCGGACGTTGGCGAGCGTGTTGAACAGAAAATGCGGCTCGATCTGCGCTTCGAGCATTTGCAGCCGCGCCTCCGCGGTCTGCCGGTCCATCCGCTCCGAGTCGACCGCGCACGACGAGATCGCCGCGACGTGGTCGGCCTCGGCGCGCACATAAAGCCAGGCGCTGGCGATGATCAGCCCGACGAACGAGTACCGGACGATCTGGCTCGCGAAATACATGAGCACGGCCCACCAGGGATCGTCGGCCGCGAACATCGGCCCATCGGCGGTCCATACCTCGACGCCGACTTCGGCGCAGGATGACGCGATCACGACGGCGAGCACGACGGCCGCGTATTGCCGGATGCCGGGCGACGGAATCGCGTTGCGCGCGTAGACCGCTGCGATCAGCATCGCGCTGCCGATGAACAGGTGTGCCGCGAGCTCGCTCAGGAACGCGTCGAACCACTGCGCGAGCGGCACGCTGACGAGGAATTTGACCGTGGCGTTGAGCGAGACGGCGAACGCGACCAGGACGACGATCGCGATTCCTTCGCGACCGGGGCCATCGAGCAGGCGCAGCGGTGAGGTCGATCGCACATCGAGCGCCGATTGGCTTGACAGCTCGCTCATGTCGTCACTTAAACGAGTGCGCGAGCTTCGCGTAGTACGTCACGCCGCGCGGATCCGCGTAGGCGGGGTCGTAGCCGCCGCTGAATCCGAGGCCCAACTGCGTGAACGGCGGATCGCGATCGAACAGGTTCTTGATGCCGATGACGACCGTCGTATTCCTGAAGCCGGTGTATCGGCCCTGGATGTCCCAGACGTCGTATGCGCCGACGCGCCGGCTGCCGTTACACGCGCCGGTATCCGGATCGACGGTGAGCTGATTGCACTCGTCGTAGCCGGACTGGAAGGTTTGGGCGAGCGTCGCCGACCATGGCCCCTTGGTCCATGTTAGCGATGCATAGTGGCGCCAGCGCGGTACCGGGCCGCCGGTCACGGTGTTGTTGCCGAGGCCGGAGCTGAACTCACCGGTACCGAAGTCGAGCTTGTATTCGGTCACGTAGGTACCGTTGAGGGCGAACGAGAATCGGCCGACCGCGCTTGCGGGTCCTCGCCATTGCAGGTCGACGTCGAATCCCGACGTCAGCAGGTCGCCCATGTTCTCGTTTCGCAGGAGGACCGCGACGATGGGCCCCGGCAGGTTCGGATAGGCCGGATCGACGGGGCCTCGCACGACGTTCGTCGCGGCCCACCGCGCGAAATCGTTGAACAGCACGTCGGGGCTGAGCGGAAGGATCGTGTTGCTCTTGTTGATCTTCCAGTAGTCGATCGAGACGGAATCACCGGCAACAGGCTCCCACACCGCCCCGACATTGAACTGCTCGGATGTCTCCGGCCGAAGGTGGGGGTTGCCGCCACCGAAACCCGTAAAGCCCTCCTCGCAATCGCTCGGCTCGTGCGTAACCGGGCAGCGCACCGGATCCGGAAAGCCGGAAGGCGTTGGAAAGGTCTCCTGCAGGGGCACGTACAAATCGTAGATCGTCGGCGCGCGGAATCCCGTTCCCCAGGACGAGCGTAGAACGATCTGCGACACCGGCTGCCAGCGAATGGCCACCTTGGGATTGGTGGTGCCACCGAAATCGCTGTAGTGGTCGTAGCGCAGCGCAATCTGCGATTCCCAACCTCTGGCAAACGGAACGCTAGCCTCGGCGTACACGGCCTGTGCGTTTCGGCTGCCGGAGACGGACGCGGCCTGCCCAATGTCGAGGACGTCTCCACTCTGCGCCAGCGCCGAGAAGTCGTTGCTCAGTGCTTCCTTCCTCGCCTCGGCGCCGACGGCGATCGCGAGCGAGCCTCCCGGCAGATGGAAGAGGTCGCGCGAAGCCTTCGTATCGACGAGCCACGTGGTTCCAGTCGCCGTGTGGTAATTGCCGCTGACGAGGCTCGCTTTGAGAAGCGCGTTCCCTTCGGGGCCTGACGGGCCGAACGGATTGATCAAGCCCGTCGCGAGCCCTCTCAGCAGGCTTTGCTGCGACACATAGCCTTGCGCGAGGTCGTCGGTCTGGCGGTTTCTGCTGTAAAGGAGCGCCGTGCTGTAGTCCCAACCGGCGAACGTGCCGTCGGAACCGACGACCGAGCGTACCGCGCTCGAGTCGATGACGTCGAGCCGATTGCCAAGCGGCTGCGTGCGAAAGAACAGATTGAGGTCTCCGGAGATTCCGTTGGCGGCCGCCCATGCGGTGGGATAGTACGGGCCGAACGCCGGGTAGATCACTGGCACCCCGGTGACGCGCTGCGACAGGGACGTGGGGGGAAGCGTCAGCTCGAGGCGATTGTGCGAGTAGGCGAGGTCCGCAAACAGCGCGACGCCGGGCGTCAACTGGTACGTCGCCCTGCCGAGCGCGTTGAAGCGCTCGGCCGGCGGCACGATGTCGATGAACGTTTGCGGGTCGGATCCGCATGCCAGCGCGTTGGGCGCGATCACGATCGGAAACGTGTGGGGCGGCACGCAGCCGCCAGCGGCGGCGGGATTCACCAGGTCCCCGGGCCCCACCACCACGTTGGCCGGGAAGCTGAAGAAGTTGGCATCGAACAGCCCGACGTCGGGGCGATATCCGGTGCGGGTGAAGTCGCGGCTGGCCGTGGACAGTGCTTCATCCTTTTGATAATTGAACGTGGCGAACGCGTTGAATCGATCCTTGACGAGACCCCCATAGCCCACGCTCGTCGTCGCCTGGTACTGGTTCCCTCCGCCGTGACCTGTTGCCGTGCCGTAGGTTGAAACCTCCGCACCCGAGAAATCGCGCCGCAGGATGAAGTTCACCACGCCGGCAATGGCGTCGCTGCCGTAGATCGCCGACGCGCCATCTTTCAGGATCTCCACGCGGTCGATGGCGGAGATCGGTATCGAATTCACGTCGACCGCTCCGCCGTCGAACGCGTAGTTCGCCACGCGCCGGCCGTTGATCAGGACGAGCGTCGACCCGTCGCCGATGCCGCGCAGGTTCACGGTCGACTGTCCCGGCCGCGCCAACGGAAGCAACTGGCTGCCGATCGAAAGCTGATCGTTGAATGGCAGGAGATTCGCGGAAAGCTTGCTCATCAACTCCGCGACCGTCGTCGATCCGCCTCGCTCGATGTCCTCGCGCGTGATCACCTGGACAGGCAACGCGGTTTCCAAGTCGGTACGCCGGATGTTCGATCCCGTCACTTCGATCCGAAGCGTGTCGCCCGGCAGCTCACTCTCCTGTGCGGTCGCGGTGTCGCAAGTACAAGCCCAGACGACCGCCCATGCGGCACCGAGCGCGACCGTACGGTTGCACCGCAATCGTCTCGCTCCCACGCTCGCCCCTCCCGAGTCGAACGGCTCGCTACATCTGGTGGAACAAGTGATAGTACGGTTCGCTTACCGTCAGCGTTTCACTGCGTCGTTTGAGCCTGACGCGGAGCCGTCCGCCACCGTCACGGACGACGCCCGCAATCGCGTTGACATTGACGAGCGTGCTGCGATGTATTTGCCAGAACGCCTGGGGATCAAGCTCGTCCAGCAACTGCTTGATGGTTCGGCGGATCAGCGACTCCTGCGTTGCCGTGACGACCAGCGTGTACTTGTTGTCCGCCTGGAAGTAGACAACTTCATCGACCGTAATGAGCCGCAAGTCGTTTCCCTGCGACGCGGTAATCCAGCGAAGGTACTCCTTGCGGAGTCCGGCGGACTCGGCAAGGTTGCGCAGCAGGCCTTCGAGGTTGGCGGGCGGACTGGCGATCTTTTCCTTGAGCCGCGCGATCGTCGTCGCGAGGCGCGCTGCCGTGAAAGGCTTCATCACGTAGTCGACGGCGCCCTGCTCGAACGCCGCGACCGCATACTTATCGTAGGCGGTTACGAAGGCGACATGGCATTTGCCGCTGGCCTGCCTGGCGACGTCCAGTCCTGACAGGCCCGGCATCTGGATGTCGAGAAACAGAACATCGGGCGCATGCTCTGACAGGGCTTGCAGCGCCTCGACGCCGTCTTCGGCTTCCGCGCTGATGACCAATTCTGGCCATAGACGCAGAAGCGTGTCCCTGAGCTCGGCGCGAAGCACCGGCTCGTCTTCCGCGATGACGGCCCTGAGCACCCCCATCGGCTGGCTCCCCTCGGCGACGGTGCGCTGCGCCGACAGCACGATCAAGACAGTGATCGCGGATCAGCATACTCTTGCTGGTCCGAGCAATCGACACCGCGCCAATGATGCCGGCAATCGCCCGAGTCCGGGCCATCGATGCGACGGTTGGGCATTGGAGAGGTGTGAATCAGGCACCGAGCGGCTCGAATTCGCAATGCCACGGCGTCGGGCCTTCGTTGTGCTGACAGGCGGAATCCGTCGCATTGGTACCGGCACTCGCGCCACGAGCGGCCGGATCCGTCGCAATCCGGTTTCCCACCCGGACGAAGCGTGGTCCCCTAGCGCCACCGCGCGATCCGGCGCGATGACAACCAAGGGAGTTCGGGTCATGAGTGCAAAATTGCATTGGAAGGGCAAGCCGGGCAGGTGCGTGCTCGTGATCGGCATGAGCACGCTCGCGTACGCAATGGCCGACTCGGCTTTGGGTTGCGGCGTGTACAGCTCGCTGAAGCCATCGGTCCAGAAGGTCGCGCCCATGCGGGACGGCGCGCAATTGATTCCGGCGGTGCTTCGCGCGAGTGATGGCGGATTTCTGTCCGTTGGATACCAAACGAGCGCGGCGAATCCCGGCATTGTCGGGCTCTGGCAATTCGCGCTGGTCTCCGATGGTGTGCCGCCGAACCCCGTGCCCGAGGGGGCGCCCGTCGATTTCGGAACCACCCAGTGGCACCAGGACGGCACCGAGTTCATGATCTCCGGCGCCCGGGCGCCGAGCACGGGCGACGTTTGCATGGGGGTCTGGGAGCAGATCGGTCCAGGCACCTACAAGCTCAAGCACGTTGCGCTCGCCTGGGTCAGCACCGACACTCCGCCGTCGATGGGAGGGCCGGGACCATCACCCGCCCAGTTCCTGGGTCCGGCCCTCATCCAGGAGGTCGTTACCCTCGATAAATCGCGCACCAGCTACGAGGGCACGTTCACGCTCGATCAATACAATGCCGACGAGAGCGTGCGGCTCGTGCACGTCAGCGGCACCGTGACCGGCACGCGGGTGACCGTGGATTGAAGTGGTCGACGGCGCCGTCGCGAGACACCTCTCCGCGACGGCGCGTCAAGCCGCAGGACCGCGAGCCGCGGAACCGCGTTGGGCGGACGCGGCTCCGCCATTGCTGTCTCTCCTTCCTGACCGCGGACTGCGTAGGGAATCCCTTCCTACGTCCAATGGCGCCACCCTCCTACAAGCAAACCGGACGGAGTCGGCGCGCCAGGACGCCCTCCGGGCGCGACAATTTTCCTGACGTAGGAGAGATGAACATGTTGAAGCGAATCCTGTTACTCGCCGCCATGCTTTCGGCCGTCGCGGTGCCGACATTGGCGCTGACCGCATGCAATACGATCCAGGGTGCCGGGAAGGACATCTCGCACCTCGGCGGTGCGATCCAGCATGAAGCGCGCGAGCACAAGTAGCAACGGAGAGCCTGTCGCCTCGAGGAGCGCCGTCATGAATGGTCCCAGCAAGTCTGCGATTGCGGTGATCGGCCTCGTGTCGGTGCTCGGTGTCGCTCTCGGGGGCCAGCCTGCGCATGCGTCGCAGGGATCCTCGGACGCCACGTGGGAGCCGGCCACGATCGCGGAATGCACACGCCTGCCGCTAAGCCAGCAGGGCATCTGCAAATCGGCGGTGTCGCTGAAGAGCGTCGACTCGGCCGCTCCTGCGGACTCGACAGCGGTTGCTCCTGCGGACTCGACAGCTGCTGTGGCGGGGCCGGAAACGGTCGCCGCACACACACGACCGGCACACGCACCATCGCCGGCACACGCGTCATCGCCGGCACACGCCTCATCGCCGGGTGGCTGGATCGCGAGCGAAGCCGTCGATGCGCAATTCGCCTCGACGTTTCGCTCGGCGGTGCGCGCGTGCGATGGCCCGTTTCAGATCCAGCTCGTGGACGAACCGCCTCAGCACGAAATCCGGTTCCGCTGCATGCCCCGCTGAGGGCTGAATATTCGCAGCGTCGCACATCACGGTGCGACGCGCGAAATCACGATGGAGGACATCCATGAAGCGCGTACTCCTCGCCTCATTGCTTGCGACCCTGCTGGGTGGCTGTGTCGTCGTGCCATGGGGGTACGGATATCGAGACCGGGACGACTACCACCACTACTACGGCGACGGCGGTTATCACCGCGGGCACGACAGAGACCGATGGAACGATCGATGGAACGACGAGCGGCATTGGGATCACGGACGCTGATCGAATACCAGCCGTCCTACGTACGATTGAGTCGCTTTCCGACGTACACGCGCACCGGGGCATCGCTAGGATGATCACGTCGCATCGAAACCGAAGGGGATGATCATGACACGCAAACTTGCGACTGCCTGCTTCGTAATCGGAGCGTCGCTGGCTCCGATCGTTGCCTATGCCGCGGACGTCGATACCGATCGCGGGCACGCCTCCGCCTTCGTCAAGGACTCGGTCATCACGACCAGGATCAAGGCGAAGCTCGCGGCGGAGCACCTCGAGAGCCTGACGAACATACGGGTCGACACCGACGCCGACGGCGCCGTCTGGCTGAGCGGCACGGTGGGGAGCGACGATGAGGCGCAGAAGGCCATTGACATCGCGCGCAATACCGACGGCGTCAAATCGGTTACGGTCGCTCTTCGGATCGAGCCGGACCGCTGACCGGGCCCATGAACGGCACTCGAGCCGCCTCGGCATCGTTGCCATCGGACTGCTCGCGCTGATCGTCGGCGGTTGCGCATCATTACCACCGGGTGCCGACTACCCCAGGATACCGTCTGCCGCGCTGGAACACCCCGATCTGACGCCGCTCGGGCAGCGCTTCGACGACGCCGCCCGCGATCACGACGGGGACTCGGCGTTTCGCCTCCTTTCAGATGGGGTGGACGGATTTCTCGTCCGGGCGCAGATGATCGATGCGGCCACCCGTACAGTCGACCTCGAGTATTTCATCTTTCGCCAGGACGAGACCGGCAAGCTTCTCGCCGATGCTCTCCTGCGAGCCGCCGATCGCGGTGTGCGTATTCGATTGCTGCTCGACGATGCCGACACGCGGACCGGCGACGCACAGATCGTGGCGCTGAGCGCCCACCCCAACATTCATATCCGCATCTTCAACCCTTTCGCCTATCGAGGACACGCAGCCGCACTCCGGAACTTCGAGTTCCTCGTCTCCGCCTCACGACTCGATTATCGAATGCACAACAAGCTGATGGTGGTCGACGGTGCGATCGCACTCCTCGGTGGCCGCAACATCGGGGATCAGTACTTCCAGGTCTCGTCCCATTCGCAATATGTCGACGACGACGTCTTCGCCGCCGGCCCGATCGTGCGAAAGATTTCAGGGTCCTTCGACGCGTACTGGAACAGTCCTCTGGCCATTCCCGTGGCCGCGCTCGCCGGGAAAGCGGCATCGGATGGAGCGCTCAACGCGTACCGGGCGAAGCTCGAGCGGCATCGGCGTGAATTGAAAAGTGACGGGACGGCGTACGTGCGCCGGATTGCGACCGACCAGCCGCTCGCCGGAATGCTTTCCGGCACCGTGCCGCTCGTGTGGGCGCAGGCGGAGTTTGTCTATGACAGCCCGGACAAGAAGGAGGTCGAGGCGGGCGACCGGACGGGCCGACTGATGCACAACGCGGTGATGAATGCGATGCGCGCGGTCCGGTCGGAATTACTGGTCGTCACGCCGTTCTTCATTCCCGGCTCGAAGGGAATGCAGCTTCTCTCTTCGCTGCGGCGGCGGGGTGTGACCGTCCGGGTTCTCACGAACTCGCTCGAATCCACGCCGGAGCCGATTGCACAGTCTGGCTACATGCACTACCGGATTCCGCTGCTCGAAGCCGGCGTCGAGCTCTACGAAGTGCGCGCGCACCCGGGAAACGTGCCGGGAAGCGACGAGCACGCGCGCGAGAGCGAGGGCGACTTGACGCCCGGCAGCTACGCGCTGCACGCCAAGCTCTACGTATTCGACCGCAGGAAGCTGTTTATTGGCTCGACGAACTTCGACGAGCGGTCGCGCCGTCTCAACACCGAGATCGGCCTGTTCATCGACAGTCCGATTCTTGCGCAGCAGGTCGCGGCGCGATTCGAGGCGATGACGTCGCTGCAGGACAGCTATCACCTGTCACTGCGTAAGCAGGCACCCGATGCACTGCCGCAGCTCTCGTGGCGTACGCGGGAGAACGGCCGAATCGTCGATTACGATGTCGAGCCGACGGACAGCTTGTCGCGAGAGCTGAAGGTCGAGCTACTTTCGCTCCTTCCCCTCGACGGCGAGTTGTAGGCCGCCCGTGACTCTGTTCTCGCCGGGCAACTCGCGTGCACTCGGGCGGCTGGCGCAACGCGCGATCTGCGGCGCGCTGCTGGCGCTGAGCCTGGCGTCGCCGCTTGCCGCAGCGCCGGCGCAATCCCCGCAGTCCGACGATGTCGGCGTGACGGTCCGTCGAGACGGAGAAGCGATCGTCATCGACGTCGATCTCACGGTCGATGCCAGCCCGCAGCAGGCGTGGGAGGTCCTGACCGACTACGACCACATGGCCGCGTTTGTCTCGAGCCTCGCGATGAGCCGGATCGTCGCCCGGTCGGACGGAACGCTCGAAGTCGCGCAGGTGAGCCAGTACGCGTTCGGCCCGTTCCATTTCAAGTTCGACAACCTGCGTGAAGTCGAGCTCGTCCCCCTGCTGGAGATTCGCTCGCAGATGATCCGCGGCGACATGAAGGCATCGACGTTCACGACGCGCCTGGTGCCCGAGGGCCGTGGCACGCGGATTCTCAACCATGGGCGAATGATCCCCGATCGCTGGATTCCCCCCGTGATCGGCATCGACGTGATCAGGAACGCGACCCGGAAGCAGTTCAGCGAGCTTCGCGCCGAGATCGAGCGACGATCGCGCATGCTTTGACCGGATGGACGTGCCGTGCGGCATCTGGCAGACTGGCCGGTTTTTTCGCCAGCCGCCGCCGGAGACACGACATGCTCACGATCCGCAACCTTTCCAGGACCTATCCGAACGGGGTGCGGGCGCTGCGCGACGTGTCGCTGGACATCCCGAACGGCATGTTCGGGTTGCTCGGTCCGAACGGAGCGGGCAAGTCCACGCTGATGCGGACGATCGCGACGCTGCAGGATCCGGACGCGGGCAGCATCAGGCTCGATGACCTCGACGTGCTGGCCGACAAGCCGGGCACCCGCCGCGTGCTGGGTTATCTGCCGCAGGAGTTCGGTGTCTATCCGAAGGTCAGCGCCGAGGCGATGCTCGATCACTTCGCGGTGCTGAAGGGCGTCACCCACCGCGGCGAGCGCCGCGACCTCGTCGATGCGCTGCTGAAGCAGGTGAACCTGTGGGACGCGCGCAAGCGCAAGCTCGGTGGGTTTTCCGGCGGGATGCGCCAGCGCTTCGGGATCGCGCAGGCGTTGATCGGCGACCCGAAGCTGGTGATCGTCGACGAGCCCACCGCGGGCCTCGACCCCGAGGAGCGCCAGCGTTTCCTGAACCTGCTCGCGGAGATCGGCGAGCGCGTGGTCGTCATTCTTTCCACCCACATCGTCGAGGACGTGACCGAGCTGTGCCCGCGCATGGCGATCATCGCGCAGGGCCAGGTGCGCCTGACTGGCGAGCCGCGCGAAGCGATCCGTGCGCTGGAGGGCCGCGTGTGGCGGCGCACGATCGACAAGGCCGCGCTGCCGCAGTACCGCGAACGCATGACCGTGCTGTCGACGCGCCTCGCCGGCGGCGCGACGCTGATCCACGTGCTCGCCGACGCGAAGCCGGATGACGGCTTCGAGAGCGCGCCTCCGGATCTCGAGGACGTCTACTTCGGGCAATTGCGCAACGCTGCCGCCAATAAGGCAGCCTGACGTGCTCGGCGAGATCTTCCGGTTCGAGCTGCGCCAGCAGCTCAGGAGCCCGCTGTTCTGGCTCGTTGCCCTCGCGCTTGCGGCGGTGGCGTTCGGCGCGGCGAGCTCCGACACCATCCAGATGGGTGGCGGCATCGGTAACGTGCACCGCAACGCGCCGATGGTCGTGATCACGATGCTGGCGGTCTTCTCGGTGATCGGCCTGTTCCTGATCACGATCTTCGTGGCCGGCGCGGCACTGCGTGATTTCGATGCCGGTACCGCAGAGCTGATGTTCGCAACGCAGGTGACGCGCGGCGCCTATCTGGGCGGCCGCTTCGTCGCCGGCTGGCTGATCAGCGTGCTGGTGCTGGTCGCGGTCGCGATCGGCATGTGGCTGGGCTCGCTGATGCCGTGGCTCGATCCCGCACGCCTCGGCCCGACGCCGTGGCACGCCTACGGCTGGTCGCTGGTCGTGATCGTGCTGCCCAACCTGTTCTTCCTCGCGACGCTGCTGTTCCTGCTGGCGGTCGTGACGCGCTCGATGCTGGGAACCTATATCGGCGTGATCGCTTTGTTCGTGCTCCTGCAGGTCGCGGGAATCGCGCTCGGCCACGGCAACATCGAGCACCAGACGGCGGGCGCGCTGATCGACCCGTTCGGGATGGGCGCGCTCGATCTCGCGACGCGCTACTGGACGCCATCCGATCAGAATGTGCGGATACCCGAACTGGAAGGGCTGCTCCTCGGCAACCGCGGCTTGTGGCTGGCGATCGGCGCGGCGCTGCTCGCTTCGGCGTTCGCGCTGTTCAAACCGGATCGAGAGGGCCTGCGGCTCTTTCGTCGCCGACCGCGTGTGAGCACGCAGGCGCCACGGGCCACTGCAGCCGGCGCGCCAACCGACAGCGCGTCAACCGACAGCGCACCAATCGTGCTGCCGGCGGTGTCGTTGCGCGCCGGCTTCGCCGCACGCTGCATGCAGTTCGCGAGGCTCGCCGCGTTCGACGTCCGCTTCGTGCTGCGCGGTGTGGCGTTCCTCGTGATGCTGGCACTCGGCCTGGTTCTGCTTGGCACCAACCTGTCTTTCGGCAGCCAGATCTTCGGCACCAGCGTGTGGCCGGTGACGCATCTGATGTCGACGGCCATGGAACAAAGCTACACGTGGCTGTTGCTATTCGTGCTGGGTTTCTACGCCGGCGAGCTCGTGTGGCGCGAACGCGCGGCGAAGGTCGACAACGTCGTCGATGCTTTCCCGACTCCGGACTGGATTCCGCTGCTGTCCAAGGTCACCGCGCTGGTGGTGGTGATCGTCGTGTTCCTCGCCGCCGGCTCGGTGTTCTGCATGGGCTACCAGTTGCTGCGCGGCTATCACCGCCTGCAGCCGTTGCTGTATCTGCAATTCGTCGGGGTCGACCTGCTCGCGTTCCTGCTGATCGGCATCCTCGCAGTCGTGCTGCAGGTGTGGGCCAACAACAAATTCGTCGGTTACGCGCTGCTGGTGGCGTTCTTCGTGGCGTCGATCGCGCTGTCGCAGTTTCATCTTTCCGATTACCTGTACCGCTACGGCAGGGCGCCGGGAACGCCGTATTCGGACATGAACGGCTTCGGCTCGTTCTGGATCGGTACGCTCTGGTTCCGCGCCTACTGGTATTGCTTCGCCATGGCGCTGCTGGTGACCGCCGCGCTCTACTGGGTGCGCGGCACGATCAGCGGCTGGCGCGCACGGGGCAGGGTTGCGTTGCAGCGGTTCGGGTGGCCTGCGCGGACCGTGCTGGCGGCATCATTGGCGGGCTTCGTCGCGATCGGCATCTTCGCGTATCACAACACCCATCGCCTTTATCGCTACCGGACCTACGATCAGGCTCAGCGGCTGCTGGCCGATTACGAGAAGGATTACCGCAGGTACCTCGGCATCGCGCAGCCGCGCATCACTGACGTCAACGTGAACGTGGCGATCCATCCGGCGAAACGCCGCGTCGACATCGATGGGCATTACACGCTCGTCAACAGGCACGCCGAGCCGATCGATACACTCCTCGTGCAGTTGCCGACGCCGGATACGCGCGACGACAAGATCGATCTGGAATTTCCGGCACATACCACCCGGCTCGCCGACGCAAAGCAAGGTTTCTATCTGTACAAACTGGCCGTGCCGCTGCAGCCGGGCGCTTCGATGGACTTCGGCTTCAGGATGCACGTCGCTTACAAGGGCTTTGCCAACGAGCCGGCCGGCGAAGAGCTCGTCCACAACGGTACGTTCATCGCCAGCTTCGAGTTTCCGCACTTCTGCTACAACGAGCACCGCCAGCTCGTCGACAACAACGACCGCCGCAAGTACGGCCTCGGGCCGGCGCAGCGCCTGCCCAAACGCGACGATGCCGCGGCGCACGCCAACAACCTGGGTTCCTGCGACGCCGACTGGGTGCATTTCGAGGCTACCCTTTCGACCAGCGCCGACCAGATCGCGCTGGCACCCGGTTACCTGCAGAAGGAGTGGGTGCAGGACGGCCGGCGCTACTTCCACTACGTGCAGGACACGCCGATCCTGGACTTTTTCTCGTTCCAGTCGGCGCGCTACCAGGTTGCGCACGAGAAGTGGCACGACGTGAGCCTGGAGGTCTATTACGACGCGCAGCATCCGTACAACGTCCAACGCATGCTGAAGGCAGCGCAGTTGTCGCTCGACTACTACACGCAGCATTTCGGGCCGTACCAGTTCCGGCAGTTGCGCATTCTCGAGTTTCCCGATTACCGGAGCTTTGCGCAGTCGTTCGCGAACACCATTCCGTTCTCCGAGTCGATCGGCTTCATCGCGGACCTGCGCAAGCCTTCCGACATCGATTACGTCACCTACGTCACCGCGCACGAGATCGGCCACCAGTGGTGGGCGCACCAGGCGATCGGCGCCGACGTGCAGGGCGTGACGATGCTGGACGAGTCGCTCGCACAGTATTCGTCGCTGATGGTGATGAAGCACCTGTACGGCCCGACGAAAATGCGCAAATTCCTCAAGTACGAGCTCGATCGCTACCTTTCGGGTCGTGCCGGCGAAACGATCGAGGAGGAGCCGCTCGCGCTGGTCGAGAGCCAGCCCTACATCCATTACCGCAAAGCTTCGGTGATCTTCTACGCGCTGCAGGACTACATCGGCGAGGACAAGGTCAATGCGGCGTTGCGCACATGGCTCGACAAGGTGAAGTTCCAGCAACCGCCGTACACCGATACCCGCGACCTGATCGCCGACCTGCGCGCGCAGGCGGGCCCGCAATATCAAAGCCTGATCACCGATTTCTTCGACAGAATCACTCTGTTCGACGACCGCATGGCTTCGGCGACCGCGAAGAGGCTTCCCGACGGCAAGTACGAAGTGACGATGCACGTGCACGCCGCGAAGTACTACGCCGACGGCAAGGGCAGGCAGACGCGCGCGAAGGTCGACATCCCGATGGAGATCGGTGTGTTCGCGAAGGCGAAGGATGATGTGGAGCAGGACGAGGAGCCGCTCTACCTCGCGAAGGTTCCGGTCAGGGATGGCGACAGCACGATCACGGTGACGGTCGATGGCCTCCCTTACGAGGCCGGCATTGATCCCTTCAACGAGCTGGTCGATCGGGTCAGCAACGACAATCGTGCGCCGGTGACACTGGAGTAAACAAAGCGCGACGTTGCGCCATTCGACCGGCGACCTCGCGCGTAACACCACCTGCGTAACGTGGTCATTGCACTCGATCGTTGACGCCGATCAAGTCGTCGTCGGATTAGACGAGCGCAACGGCTCGTGCGTGCGCATAATCGATGCGTGCAGTACGCAGAGTCGAGCGTTCGATGCAACGCTTCCTGAATCGCCTGTTCGCAATCGCGCTGGTGGCGCTCGCGGCATTGGCCGCGTCGTCGGCGACTGCGCAGGCGCCGGACGCGCAGGCGCCAGATGCGCAGGCGTACTCGCAGGACGAGCTCGACCAGCTTCTCGCGCCGATCGCGCTCTATCCCGACGAGCTGCTTACGCAGATTCTCGTTGCGTCGACGTATCCGCTTGAAGTCGTCGAGGCGGCCCGGTTCGTGGAAGCGAATCCGCGGCTGCAGGGAGATGCCCTCGACGATGCCGTCGCCGGGCGCAACTGGGACCCGAGCGTGCAATCGCTGACGGCGTTTCCGCAGGTGCTGGCGATGATGAACGACAAGCTCGAATGGACGGAGCGGCTGGGCGATGCGTTCCTCGCCGACGAGCAGCGCGTGATGGACACCGTGCAGTCGCTGCGCCGGCGTGCGGAGGCGGCAGGCAATCTCGAGCCCACTCCACAGCAGAGCGTTGCGACCGAGGATCAGGTCATCGTCATCGCGCCCGCGCAACCCGACGTCGTCTACGTGCCCGTCTACGATCCGCGCGTCGTCTACGGCCCGTGGTGGGTGCCCGGATATCCGCCATGGTTCTGGTATCCGCCGCCGATCTACGGCTATCCGGTCTACGTCGGCGGCATCGCGTTCGGGATCGGCTGGGTCGCGCGGCCGAGCCACTGGGGCTGGTGTCGTCCTGACTGGCGTCATCACCACGTCGTGCTCGATACCGGCCGCAACCGCTTCTGGAATGATCGGCCGCGCCGGCCGCCGCCTGCGCCCGGCCAGGTCTGGCAGCACTCACCGTATCATCGCCGCGGCGTGCCGTACGCGGACGTGAGCACGCGTGAGCGTTATCGACCGGTCAATCCCGGCGCGGTGCGCGATCGGCAGAACTACCGCGGCTATGCCGCCCCAGCGCCTGCGCGTGCGGTTCCGCCGCCGACCGTCAGGCAATCGCCCGGCGCGCCGGTACCACCCCGCACCGTTGCGCCGCCGCCATCGGTGCGAGCTCCGCAGGCGCCGAGCGTGCGGCAGGCGCCGGTCGCACCGCGGTATGAGGCGCCGCGCCCGACGTCGCCGTCGATCTTCGAACCCGGAGCGTCGCGCGGGCAGGCGCAGACCAATGCGCAGCGCGGCATGCAGAGCCTGGGCTCGGTGCCGCCACGTGCGGCGCCCCCGGTACGTGCGCCCGCACCGGCGCCACGATCGATGCCGGCGCCACGATCGATGCCGCCGCAGCCATCGATGCCGTCACCCCCCGCGCGCGGACGATGAGCCGCATCGCCGACGACATGCACAAGGAATCGCCCATGCACGGTCTTCGCTTCGCGCGCCTGCTCGCAAGCTTGCTGCTCGGCGCGGGCGTCGTCGCGACGAATCTCGCCGTCGCTGCAGCGCCGTCCTCGCATGCCGGTCACGCGGCAGCTGCGGCGTACGCAACGCCGCAGCTCGCCGTCGACGCGCTCGTTGCCGCCGTGCGCGCATCGGACCTCGGTGCGATGCGTCGAGTGCTCGGGCCCGGAAGCCGGAAACTCGTCGAATCGGGCGATACGGTGGCCGACGCGCAGGGCAGGGCGCGCTTCATCGCGTCCTACGACGCGCACGCCGCGATCGAAGAGGAGAACGGCAAGGCGACGCTCCTCATCGGCGAGAGAGACTGGCCCTTTCCGGTGCCGCTCACGAAGTCGGCGCGCGGCTGGTCGTTCGACAGCGTCTCCGGCGCGCGCGAATTCCTCGATCGGCGCATCGGCCGCAACGAGCTCTCGGCGATTCAGGTCTGTCTCGCTTACGTCGACGCGCAACGCGACTATGCCGCGACGACCGGCGTCGCCGGTATCCGTCAATACGCGCGCAGGTTCTCGAGCTCGGCGGGCCGGAAGGACGGCCTCTACTGGCCGACTGCCGACGGCGAGAAGGCGAGCCCGCTCGGGCCGCTCGTCGCGAAGGCGCAGGCCGAGGGCTACGGCAAGCAGCCTTATCACGGCTACTACTACCGCATCCTGCTCGCGCAAGGGCCGAATGCCGACGGTGGCGCCTACGACTACATCGTCAAGGGACGGATGATCGGCGGATTCGCGCTGATCGCCTATCCGGCACGATGGGGCTCGTCGGGCGTGATGACCTTCATCGTCAACCAGGACGGCGTCGTCTACGAGAAGAACCTCGGCCCGCGCACGTCGGCACTCGCCACGGCGATCCGCCGCTTCGACCCGGACGCGACGTGGAGGAAGGCGTCGGTCGAGTGACGATCGCCGATCGGTCTTTGCCCGGCGCGCGAGCTCACCGCTCGGCGGCAGCGACGACCAGCGCCGGAAACATCTGCGCGAGCATGCGCTCGCCATGCTCGAGCACGTAATAGCGCAGCGCCTCCGCGGCCGGCGACAGCAGCTTGGCGCGCACGTGAATGATCTGCCAGCGGCGCACCAGCGGCAGGCCCTCGACGTCGAGCACCTTCAGAAGGCCGTGCTCGACTTCGAGCCCGGTCGTGTGCAGTGAGATGAACGAGATGCCCATGTTGGCGATCACCGCCTGCTTGACGGTCTCGTTGCTCGCCATCGCCATGATCACCGGCGGCTTGATGCGCATCGTCGCGAAGTAACGCTCCATCGCGGCGCGCGTGCCCGACCCCGGCTCGCGGACGATGAAGGGCTCGCGCTCGAGCACCGCGGGGGGAACCAGCGGAAGCGCAGCGAGCGGATGATCGGGCGCCGCGATGATGCCGAGCGGGTGCGCCGCGAACGGCTCGATGCGCAGGTCGAGCTCGCGCGGCGGCGTGCCCATCACCGCGAGATCAAGCTCGTTGCGCGCGAGGAGGTCTGACAACGTCTGCCGATTGCCGACTTCGAGGCGCATCTCGACACCGGGATGCTCGCGCAGGAATCCGGCGATGAGCCGCGGCATGAAGTACTTCGCCGTCGACAGCACGCCGATCGTGAGACGCCCCGTCTGCACGCCCTTCAGGCGCGCGACGGTGTCCTCGGCGTTCTTGAGCTCGGCGAGAAGACGCCGCGCATGGACGAGGAAATATTCGCCGGCGGTGGTGAGCGCGATGCGCCTGCCGGTGCGCTCGAAGAGCGGCACGTCGAGCGTTGCCTCGAGGTCGCTCACCTGCATCGAGACTGCCGGGGGCGACAGGTGCAATTCCTCCGCGGCGCGTGCGAAGCTCAAGTGCCGCGCCACCGTGGTGAAGACGCGGAGCTGCCGGATCGAGACGTTCAGCATAAGTCGGAAGTTAATTATTCGTTCAAAAAGAGCGACTTTACCTTAACTTGCCTCGCCGTCTAAAGTCGGAGCCATCACAGGAGGCGCTCATGACGGCACGGCTTGCAACGGCGGCACCCGCGGATCCCGCCGCCCGCTATCGGGCGGGCGTGTTGAAGTACCGGCAGATGGGCTACTGGCAGCCCGACTACGTGCCGAAGGATACCGACGTGATCGCGCTCTTTCGCATCACGCCGCAGGAGGGCGTCGATCCGGAGGAGGCCGCCGCGGCCGTCGCCGGTGAATCGTCGACCGCCACCTGGACGGTAGTGTGGACCGATCGACTCACCGCCTGCGACATGTATCGCGCGAAGGCCTATCGCGTCGAACCCGTGCCGAACACCGGGCCGGGCACGCCGAGCGACGCGCAATGGTTCGCATACATCGCCTACGACCTCGACCTCTTCGAGCCGGGCTCGATCGCGAACCTGACTGCGTCGATCATCGGGAACGTATTCGGCTTCAAGCCGCTGAAGGCGCTGCGGCTCGAGGACATGCGCCTGCCCGTCGCGTACGTGAAGACGTTCGCCGGACCGCCGACCGGCATCGTCGTCGAGCGCGAGCGCCTCGACAAGTTCGGCCGCCCGCTCCTCGGCGCGACGGTGAAGCCGAAGCTGGGCCTTTCCGGGAAGAGCTACGGACGTGTCGTCTACGAGGCGCTGAAAGGCGGCCTCGACTTCACGAAGGACGACGAGAACATCAACTCGCAGCCGTTCATGCACTGGCGCGACCGCTTCCTCAACTGCATGGAAGCGGTCAACCGCGCGCAGGCGGCGACCGGCGAAGTGAAAGGGCACTACCTCAACGTCACCGCCGCGACGATGGAGGACATGTACGAGCGCGCCGAGCTCGCGAAGGAGCTGGGCTCGGTGGTCGTGATGATCGACCTCGTGATCGGCTACACGGCGATCCAGTCGATGTCGAAGTGGGCGCGGAAGAACGACATGATCCTGCACCTGCATCGCGCCGGGCATTCGACCTACACGCGCCAGAAGAGCCACGGCATATCGTTTCGCGTGATCTGCAAGTGGATGCGCCTCGCCGGCGTCGACCACATTCACGCCGGAACCGTCGTCGGCAAGCTCGAAGGCGACCCGGCATCGGTGCAGGGCTTCTACCGCCTGCTGCGCGACGAGCACAACCCGGTCGATCTTGCGCACGGAATCTTCTTCGATCAGGACTGGGGCGGCCTGCGCAAGGTGATGCCGGTCGCATCGGGCGGCATTCACGCGGGCCAGATGCACCAGCTCGTCACCTACCTCGGCGAAGACTGCGTGCTGCAATTCGGCGGCGGAACGATCGGCCATCCGATGGGCATTCAGGCGGGTGCTACCGCCAACCGCGTCGCGCTCGAAGCGATGATTCTCGCGCGCAACGAAGGGCGTGACATCTGGAACGAGGGCCCGCAGATCCTGGTCGATGCCGCGCGTCACTGCGCGCCGCTCAAAGCGGCGCTCGATACGTGGGGCGACGTGACGTTCGACTACGCGTCGACCGATACGCTGGATTTCGTGCCGACCCCGACCCCGGCCTGATTCGAGGAGCCGACGATGAGAGTGACACAAGGCGCATTTTCGTTCCTGCCCGACTTGAGCGATGGAGAGATCCGCGCGCAGATCGAGTATTGCCTGAAAAATGGCTGGGCGGTCTCGGTCGAGTACACCGACGATGCGCATCCGCGCAACACGTTCTGGGAGATGTTCGGCATGCCGATGTTCGACCTCAAGGATGCTGCGGGCGTGATGGACGAGGTCGTCCGGTGCAGGCAGACGTTCCCGAACCACTACGTCAAGGTCAACGCGTTCGATTCGTCGCACGGCTGGGAGTCGCTGCGCCTCTCGTTCATCGTCAATCGCCCGAAGGACGAGCCCGGGTTCGGCCTCGTCCGCGAGGAAGGCGCGGGGCGTCACGTGCGCTATACGACGCGCGCGTACGCTGCCGACAAGCCCGAAGGCTCGCGCTACTAGTCCTGGCGCGCTGCCAGGCCGAGCCCGACTGCCGGGAGGATACGGTGTCCGCGCCCGAAGCACCGCCGCTCGATCTCGACGCGCTCTATCGCGAATCGAGCGTCGGCGAGACGCTCGACGCGCTCGATCGTGAGCTCGTCGGCCTCACGCCGGTGAAGACGCGCGTGCGCGAGATCGCGGCGCTTCTCCTGGTCGAGCGGCTGCGCCAGACCGTCGGCCTCGAGGCCGGCGCGCCGTCGCTCCACATGTGCTTTACCGGCAATCCCGGCACCGGCAAGACGACCGTGGCGCTGCGCATGGCGGCGCTCCTGCACAGCCTCGGCTACGTTCGCAAGGGGCACCTGGTTGCGGTGACCCGCGATGACCTCGTCGGCCAGTACATCGGCCATACGGCGCCGAGGACCAGGGAGGTGCTGAAGAAGGCGATGGGCGGCGTGCTGTTCATCGACGAAGCGTATTACCTGTACCGGCCGGAGAACGAGCGCGACTACGGGCAGGAAGCGATCGAGATCCTGCTGCAGGTGATGGAGAACCAGCGCGACGATCTCGTCGTGATCCTCGCCGGCTACAAGGATCGGATGGACCGGTTCTTCCAGAGCAATCCGGGCCTGTCGTCGCGGATCGCCCACCACATCGACTTCCCCGACTATTCCGAGGACGAGCTCTTCGCGATCGCCGGGCTGATGCTCGACTCGATGCAGTACCGGCTGACCGACGCCGCCCAGGCGGCGCTGCGCGAATACATTGCGCTGCGCAGGCAACAGCCGCATTTCGCGAACGCGCGCTCGATCCGCAACGCGCTCGACCGGGCGCGACTGCGCCAGGCGAAGCGCCTGTTCGAGCAGCGTGGAACGCCGCTGTCACGCGATGCGCTGATGGCGATCGAGGCCGAAGACCTGACGGCGAGTCGCGTGTTCACCGGGGCGGGAACGCGATGACGGTCGAGGTTCTGCTGTTCGACGTCGACGGGACGCTGGCCGATACGGAGGAGACGCATCGGCAGGCATTCAATTACGCTTTCGTGCAGTTCGGTCTCGGGTGGGAATGGACGCGTCCGCTTTACCGCGACCTGCTCAGGGTCTCCGGCGGCAAGGAGCGCATCGCGCACTTCATCGGAACGCTCGGTGCCTCGCCGCAGGAGAAGGCGCGGCTCACCCAGCTCGTACCGGCCATCCACCGCGCAAAGACCAGCCTTTACACCGAGCTGATCGCCGACGGTCGCTGTCCGTTGCGCCCGGGTGTTGCGCGGCTGCTCGCCGAGCATCGCGAGTGCCAGCCGGTAGATAGCTGCGTCGCATTCGAGGATTCGAAGAACGGACTGCGCGCGGCGAAGGCGGCCGCGCTCTATACGGTCGTTACGCCGTCGCAGTGGACCGACGGCGACGACATGCGCGGGGCCGATCTCGTCCTCGCGCATCTCGGCGAGCCCGCCGCCGAGCTGCCACCCGGGCAGGCTGCGGCAGTTGGCGGACCGTGGCTTGGCCTCGACCAGCTTAGACGGTTGCACGGTGGCGCAGTCGTGCCCGCAAGAGGACCGGGATGGTGAGACGGCTTCGCGTCGCCGGATTCGACCTCGACGGAACGCTCGTCGATACGGCTCCCGATCTCGCAGCCGCGTCGAACGCGATGCTCGCGACGCTCGGCCTCAGCGAGCTTGCCGAGGAGCGCATCGCCGGATTCGTCGGCGATGGCATCGACTTGCTCGTCGTGCGCGCCCTCCGGGATAGTACCGGGAAGACGCCGCCCCCTTCGCTGATACGCGCTGCGCTGGAGCTCTTCCGGCGTCGCTACGGCGAGCGATCGTTCGACCGCAGCCGCATCTACCCCGGCGTCGTCGAGGGACTCGAATCGCTGCGCGCATGCGGATTCGCGCGCTGCTGCCTCACCAACAAGCCCGGAGCGTTCACGATCCCTCTCGTCAGGGCGGCTGGCCTCGCCGGGCTCCTCGACTTCGTGCTCTGCGCCGACGCGGCGGAACAGCGAAAACCCGCCCCCGCGTTGCTGCTCGCGGCGTGCGCAAGGCTCGGCATCGGGACCGGGCAAATGCTCTACGTCGGCGACTCGCACGTCGATCTCGCCGCCGCACGCGCGGCTGGCTGTCCGGTCGCGCTCGTCGACTACGGCTACGGCGCAAAGGGATGGTCGGCAACCGACCGACCGGACTGGATCATCGGAAGTCTGAACGAGGTGATCGTGCTCATGACAGGAACGCGTCCCGCGGATGCCATCCGCCGGATGGAGGGGAGTTCGACATGCTGACCGACCGTACGACGCTCACGCAATACCTGATCGAGGAGCGCCGCCGGCATCCGCAGGCGAGCGGCGAGCTCAACGCGCTGATCCTCGACATCGCGCTTGCCTGCAAGGCAATCTCGCGTGTGGTCGCCCGCGGCGCCCTCGATGGGGTCCTCGGTGCGTCCGGGTCGACCAACGTGCAGGGCGAGACCCAGAAGAAGCTCGACGTCGTCGCGAACGACCTCTTCCTGCGCTGCAACGAATGGGGCGGGCATCTCGCCGGCATGGTGTCCGAGGAGCTCGAGGACCCGTACCCGATTCCGCGCCGGTATCCGAAGGGCCGCTACCTGCTTGCGTTCGATCCGCTCGACGGGTCGTCCAACACCGACGTCAACGTCTCGGTCGGGAGCATCTTCTCGATCACGCGCGCGCGCGAACCCGAAACCGATGCGGTGGCGACCGACTTTCTGCAGCCGGGGCGCGAGCAGGTATGCGCGGGCTACGCGATCTACGGCCCCTCGACGATGCTCGTGCTGACGCTGGGACACGGCGCCCACGCGTTCACGCTCGATCCGATGCTGGGCGAGTTCATCCTCACGCATCCGCACCTGCGCATTCCCGCGGCGACGGCGGAGTTCGCGATCAACGCATCGAACAGCCGCTTCTGGGAGCCTGCCGTCAAGCGCTACGTCGACGAATGCATCGCCGGACGGACGGGGACGCGCGACAAGGATTTCAACATGCGCTGGATCGCCTCGCTCATCGCGGAGACGCATCGGATCCTGATGCGCGGCGGGGTGTTCCTGTATCCGCGCGACACCAGGGAAGCCGGGAAGCCCGGACGACTGCGTCTCCTCTACGAGGCGAATCCGATCGCTTTCATCGTCGAGCAGGCCGGTGGCCGGGCGAGCACCGGGCGTGCGCCGGTGCTCGACGTCGTTCCCGAGCACGTGCACCAGAGGATCGGGTTCATCTTCGGCTCGGGCGACGAAGTCGAGCGCATCGAGCGCTACCACCGCGACAGCAACCTGCGCGAGTACGACGCGCCGCTCTTCGGCACGCGCGGGCTGTTTCGCGTCGCCGTGCAATAGGGGGCGCCGATGTCGACCAGGCATCCGATCATCGCGATCACCGGCTCGTCGGGCGCCGGGACGACATCGGTGATGCGCACGTTCGAGCAGATCTTCCGCAGGGAGGAAGTGACCGCCGCGTTCGTCGAGGGCGACAGCTTCCATCGCTACGACCGCGCGCAGATGAAGGAGAAGATGGCCGAGGAGCTCGCGCGCGACAATCAGGAATACAGCCATTTCGGGCCTGACGCCAATCTCTTCGAGGAGCTCGCGCAGCTCTTTGCGGACTACGCGGAATCCGGGCGCGGCCGCGTGCGCAGCTATCTGCACGACGAGCGCGAGGCGCAGCCGTTCGGGCAGAAGCCGGGGACGTTCACGCCGTGGCGCGACCTGCCCGCCGATACCGATCTGCTGTTCTACGAAGGCCTTCACGGCGCGGTCGCGACCGACACGATCGACGTCGCGAAGCACGTCGATCTCCTGATCGGCGTCGTGCCGGTCATCAACCTCGAATGGATCCAGAAGCTCTCGCGCGACAAGCTGCAGCGTGGCTACTCGACCGAAGCGGTCACCGACACGATCCTGCGGCGCATGCCCGATTACGTGCATTACATCTGCCCGCAGTTCTCGCGCACGCACGTGAACTTCCAGCGCGTGCCGATCGTCGACACCTCGAATCCGTTCACCGCGAGGTTCATTCCGACTCCGGACGAGTCGATGCTGGTGATCCGCTTCGCGAATCCGCGCGGCATCGATTTTCCCTACCTCCTGTCGATGCTCGACGGCTCGCACATGTCGCGCGCGAACACGATCGTGTGTCCGGGCGGGAAGATGGACCTCGCAATGCAGCTCATCTTCACGCCGTTCATCTGGCGCATGCTGGAGCGGCGCAAGCAGGCGCTCGCGTCGTGAACCGCGCGGCCGCGCGACGCGACGAGGTGAACGTGCTGCGGGCGCTCGCGATGGACGCAGTGCAGAAGGCGAATTCGGGGCACCCCGGAATGCCGATGGGCATGGCCGAGATCGCCGAAGCGCTCTGGCGCCGCCATCTCCGGCACAACCCTGCCAACCCGGGATGGGCGAACCGCGATCGTTTCGTGCTCAGCAACGGTCACGGATCGATGCTGCAGTACGCGCTCTTGCACCTCACCGGATACGACCTGCCGGTCGACGAGCTCGCGCGGTTTCGACAGCTCCATTCGAAGACGCCGGGCCACCCCGAGGTCGGCGCAACGCCCGGCGTCGAGACGACGACCGGCCCGCTCGGGCAGGGCATCGCGAACGCCGTCGGCATGGCGCTCGCCGAGAAGCTCCTCGCGGCCGAGTTCAATCGCGACGGCTTCGCGATCGTCGACCACTACACGTACGTGTTCGTCGGCGACGGCTGCCTGATGGAAGGAATCTCGCACGAGGCATGCTCGCTCGCCGGAACGCTCCGCCTCGGCAAGCTGATCGCGTTCTACGACGACAACGGCATCTCGATCGACGGCCACGTCGAAGGATGGTTCACCGACGACACGCCGAAGCGCTTCGAAGCCTACGGCTGGCACGTCGAGCCAGACGTCGACGGGCACGACAGCATGGCGATTCATCGTGCGATCGTCGCGGCGAAAGCCGTTGCCGACAAGCCGTCGCTGATCTGCTGCAGGACAGTGATCGGCAAGGGTTCGCCCGGCAAGGCCGGCACGCACGACGTGCACGGCGCAGCGCTCGGCGACGACGAGGTCGCGGCGACGCGCGCGGCGATCGGGTGGGAGCATCCGCCGTTCGCCGTTCCGCCGCAGGTCGCGAGGGCGTGGGACGCGCGCGAGCTCGGCGCGCGTGCCGAGGCCACCTGGCGGCGCAAGCTCGCGCGCTACGCGAGCGTTTATCCCGAGCTCGCGCGCGAGTTCGAGCGGCGCACGAGCGGCGCCCTTCCGGACGACTTCGATGCGCGCGTGCAGGAACTCACGGCGAAAGTGAAGGAGAAGGCCGAGGCGATCGCGACGCGGAAAGCCTCGCAGAATGCGATCGAGGCGCTGGCGCCGGTCCTGCCCGAGCTCATCGGCGGGTCGGCCGATCTCGCAGGCTCGAATCTCACGCGGTGGTCCGGATCGAGGACGATCTCGCGCGAAGCTGCCGGGAACTACGTCTGCTACGGCGTGCGCGAGTTCGGGATGACCGCGATCATGAACGGTCTCGCACTGCACGGCGGGTTCATTCCCTACGGCGGAACGTTCCTCACGTTCTCCGATTACTGCCGCAACGCGCTGCGGATGGCCGCGCTGATGCGCATTCGCTCGATCTTCGTGTTCACGCACGACTCGATCGGACTCGGCGAGGATGGCCCGACCCATCAGCCGATCGAGCACGCGGCGACGCTGCGGCTCATTCCGAACATGGACGTCTGGCGCCCGTGCGACACCGAGGAATCGATCGCCGCGTGGGCGGCGGCCATCGAGCGCAGCGACGGTCCGACGAGCCTCCTGTTCAGCCGGCAGGGCGTTCCGTTTCAGCGCCGCCGCGCGGACGAAGCGCCGAATATCCGCCGCGGCGGCTACGTGCTGGTCGAGCCCGAGGCTGCGCCGCGCGTCATCATCATCGCGACGGGCTCCGAGGTGCAACTCGCCGTCGACGCGCAGGTCGAGCTTGCCGCCAAAGGCATTGCCGCACGCGTCGTGTCGATGCCGTCGACCAGCGTCTTCGACCGGCAGGACAAGGCGTATCGCGATCGCGTGCTGCCGCCGGCGCTGCCTTGCGTGGCGGTCGAGGCGGGAGTGACGGATGTCTGGCGCAAGTACGTGGGCCGCAACGGCGAGGTCGTCGGGATCGATCGCTTCGGCGAATCGGCTCCCGCGGCCGACGTGTATCGCTACCTGGGCGTGACCGTCGAACGCGTCGTCGCTGCGGCAACGCGCGCGCGGTGGGACGACGAGAAGCGGGATCAAGTAGAGCGGAGGCAATGATGGCTTTGGTATCGCTGCGGCAGTTGCTCGATCACGCGGCCGAGCACGATTACGGCGTGCCCGCGTTCAACATCAACAACATGGAGCAGATCCACGCGATCATGCAGGCGGCTGCGCAGACCGACAGCCCGGTCATCCTGCAGGCGTCCGCCGGTGCGCGGAAGTACGCGGGCGAGCCGTTCCTGCGCCACATGGTGCAGGCTGCAGTCGAGAGCTGGCCCGAGATCCCGATCGTCATGCATCAGGATCACGGCGCGAGCCCGGCGGTGTGCCAGGCGTCGATCCGCTCGGGATTCACGAGCGTGATGATGGACGGCTCGCTCGAGCAGGACATGACGACGCCTTCGGATTACGACTACAACGTCGAGGTGACGCGGCGCGTCGTCGAGATGGCGCATCCGGTCGGCGTGTCGGTCGAGGGCGAGATCGGCTGCCTCGGCTCGCTCGAATCGGGCGCGGCCGGCGAGGAGGACGGCTCGGGTGCCGCCGGCACGCTCTCCCGCGAGCAGATGCTGACCGACCCCGATCAGGCGGCAGACTTCGTCGCGAGAACGGGCGTCGACGCGCTCGCGATCGCGATCGGCACGTCGCACGGCGCGTACAAGTTCTCGCGCCAGCCGACCGGCGACATCCTCGCGATCGACCGGATCCGCGCGATCCACGAGCGCATTCCGGACACGCACCTCGTGATGCACGGCTCGTCGTCGGTGCCGCAGGAATGGCTCGCCGTGATCCGCGACAACGGCGGCGAGATCAGGGAGACGTACGGCGTGCCGGTCGAGGAAATCCGCGAGGGCATCCGCCACGGCGTGCGCAAGGTCAACATCGACACCGACATCCGGCTCGCGATGACCGGGGCGATCAGGCGCTCGCTGGTGGCGGATCGCAGCGAATTCGATCCGCGCAAGCTCTTCAAGGATGCGACCGCGGCGGCGAGGGATCTCTGTCGCGACCGCTTCGAAGCCTTCGGCAGCGCCGGGCAGGCCGCGAAGCTGAAGCCTCTGCCGCTCGAGAAGATGAGTCAGCGCTACGCTTAGCGAAGCTCCGCAAACCCGGGACAGTCCACATTTCGGGCATGCGGCGCGCCGCTCGACCCGGTGCGCCGTACCAGCCGCTCCCAGCCGTCGTCGAGCTCGGCCTGCAGTTGGGCGATGTCGGCGGGCGACAGGTGGCGGTAGCGCCGCTGGAGCGCGAGATAGTCGGCGAGCGGGCGGGTCCTTTTCGTGAAATTGAGCGTCCAGGTCCGTCCGTCTTCGACTTCGTAGAGCGGAAACGCGCCGCACTCGACCGCGTAGTGCGACGCGGTGAGGCCCGCATCGTCGGCGAGACCCCAGCCGGGGAGGCACGGAATCAGGATCGAGATGAAGCGCGTGCCGCGGATCGTGCGCGCCTTCTCGACCTTGCGCAGAAGGTCCTTCAGGTGGCCCGCGCTCGCGGTGGCGACGTACGGCACTTCGTGCGCGGCCATGATCTCGACGAGGTTCTTCTTCTTCGATGCCTTGCCGGCCGGAGTGGAGCCGGTGCTCGCGAGGCGCGGCGTCGACGACGACTTCTGCGCCCCGGTGTTCATGTAGCCTTCGTTGTCGAGGCAGAAGTAGATGAAGTTCTCGTTGCGCTCTGCCGCCGACGAGAGGCACTGGAAGCCGATGTCGTAGGTGCCGCCGTCGCCCGCGAGCACGATCACCTCGGTGTCGTGCTCGCCGCGGGCGTCGAGCGCGCGTCGCAGGCCGGTCGCCGCGGCGGCGCTCGCTTCGAGCGTCGGTTGATACACCGGGATGCGCATCGAGCTGTACGGCTGCGGGCCGGCGATGATCGCCATGCACGACGGCGGGATGACCGCCATCGTCTTCGGCCCGAGCGCCGCGAGGATGTGCCGGACGGCGAGCGCATCGACGCAGCCGGGGCACGCGGCGTGCCCGGAGCAGAGCATCGGCGCGGTCGGAACTTCGAGCTTTTCCATGTCGTTCAGTCGGCCCAGACCGATTCGGGTTGTGCGACGCTCTCGCGCGCTGCGCGCGCGAGCTCGATCACCTTGCGCGGCGGCACGTTGACCCCGCCGACGCCGGCGAGGTAGCCGTGGACGCGCGGCGCGCCGGGCATGCCGTAGAGCGCGGCGCGCAGCTCCTGGTGCAGCACGCCGCCGTGCCCAGGCGAGTGGTCACGCTCGAGCACGACGACGTCAGGAACGTGGCGCAGCGCGGTGCGCAACGCCTGCGCCGGGAACGGGCGGAAGAGCCGCACCTTCACGAGGCCAACCGCCTCACCGGCGTCACGCATCGCGTCGACCGCGTCGCGCACCGTCCCGCACATGCTCGCCATCGTCACGATGACGGTGTGCGCACCGTCGCAGCGATAGCGCTCGACGACACTGTAGCTGCGACCGGTTGCACGCTGCCACGCCCGGTCGGCTTCGGCAGCCACATCGGGCACGCGCTGTATCGCGTCTTCGAGCGTGCGGCGATGCCGCTCGAACATGTCCTGCGTCACGACATTGCCCCACGACTCCACGGCGCTCGTGTCGAGGCGATGCTCGGGAGCGTACGCAGGCAGATATGTGTCGACGAGGTCCTGCGCCGGCACCGAGACCGGCTCGAGCGCGTGCGAGACGTAGAACGCGTCGTGGTTCACCATCACCGGCAGCAGGACCTGTTCGGCGACGCGAAACGCCTGGATCACCGTGTCGAGCGACTCCTGCGCGCTCTCGGTGTAGAACTGGATCCATCCCGTGTCGCGCTGCGACAGGCTGTCGGTCTCGTCGGGCCAGAACGCCCACGGCGAAGCGACCGTGCGATTGACGTTGACCATCACGATCGGCGCCCGCGCACCGCTCGCGTAATGCAGGAGCTCGTGCATCAGCAGCAGTCCCTGCGACGCCGTCGCCGTGAAGACGCGCGCGCCGGCGAGCGACGCGGGAATGCACGCTGCCATCACCGAGTGCTCGGACTCGGGCGTGATCAGCTCGGCATCGAAGCCGCCCTCGGCCTGGAAATCGGTCAGCTTTTCGAGCACCGGCGTCTGCGGCGTGATCGGATAGACCGGCACGACCTTCGGCCGCGCGAGGCGCGCCGCCCACGCGACCGCGTGATTGCCGGTGAGGAGCATGCGCGTCTGCCGCGGCGTGATGTCGTTGCCGGCATTCATCGGGGCACGTCGACCATCGTCGTCGCGCGCGTTCATCGGTCGCGGGTGTTCATCGGTCGCGGGCGTTCATCGGCGCTCCTCGACCATCTTCATCGAGCCCGTCGGGCACTCCTTGACGCAGAGTCCGCAGCCTTTGCAGTAGTCGGCGAGCACGACGTAGCCGCCGGGTTCGCGTCGGATCGCGAGGTCGGGGCAGTAGATGACGCAGTTGTCGCAGTCGATGCAGGTGCCGCATGAGAAGCAGCGCGTCGATTCGGCGAGCGCCTGGTCGAGGTCGAAGCCGGGCTGAACCTCGACGCTGCCCTTGAGCCGCTCGGCGGGCTCGAGCGGTTTCACGTCGGCACGCGCCTGCGGCTCGTAATAGAACGTGTTGATCGTACCGATGCCGACGACCGCCTCGGCGGGAGCAGCCGTGTCGCCGGGACCGGCAGCGCCGGCGCGACCGCCAGCGTCGGCACGACCACCAGCGTCGGCACGACCACCAGCGCCGGCATTCGCCGCGCGCGCGTGAAACGCGCGCTCGATCTCGACGGCAGCGCGCTTGCCCATGCCGATCGCCTCGGTCACGAAGCGCGCCATGCTGGCGACGTCGCCGCCTGCATAAACCCCCTCGATGGCGGTTGCCTGGCGCTGGTCGACTTTGATCAGCGACCCTGCGCGAGCGAGGGCGGGCGGCAGGAGGTCGAGGTCGGGATCCTGGCCGATCGCCGTGACGATCGCGTCGACCGCGAGTGCGAATTCGCTGTCCGGCACCGGCGTCACCGTAAAGCGTCCGTACTGCGCGGAGCGTTCGAAGCGCACGCGCACGCAGTCGAGCGCGAGCCCACCCGCGGCAACGGGTGTTGCTCGCGCCACCATCGTGCCGTGGCGAAGGTCGATGCCTTCGTCGAGCGCCTCCGCGAGCTCCTCGCGCTGCGCCGGGAGCTCGCCGGCGCCTTCGAGTGCGAGGATCACGACGTCGTGTCCCGCGCGCCGCGCCGTGCGGGCGACGTCGATTGCCGCGCTGCCGCCGCCGACGACGGCGAGGCGGTGCCCGAGAAGCGGTGGCGCGCCGGCGTTCGCGGCGGCGAGGTAGTCCGCGCCATCGACGACCTGCGGCTCCCCGTAATCGAGCGCCGGCAGCCGTTTCGGGCGCGCGGCGCCGGTCGCGACGTAGACCGCGTCGTACTGCGCGCGGAGGCGCTCGAATGCGTCGGCGCTCGCGAGCGGCGCGTTGCAGCGCACTTCGACGCCGAGTGTGACGATGCGCGCGATCTCGCCGTCGAGCACCGATCGCGGCAGGCGATAGGCGGGAATGCCGTAGCGCATCACGCCGCCCAGCTCGGCGCGCGCCTCGAAGAGCGTCACCGCGTAGCCGCGCCGGCGCAGCTCGAACGCGGCGGAGAGGCCCGACGGCCCTCCACCGATGACGGCAATCTTCTCCGCCTGCGACACGTCGACCGGCGGGAACATCCAGCCCTCGGCGATCGCGCAGTCGCCGATGTAGCGCTCGAGCTTGCGGATCGACAGCGGCTCGTCGTATCCGGCGCGATTGCACGCGGTCTCGCACGGGTGGTGGCAGACGCGTCCCGAAATCGCCGGGAACGCGTTGTTGCGGACGAGGACCTCCCACGCACCGCGAAAGTCGCGCGCGCGCGCGCGACCGATCCACTCGGGGATGTCGTGATTGACCGGGCACGCGACGTGACACGGCGCCGGCGCGTGAATGTGCCGCGGCAGCGAAGCGCGCCACGTCCCGGTCTTGTAGACCTCGGTGGTGCCGGTGGTCCAGATCGGCGGAATCGGATCGCGCGCGCTCATACAGCCACCTGCGACTCGCGCGTGTCGACCGAGCGGTAGCCGTCCTCGCACGCGGCGACGTTCTCGTCGCGCATCTTCGGCGCTTCGGACGCGACGACGCGCGCGAGTGTCGCGAGGCTCGGTGCCTCGAGCGCGCGAGCGAGCGCGCCGAGCAGCGCCGAATTGACGATGCGCCCGAGTCCGTGGCGGCGGGAAAGCGCGAGGCCGTCGACGGGAACGACGCGGCGGCCCGGCAGCGTCGCGGCGAAATGCTCCGGCGTCAGCGACGAGTTGACGACGATCATCGTGTCGGCCCGCGCGCTGGCGAGAAGGCGGGGGTCGAGCAGCGTCACGTCGAAGCAGAGAATCGCGTCGGCCTGCTCGATGTCGCAGCGCAGCCGGATCGGGCGATCGTCGACGCGGATGAACGAGCTCACCGGCGTGCCGCGCCGCGCGCCGCCGTAGGTGGCGAACGCCTGCACCTCGCGCCCTTCGGCGAAGAACGCCGCCGCGAGGAGGTTGCCCGCCGTCTGCGCGCCCTGGCCGCCGCGGCCCTGAACGATGATTTCGAGCAACGCTATCTCTCCTGGCGCCGGTTCATCGCGTCAGCGGGCCCTAGCGGATCGTCATGCCGCCGTCGGCGGCGAGCACCTGGCCGGTCACGTAGCGCGCGGCATCCGATGCGAAGAACACGAACACCGGCGCAATTTCCTCGGGCTCGGCCCAGCGCCCGAGCGGGATGCGCGCGAGATACGTCTCGCGAAAGCGCTCGTCGGTGCGGATCTTCTCGGTCATCGCGGTTGCCGCACCGGGCGCAACGGCGTTCACGGTGATCCCGTGCCTGCCGAGCTCCTTCGCCGCCGACATCGTCAGCCCGACGATGCCGGCCTTCGCCGCGCTGTAGTTGATCTGGCCGATCGTGCCGAGGAGCCCGGCGGCCGACGTCACGTTGACGATGCGCCCGCTCTTCCGCGCGATCATTCCGGGCACGACCGCCTGCAGGCAGTGGAAGCTGCCGGAGAGGTGGACGGCGACGACCTCGTCCCACTGTGCCGGCGTCATCCGATCGAGCATCGCGGGCCGGATGATTCCCGCGTTGTTGACGAGCACGTCGATCGCGCCGAAGCGCTCGCGCGCTGCCGCGACCATCGCGTCGATCTCATCGCGTCGCGATACGTCGCAGCCGAGTGCGAAGGCGTCGCCGCCGCCCGCGACGAGCTCCGCGGCGACGCCGCGCGCGCGGTCGACGTCGACGTCGGTGACGCAGACGCGCGCGCCTTCGAGCACGAACGCGCGCGCGACCGCGGCGCCGATCCCCTGCGCTGCGCCCGTCACGATCGCCGTTCTGCCCGCAAGCTGCATGCTCGCCCGTTGCGCGTTGTACGATCGGACGAATGTGCGCGGCGGCTTCGCGCGAAGCCTTGATGCGGATCAATCGCGGGCGCGCGGACCCGTGCGCCGGCGCCGGCGCTCCATCAGGCGGAGCATTGTCGCCAGCGTGATCGAGGCGAACGTCGCGCGCGCGTTGGCGTCGATCTCGGCCAGCACCAGCGTAAGCGCAGTGCCGGCGGGCGTGCGCACTTCAGGATGGTTGCTCGCCGGTACGATCTCCTCGAAGCGCTCGATGATGTCGAGGAGCGTGAGGCGCCGCGGATTGCCGATGAAGCGGTGGCCGCCGCCCGCACCGCGCACCGAGTCGACGATGCCGGCGTGCGCGAGCTCGGAGAGCACCTTGGCGAGGTGGTGCGCCGACACGCCGTACTTGGCGGCGATCTCGGCCGCCGAAATCTGTCGTTCGGGCTCGGCGGCGAGCTCGATCACGCTGTAGAGCGCGAGCGACGTGTTCTTCTGCAGCCTCATCGTCGCCGTCTGTCGTCACCGCCGCGCGCGTCAGCGGTCAAGGTCCATCTCGAGCGGAATCAGCGGCGCCGCCATCATGCCCTGGCTGCGAAAGAACGACAGCACGAGCGTGTCGTCGCGGGCGAGGAGCGTGCGCACCTGCCGCACACCGGCACGACGAAAGCCGTCGCAAACGGCGGCGAGGAGGCGCGCGCCGATGCCGGCGAGGCGCGCCTCGGGTGCGACGTCGATCGCGAACACCCAGCCGCAGGGCGGCGAGCCGAATTCCCAGTCGCGCACCTCGCCGATCACGAAGCCGACGACACGCCCACCCGCATCCGCGACCAGGAACTGCGGGTCGGGTCCCGGCGCATCGCCGTAACGGCCGAACACCCGCCGCCAGTAGTCGCGCTTCTCGATCCCGGTCACCGCCGCGTCGATCGCGACGACGCGGTCGACATCGCGCCTGCGCGCGCGGCGCACGTCGACGGATTCCGCCTCGGCCGACGCGGGCTTTTTCGACGCCGGCCGCGACCCGGACCGGCGCGCGGTCGACGAGCGGCGTGGACGGTGCGGTGCAGGCGTCACGGGCATCCTGAAAAGCTGACCCAGATCAATTTCGTAACCGGTATTACGGTACCAGAATCCGCCTTGACAGCGCGATTCTAGCCGTTTGTGGGGCCGCGCACGATCGATGTCGAGGCTGGAGGAGACCGCCATGACGTTCAAAGCACCACACAGGGCCATCGCCATTGCCGCGCTGGCATTTTGCGCCGCGTCGTCCACCGCGTTCGCCGCGGAGCCGATCCGCATCGGTTCGTTCCTCTCGGTGACCGGGCCGGCGGCGTTTCTGGGCGATCCCGAGCAGAAGACGCTCCAGATGTACGTCGAGCGGATCAACGCCGCGGGCGGGGTCCTCGGCCGCCAGATCACGCTCACCGTCTACGACGACGGCGGCGACGCCGACAAGGCGCGCACGTTCGCGAAGCGCCTCCTCGACGAGGACAAGGTCGACGTCATCGTCGGCGGCTCGACCACCGGCACCACGATGGCGGTGATTCCGCTCGTCGAGCAGGCAGAGGTGCCGTTCGTATCGCTCGCCGGTGCCGTCAGCATCGTCGAGCCGGTGAAGAAATGGGTGTTCAAGACGCCGCACACCGACCGCATGGCGTGCGAGCGCATCTTCGGCGACATGCGTGCGCGGAAGCTCGCCAGGGTCGCGCTGATCTCGGGCACCGGCGGCTTCGACAAGTCGATGCGCGGCGAATGTCTCAAGGTCGCCCCGAAGTACGGCATCGAAGTGGTGGCCGACGAGACCTACGGCGCCGGCGACACCGACATGACCGCGCAGCTCACGAAGATCAAGGCGACGCCGGGCGTGCAGGCGGTGCTCAACGCCGGCTTCGGCCAGGGTCCGGCGATCGTGACGAAGAACTACCGGCAGATCGGGCTCACGCTGCCGCTGTATCAGTCGCACGGGGTCGCGTCGAAGGAATACATCAAGCTCTCCGGCGATGCGGCGGAAGGCGTGCGGCTGCCGGCCGCGGCGCTGCTCGTCGCGGAGATCCTGCCCGCGAGCGATCCGCAGCGCGCGGTCGTCGTCGCCTACAAGCACGATTACGAGACCCGCTACAAGACCGACGTGTCGACGTTCGGCGGCCATGCCTACGACGGCCTGATGCTGGTCGTCGACGCGATCAAGCGCGCGGGCGGCACCGATCACGCGAAGGTCCGCGACGCGCTCGAGAGCACGCACGGCTACGTCGGCACCGGAGGTGTGGTCAACATGTCGCCGACCGACCACATGGGGCTCGACGTCAGCGCGTTCCGGCTGCTCGAGGTGAAGAACGGAAGCTGGGTCGTGGTCAATTAGTCCGCGACCCTCTCAGCGCGCGGCACGGAGGGTCGTCGAGTGAGCGCGCAGGTGATGCAGTTTCTCGCGGCGGGCCTTACCGCGGGGTCGATTTATGCGCTCGTCGCGCTCGGCTTTTCGATCATCTTCAACGCGAGCCGCGTGCTCAATTTCGCTCAGGGCGAGTTCGTGATGCTGGGCGGCATGTGCGCGGTCTCGCTGCTCGGGATGGGCCTGCCGCTCGTGCCGGCGCTGATCGTCGCGGTGCTCGCGACCGCGCTCGCCGGCCTCGTGCTCGAGCGGCTCGCCCTCGCGCGCGGCGCGCAGACCAGCGTGATGACGATGATCATCATCACGATCGGCGCGTCGATTCTGCTGCGTGGCTTAGCACAGCTCGTGTGGGACAAGCGCATCCACGTGCTCCCGCCGCTCTCGGGCGATCGCCCGATCGCGATCCTCGGCGCGACGGTCCTGCCGCAGAGCCTGTGGATTCTCGGCGCAACGCTCGCGATTGTCGTCGCCTTGCGGGCGTTCTTCCTGCGCACGCGCGTCGGCAAGGCGATGCTCGCGACGTCGCACAACCGCCTCGCCGCGCAGCTCTGCGGGATCGACGTGCGCCGCGTCGTGATGGCGAGCTTCGGCCTCGCCGCGGCGCTCGGCGCCGTCGCCGGCGTGCTCGTGGCGCCGATCACCTACACGTCGTACGACGTCGGCGTGATGCTCGGCCTCAAGGGTTTCGCCGCGGCGATCATCGGCGGGCTCGGGAGCTTCCCCGGCGCGATTGCCGGGGGCCTCCTGCTCGGCGTCCTCGAAAGCTTCGGTGCGGGCTTCGTCTCGTCGGCGTACAAGGACGCGATCGCGTTCGCCGTCATTCTTCTCGTCATGGTGATCCGGCCCGATGGACTGCTCGGTGAGCTTCGCGCCGACCGCGTCTGACCGCGTGCACCGGTCAGGGGCGCGCTGGCTCACGCCGCGCGGCGCGGGGCTCGTTGTGCTCGCCGCGGTGATCGCGCTGCTGCCGCTCGGCATCGGAACACCGTACTACCTCGATCTCGCGATCCTGTGTGCGTTGAACGCGATCGTCTGCATCGGCCTCAACCTCCTGATCGGCTATGCCGGGCAGATCAGCCTCGGGCATGCGGCATTCTTCGCGCTCGGCGGTTATGGGTCGGCGCTCCTCACCGCGCGCTACGGCTGGCCGCCGCTCGCCGCGTGGCTTACGGCAGGAGCTGGTGTCGCGTGCATCGCGTGGCTCGTCGGCCGTCCGATCCTGCGCCTTCGCGGCCATTACCTCGCGATGGCGACCCTCGGCTTCGGCGTCATCGTGTCGATCGTCCTCGCCACCGAGGACCGCATCACCGGCGGGCCCGACGGCATGGCGGTGCCGCCGCTCGCGCTGTTCGGCTTTGCGCTGCAGGGCGAGCGCGTGTGGTACTGGGTCGCCGGTGCCGCTCTTCTCGTCGCGACCTGGCTCGCGCTCAACCTGATCGAGTCCCCGGCGGGACGCGCGCTGCGCGCACTGCACGCGTCGGAGGTCGCGGCCGAGGTCTGCGGCATCGACACCGCGCGGCAGAAGGTCCGCGTGTTCGTTCTCTCCGCTGTCTTCGCCGCACTCGCCGGTGGCCTGATGGCGCACTACAGCGGCTTCATCACGCCGGTGAAGTCGTCGTTCCTCCACTCGGTCGAGCTCGTGACGATGGTCGTGTTCGGTGGCATGGCCTCGGTGTTCGGCGCGATCGTCGGCGCCACCGTGCTGACGCTGCTGCCGCAGCTGCTGACGGCACTCAAGGAATACGAGATGGTGGTGTTCGGCGCGCTGTTGATTCTGACGATGATCTTCCTGCCGCGCGGGATCGTGCCGACGCTCAAGCGCTGGCTCGAGCGGAGGGAGCGATGAGCGCGGGCGCCGCGCGCGCGTCGGTGACGGACGCCACCCCGGCGACGAGCGCTGCGTCGGTGACGGGCGCTGCGCTGATGCAGGTCGAAAAGCTTTGCCGCGAGTTCGGCGGCGTGCGCGCGGTCGACGACGTGACCTTCGCGGTGAACTCCGGAACCGTCTACTCGATCATCGGCCCCAACGGCGCGGGCAAGACGACGCTGCTCAACATCCTTACCGGCATCTATGCGCCGGACAGCGGCCGCATCTTCGTCGGCGGGCGCGATCTCACCGGTGCACCCGCGCACGCATTCGCGGCGGCGGGCGTCGGGCGCACGTTCCAGAACCTGCAGGTGTTCTTCAACATGACGGTGCTCGAGAACGTGATGACCGGGCGCCATCTGCACGAGCACGGTGGGCTCGTCGCGGCGCTTCTGCACACGCCGCGCCTCGCTCGAACCGAGCGCGAGACACGCATGCGCTCGCTCGCGCTGCTGCGCCTCGTCGGCCTCGAGGACCGCGCACTGGCGCCGGCCGACGCGCTTCCGTACGGGGCGCTGAAGCGCCTCGAAATCGCGCGCGCGCTCGCCGGCGAGCCTCGCGTGCTGCTGCTCGACGAGCCGGCCGCGGGCCTCAATCCCGCCGAAGCGCTGGAGCTCGACGAGCTCATCAGGCGCATCGCGGCGTCGGGGACGACGATCGTGCTGGTCGAGCACAACATGCAGCTCGTGATGGGGGTGTCCGACCGCATCCTCGTGCTCGACTACGGCCGCGCGTTGTGCGAGGGGACGGCGGCGGAGGTGCGTGCCGACCCGCAGGTCATCGAAGCCTATCTCGGCGCCGCCGACGCCGCGGAGACCGCCGATGCTTGAGGTCGCCGCGCTGTCCTCCCGCTACGGGCGCATTCCCGCGCTTACCGACGTGAGCCTCACCGTCGGTGCGGGCGAGCTCGTCGCGCTCGTCGGCGCCAACGGCGCCGGCAAGACGACGCTGATGCGCGTCGTCTCGGGCGTTCACCCGGCGAGCGCGGGAACGATCCGCTTCGACGGCGTCGACGTCAGCGGAGTGCGCCCGTCGCGCCGCGTCGGCCTCGGCATCGTGCAGGTCCCCGAGGGCAGGCAGGTGTTCGCGCCGCTGACGGTCGAGGACAACCTGCGTCTCGGCGGTTATCTGCGTCCGGCGCACGACGTCGCCGCGGGCCTCGCGCGCGTCTTCACGCTGTTCCCGGTGCTCGCCGAGAGGCGGCGCTCGCTCGCCGGCACGCTGTCGGGCGGCCAGCAGCAGATGCTCGCGATCGGGCGCGCACTGATGGCGGCCCCGCGCGTGCTGCTGCTCGACGAGCCGAGCATGGGGCTGGCACCGCGGCTCGTCGCGACGATCTTCGCGGTGATCCGCACGCTGCGCGAGGCGGCGATCACGATCCTCCTCGCCGACCAGAACGCGCGCGCCGTTCTGGGCCTCGCTGATCGCGCGTACGTTCTCGAAGCCGGCCGGGTGGCGTTCTCGGGCCGCGGCAGCGAGCTCATCGACGATCCGCGCGTGCGCGCGTCCTATCTTGGAGCCTGACATGAACGACGACACCGAACTCATCGCGACCTGCGGCTGCCGCGGTGGAGCCGCTCCGCCGCCGGCGGCGCAACGCACACCGGTCGCGGTCGGGCTCACGGCGACGCGCAAGCTCACCGTCGACCGCGAGCGCACGATCGACTTCATGGGCGAAGCAGCACGCGTCTACGCGACGCCGATGCTCGTGCGCGACATCGAGTTGACCTGCCGCGATCTCCTCCTCGCGCACGTCGAGCCGGGCCAGGACTCGGTCGGCACGCGCGTCGAGATCGACCATCTCGCAGCGACCTTGCTCGGCATGGAGGTCGAGTTGAGCGTCAGGGTGACCGAGGTGAAGGGGCGCGCGGTCACCTTCGACGTGCAGGGGCGCGACAGCGTCGACGCGATCTGCCGCGGCACGCACGTGCGCTTCGTCGTCGACACGAAAGCGACCGAGGCGCGTCTCGCCGCGAAGGCTGCAAAAGCAGGCATCGTGTGACGCACGCTGTCGACACACGCCGGGTGCCGACGTACTGCTACCAGTGCGTCGCCGGGCCCGATCTCCTCACCGTCAAGGTCGTCGACGGTGTCGCGACCGAGGTCGAGCCGAACTTCTGCGCAGCGAGCGTCCACCCCGGCGGCGGCAAGGTCTGCGTCAAGGCCTACGGGCTCGTGCAGAAGACCTACAACCCGAACCGCGTGCTCACGCCGATGAAGCGCAGCAATCCGCGCAAGGGCCGCAACGAGCCGCCAGGGTTCGTCGCGATCTCGTGGGACGAAGCGCTCGAGCTGATCGCGGAACGACTTGCCGCTGTGCGCGCCGCCGGCCTCACCGACGAATCGGGCTATCCGCGCGTTGCGGCGAGCTTCGGCGGCGGCGGCACGCCGCAGTCGTACATGGGCACGTTCCCGGCGTTCCTGTCCGCGTGGGGACCGGTCGACATGGGCTTCGGCTCGGGGCAGGGCGTCAAGTGCTATCACTCCGAGCACCTCTACGGCGAGCTGTGGCATCGCGCATTCACCGTGTCGCCCGATACGCCGCTCTGCGATTACCTGATCTCGTGCGGCGCCAACGTCGAGGCGTCGGGCGGCGTCGTCGGTGTCTGGCGCCACGCGAAAGCGCGCGCGCGCGGAATGAAGCGCGTGCAGGTCGAGCCGCACCTGTCGGTCACCGGCGCCTGCTCGGCGGAGTGGGTGCCGATCAAGCCGAAGACCGACGCCGCGTTCCTGTTCGCGCTCGTCCACGTGCTGCTGCACGAAGTGCCGCGTGCGCGACTCGACGTTGCCTTCCTCGCGCATCACACCGCGTCGGGCTACCTCGTCGGCCCGAACGGCTATTTCCTGCGCGATCCGGCGAGCCGCAAGCCGCTCGTGATCGACGCTCGGGAGGGGCGCGCCGCTCCGTTCGACGCAGCAGGCATCGCCGAGACGCTCGAAGGCCGCTTCGAAGTCGACGCGGTCGAGATCGGACCCGACGACGATGTGGTGGCGCGCGGCATTCTCGCCGGCGAGACAGCCTTCACGCGCCTCGTCGCGCATATGGAGCCGTATTCGCCCGAATGGGCCGAATCGATCTGCGACGTGCCGGCGGCGACGATCAGGCGCGTCGCGCTCGAGTATCTCGACCACGCCCGCGTCGGTGAGACGATCGAGGTCGAGGGCGTTCGCCTGCCGTACCGGCCGGTGGCGATCAGTCTCGGCAAGACGGTCAACAACGGCTGGGGCGGCTACGAGTGCTGCTGGGCGCGCACGCTGCTCGCGTCGCTCGTCGGCGCGCTCGAGGTTCCCGGCGGAACGCTCGGTACGACGGTGCGATTGAACCGCCCCCTTGCCGAGCGGCTCGCGAGCGTTAAGCCGGGTCCGGACGGGTTCATGGCGTATCCGATGAATCCGACCGACAAGGCGCGCTGGTCGGCGAAGCCGAACATCCGCAACGCGTACCGCACGATGGTGCCGCTTGCCGGCGACGGTCCGTGGAGCCAGGCGCTCGGGCCGACGCACTTCTCGTGGATGTTCCTAGACGAGACGCCGCAGGGCCTGCCGCGCGTCACGCTTCCCGACGTGTGGTTCGTCTACCGGACCAATCCGGCGATCTCGTTCTGGGATACCGGAGCGGTGGGCGAGAAGATGGCGCGCTTTCCGTTCGTCGTCGCGTTCGCCTATACCGCCGACGAAACGAATCATTTCGCCGACGTGCTGCTGCCCGATGCGACCGATCTCGAGAGCCTGCAGTTGATCCGCATCGGCGGCTCGAAATACGTCGAGCAGTTCTGGAACCAGCAGGGGTACGCGCTGCGCCAGCCCGCCGTGAAGGCGCGCGGCGAAGCGCTCGACTTCACCGATGTCGCCACCGAGCTCGCGCGGCGCGCCGGCCTCGTCGAAAAGTACAACACGGCGATCAACAAGGGTGCCGCCGGTGTGCCGCTCAAGAGCCGCCACGGCGACTTCTCGCTCGATCCGGCGCACGCGCATTCGCGCGACGTGATCTGGGATGCGGTCTGTCGCGCCGCGAGCGCCGAGGTGACCGAGGGCCGCGAGGTCCACGGCCTCGACTGGTGGAAGGAGCACGGCTACGCGACGCGCCCGTTCCCGCAGACCGACTGGTATCTGTTCCCGACGCTCGCTGCGCGCGGCCTGCGCTTCGAGATGCCCTACCAGGAGCGGCTGAAGCGCGTCGGCGCCGAGCTCGGGCGGCGGCTGCACGAGCACGACATGCACTGGTGGGACCGCCAGCTCGACGAGTACCAGGCGCTGCCGCCGTGGAAGGATTTCGCCGCGCCCTGGGAAGCGGCGGTCAGCGTCGCGGGCGGGGCGCCGCGCGACTATCCGCTGTGGCTCTTGACCGCGCGCAGCATGCAGTACGCGTGGGGCGGCAACGTCGGCATGCAGCTCATCCGCGAGGTGGCCGAGAACATCGCCGGTCACCGCGGCGTGATCATCAATGCCGGCACCGCGCGCGCGCTCGGCATTGCCGACGGCGACAACGTGACGATCGCGACGCCGCAGCGCAGCGTGCACGGGCGCGCGGTGCTGCGCCAGGGCATCCGCCCCGACACGCTGCTCTTGCTCGGCCAGTTCGAGCACTGGGCAACGCCGTTCGCGCGCGACTTCGGCGTGCCGAGCCTCAACACGCTCGCGACGATGTCGATGGATCTCACCGACGCGACGGGCTCGGGTGCCGACATCGTGCGCGTGAAGCTCGAGCGTGCCGCGGGAGACGCGCGATGACGCGCTGGGCGATGATCGCGGACCTTCGCAGCTGCGTCGGCTGTCAGACGTGCACGGCCGCGTGCAAGCATGCGAACGCCACGCCACCCGGCGTGCAGTGGCGCCGCGTGCTCGACGTCGAGGTCGGCGAATATCCCGATGTCCAGCGCGCGTTCGTGCCGGTCGGCTGCCAGCACTGCGACGATCCGCCGTGCCTCGACGTCTGCCCGACGACGGCGACGAAGAAGCGCGCTGACGGCATCGTCACGATCGATTACGACCTCTGCATCGGCTGCGCGTATTGCACGATGGCGTGTCCGTATCAGGCACGCACGATCATCGACCGCGCGGCGTTCGCCTACGGCGCGCCGACCGAGCCCGAGCGCCGGCGGCAGGACGACGCGCGTGTCGCCGTCGCCACCAAGTGCACGTTCTGCGTCGAACGCATCGACGCGGGCCTCGCCGAGGGTCTAAAGCCTGGCGTGGATCCCGAGGCAACGCCGGCGTGCGTCAATTCGTGCATCGCGCAGGCGCTCGCGTTCGGCGACCTCGACGACCCGAACAGCAACGTGTCGCAGCTCCTCGCCGAGAACCAGCATTTCCGGATCAACGAGGAGCTCGGCACCGGGCCGGGCTTCTATTATCTGTGGGACAAGGAAAAGCGGTGAGCGCCCCGCGACGCACCGCCAGGAAAGCCGCTGCGCCGATCGGGCCCGAGCCGCGGCTGCAGCAGAACTGGGACTGGCGCGCGGCCTGCAATTTCATGCTCGGCGGCGCGGGCAGCGGACTCGTCGCGTTCACGCTGCTCGCGGAGGTGCAGGGTGTGGTCGGCGCCGCACTGCTCGTCGTCGCGTTGGCGCTTGTCGGCACCGGTCTTCTCTGCGTGTGGTTCGAGATCGGGCGGCCGGAACGCTTCCTCAACGTATTTCGCAATCCGTGGACGTCGTGGATGAGCCGCGAGGCGATCGTCGCCGTCGCGCTGTTCCCGGTCGCGCTCGCCGCCGCGTTCGGGATCGAGGCGGCGCGCGTGCTGGCGGTCGTGCTCGCAGTCGCCTTCGTGTATTGCCAGAGCCGCATCGTTCAGCGGGCGCGCGCGATTCCGGCGTGGCGCGAGCCGCTCGTCGTCCCGCTGATCGTCGCGACCGGCCTCACCGAAGGCGCCGGGCTCTTCTTCGTCGCCGCGCCCTGGCTGGGCGGGGGTTCGCTCGTGCTTGCGCTCGCGCTTGGTGGCCTCGTTCTCGTTCGCTACGCAGCGTGGCACTTCTACCGGCGTCGTCTGACGCGCACCGCGGCGCCGGCCGCCCTCGCGGCGCTCGATCGTGCGGGCGTCCATCTTCGGTACGCGGGCACGCTGGCGCCGCTATTCCTCGTCGCGGCGCTCGCGGTCGGCGCGGCGACGGGCGTCACCGCGGCCGTGGCGGCGGCGCTTGCCGGCGCGCTCGCGGCCGCGGCGGGGCTGTGGGCGAAATGGGTGCTGGTGCGGCGCGCCGCGCACCACCAGGGGTTCAGGCTGCCGCACTGGCCGGTGCGCGGCGCCGCGCGCTGACGCGCGCTGACACGCGCTGACACGCGAGAGAGGAGCGAGATGGGAGCCATCACGTCGATCGAAGTGGGGTTGCGTCCTGCGGCACCGCTGTTCGATGCGGAGGTCGAGACGATGTCTCGCGAGCGCCTCGCCGAGCTGCAGGCGGGGCGCCTGCGCGCGACTGTGGCGAACGCGTACGAAAACGTGCCGCTCCATCGCGCGCGTCTCGATGCCGCGGGTATCAAGGCGGCCGACATCCGCAGCGCCGGCGACGTCGCCGCGCTGCCGTTCACGACGAAAGCCGACCTGCGCGAGCACTACCCGTTCGGTCTCTTCGCGCGCCCGACCGCGTCGCTGGCGCGCCTGCATGCGTCGTCGGGAACGAGCGGCAAACCGACCGTCGTCGGGTACACGCTGCACGATCTCGATGTCTGGTCCGGGCTCATGGCGCGCTCGCTCGCCGCAGCGGGAGCGCGGCGCGGCGACGTTGTGCACAACGCCTACGGCTATGGGCTCTTCACCGGCGGGCTCGGTGCGCACTACGGCGCTGAGCGCCTCGGTGGCGTCGTCGTCCCGATGTCGGGGGGCTCGACCGAGCGACAGGTCGCGCTGATCACCGATTTCCGGCCGCGCGTGCTCTGCGCCACGCCGTCGTACGCGCTCGCGATCGCCGAGGTCGCCGCGCAGCAGGGCGTCGATCTTGGCGAGAGCTCGCTCGAAATCGGGCTCTTCGGCGCCGAGCCGTGGAGCGAGGCGATGCGGCGCGAGATCGAGGAGCGGCTCGGCCTCGTCGCGGTCGACCTCTACGGCCTCTCGGAGGTCATGGGGCCGGGTGTGGCGTGCGAATGCGCGGCGCAGGCGGGGCTGCACGGCTGGGAGGACCACTTCCTCTTCGAGGTGATCGACCCGGAGACCGGGCGCGCGGTCCGCGAGGGCGAGGCGGGTGAGCTCGTGATCACCACGCTCACCAGGGAAGCGCTGCCGATGCTGCGCTACCGCACGCGCGACATCTCGCGGGTCACCACCGCGCCGTGCGCGTGCGGACGCACGCATCTTCGCATCCTGCGCATCACCGGGCGCAACGACGACATGCTGATCATCCGCGGCGTCAACGTCTATCCGTCGCAGATCGAGGCCGTCCTCGTCGGGCGAC
>DASVGI010000075.1:0-10347 GCA_036379595.1 Casimicrobiaceae bacterium | reverse complement strand
ATCCTGAGTTGCGCGGGCAGCGCGCACCGGGTCTGCACCCGGACGCCCGGGGCCGTTTCGACCGCGCAGCGCGCTTGCGTTCATAGCGTTGACAGGCCCTAGCTTGTTCGAGCGTCCGGAAGGCGGCGACAGGGCGCTCGTCGTCGCGCTCGACGTCGACGGCGAGCGACGTGCCGGCCGGCGCGACGAGATCGTCGCGCTCGTCGCGTCGGCGGGAGCGACCGTCGTAGGTCAGCTCGGCGGGCATCGCGCGCGGCCGGATCCCGCGTTGTTCGCCGGCCGCGGCAAGGTCGAGGAGATCGCCGGACGCAGGCGCGAGTCGGCGGCCGACCTCGTCATCTTCGACCACACGCTCTCGGGCGTGCAGCAGCGCAACCTCGAGCGTGCGCTCGAATGCCGCGTCGTCGACCGGACGAGCCTCATTCTCGACATCTTTGCGCAGCGCGCGCGCAGCGCCGAAGGCAAGCTGCAGGTCGAGCTCGCGCAGTTGAGCCACATGGCGACGCGGCTCGTCGGCGGCTGGACCCACCTCGAGCGGCAGAAAGGCGGCATCGGCTTGCGCGGCCCCGGCGAGACCCAGCTCGAGACCGACCGGCGTCTGATTACGCAACGCGTCAAGCTGCTGCGCGGCCGGCTCTCGCGCGTTGCGTCGCGTCGCTCGACGCAGAACCGCGCGCGGCACCGCGCAGACCTGCGCACTGTCGCGCTGATCGGCTACACGAACGCGGGCAAGTCGACGCTCTTCAACCGGCTGACCCGCGCGCGCGTCTACGCGGCGAACCAGCTCTTCGCGACGCTCGACACGACGCTGCGCCGCGCGCACGTGCCGGGAGCGCAGCCGCTCGTGCTCTCGGACACCGTCGGCTTCATCCACGACCTGCCGCACGATCTCGTCGCTGCGTTCGGGGCGACGCTTGCCGAGGCGGCCGACGCCGACCTCCTGCTCCACGTGATCGACGCCTCCGCCGCCGATCGCGACGAGCAGGTTGCCGCGGTCGATCGGCTGGTGACCGAGATCGGCGCCGGCGAGGTGCCGCAGATCCGCGTCCTCAACAAGTGCGATCTCGCCGGGCTCGCCGCGGGAATCGAGCGCGACGCCTGTGGTAACATCGCCACGGTTCGCGTGAGTGCCGCGACCGGCGCCGGGATCGATCTCCTGCGCGACGCGCTGGCCGAACGCTTTCCGCTCGATTTCAACGCTCACGCCACGTCCACGACTGCGCAATCCGGCTGACCGGGGTCCGCGCAACTCGCCTTCGCCGCCCATGCCGAACACCTCGATGGCATCGTCGTGTCGCTGAACGACCCGCAGTGGGGAAGGCGCGGCGGGGGCGGCGGCCCGCCGGATCTCGACGAGATCTGGCGCAACGTCAACCGCCGGATGAGCGAGCTCTTCGGCCGCAAGCCGCCGCAGGAGCCGCACGAAGGCGGCCCGACTCCGGGCGTGCCACTCGCCGGTCTCGCCTGGCTCGTCGCACTCGTGATCGTGATCTGGCTCGCGAGCGGCTTCTATATCGTCGACGAAGGCCGCCGCGGCGTCGTGACGCGCTTCGGCCGCTACACCGAGACCACGCTGCCGGGTCCGCGCTGGCACCTGCCGTGGCCGATCGAAACGGTGCAGCTCGTCGACTTCTCGCAGGTGAAGACGATCGAGATCGGCTATCGCAACACGCCGAAGAACAAGATCGACACCGAAGCGGTGATGCTGACCGAGGACGAGAACATCATCGATATCGAGTTCGCGGTCCAGTACAACCTGAAGAGCGCCGAGGATTACGTCTTCGACACGCGCGGGCCCGATCAGATCGTCTCCTATGTCGCCGAATCGGCGATCCGCGAGGTGGTCGGCAAGAGCAAGATGGACTTCGCGCTCTACGAGGGCCGCGAGCAGATCGCGAAGCAGACCGAGCAGCTGATGCAGCAGATGCTCGACCGCTACGGCACCGGCGTGTTCGTGCAGAAAGTGACGCTGCAGAACGTGCAGCCTCCCGACAAGGTGCAGGCTGCCTTCGACGATGCAGTCAAGGCCGGTCAGGATCGCGAGCGGTTGAAGAACGAGGGGCAGGCGTACGCCAACAACGTCGTCCCGCGCGCGCGCGGCATGGCGGCGCGCCTCCTCGAGGAAGCGAACGGCTACACGGCCGAGGTCGTGCAGCGCGCCGAAGGCGACACCCAGCGCTTCGACAAGGTGCTGACCGAATACAAGAAGGCGCCCGGAGTCACGCGCGAGCGCCTCTACCTCGACATGATGCAATCGGTGCTCGGCAGCACGAACAAGGTGCTGATCGATCAGAAGAGCGGCGGCAACCTCCTCTACCTTCCGCTCGACAAGCTGATCGAGAAGGCGGGTACCGCGGCGACGCCCGAGCCGGCGTCGACCCCCGCTGCGGGCGGGACCGGCACGTCCGGGAGCGCCTCCACGTCGGGCACGTCGTCGTCCGACGGGACGTCGGGCTTCGATCCGTCGCGCTCGCGCGAAGCGCTGCGCAACCGCGAGGGGCGCTGACGCGATGAAGCTGACATTGCCCGCCCTCGCCGTCGTGATCGTCGTGCTGTTCGTCGCGTCGCAGTCGATCTACACGGTCGACCAGCGCAAGTACGCGGTCAAGTTTCAGTTGGGCGAGATCGTCGAGACGAAGTCCGATGCGGGGCTCTACTTCAAGTGGCCGTTCGTCCAGAACGTCAAGTACTACGACAAGGTCATCCTGACGCTCGACAATCCCGAGCCCGACCGGATGACGACGTCGGAGAAGAAGCCGCTCCTGGTCGATTTCGTCGTGCTGTGGAAGATCGTCGACGTGCGCCAGTACTACGTGTCGGTGCAGGGCGATGAGGAGGCCGCCCGGCGCAGGATCACGCAGACAGTGCGCGCGAATCTCGCCGAGGAGTTCAACAAGCACGACGTCCACGAGGCGATCGCCTCGGCGCGCGATGCGATCACCACGATCACGCAGCAGAAAGCGAACGCCGACGCGAAGGCGATCGGCGTCGAGATCATCGACGTGCGCCTGCGGCGCGTCGAGCTGCCGCCCGACGTGACGGGCCCCGTCTATCAGCGGATGGAGTCCGAGCGGCGCCGGGTCGCCAACGAGCTGCGCTCGATGGGCGCTGCCGAGTCCGAGCAGATCCGCGCCGATGCCGACCGCCAGCGCCAGGTGATCCTCGCCGACGCCTACCGGCAGGCACAGAAGATCAAGGGCGACGGGGACGGCAAGGCGTCGCTGATCTACGGCCAGGAATACGGCAAGGATCCCGAGTTCTACTCGTTCTATCGCAGCCTCGACGCGTACAAGGCTTCGCTGCAGGGCCGGCACGATCTGATGGTGCTCGACCCCAGCTCGCAGTTCTTCCGGTACTTCAAGCAGAACGACATCGCGAAGACGCCCGCGGGCGCCGGCAGGTCGAAGTAGACTGTCGCGGCGCAGACGGGCCGACGGGGGAATCGCGTGTCTGAAACGCTGTGGACCGCACTGGCGCTGGTGCTCGTGCTCGAGGGCCTGTTGCCGTTCGTCGCGCCGCGCCTCTGGCGCGACAGCTTCCGGCGCCTGACCGAGCTCACCGACGGCCAGCTTCGCTTCGTCGGCATGCTCTCGATCGGCATCGGGCTTATCGGCCTCTATCTCATCGTCCATGCATAAGTGGCTCCTTCCGGACGCGATCGACGACCTCCTCCCCGACGAGGCGATCGTCGTCGAGCGCCTGCGCCGCGTGCTGCTCGATCACTTCGATGGCGCAGGCTACCGGCTCGTGCGTCCGCCGCTCGTCGAGCACCTCGAGTCGCTCCTGACCGGCAGCGGACGCGACCTCGAGCTGCAGACGTTCAAGGTCGTCGATCCGTTGTCCGGGCATCTTCTCGGTGTGCGCGCCGACATCACGCCGCAGGTCGCGCGCATCGACGCGCACCTCCTGAACGAGCCGGGAGCAACAAGGCTCTGCTACGCGGGGAGCGTGCTGCGCACCACCGCCGGCGGGCCGGGCGCGACGCGCGAAGTGATGCAGGTCGGCGCCGAGCTCTTCGGCGTCCCCGGCATCGATGGCGATCGCGAAGTAATCAACCTGCTCGCGTCGGCGCTCGCGACCGCGGGCATCACGCGCGTGCATCTCGATCTCGGCCACGTCGGCATCTACCGCGCGCTCGCGACCGGCGCGGGCCTTGCCGGCAACGGCGAGAGCGACGACGTCTTCGACGCGCTTCGCGTCAAGGACCGGCCGGCGGTGATCACGCTGACGAAGCACCTGCCGCGCGCGTGGGGCGACGCGCTCACCGCACTGACGACGCTCTACGGGCCGGCGACCGAGGTGCTGCCGGCGGCGCGGCGCGAGCTCCCCGACATCCCCGCGATCGCCAACGCGCTCGCGACGCTCGAAGACCTCGCGGCGGCGGCGACGGCGCGGGTGGAAGCGCTGCACGTCGATCTCGGCGACCTGCGCGGCTATCATTATCACAACGGCGTGATCTTCTCGGCGTACGCGCCGGGCTCGCCGACAGCGATCGGCAATGGCGGGCGTTACGACGGCATCGGACGGGCCTTCGGACGCTCGCGGCCGGCGACCGGCTTCACGCTCTACCTGCGCCAGCTGACCGACCTCATCGCCGGAACCTGAACCCCTTACACGCGTCGCACAAGGCACATGGGAAAGAACATCGTCGTCATCGGCGCGCAGTGGGGCGACGAAGGCAAGGGCAAGGTCGTCGACTGGCTGACCGAGAACGCGCAAGGTGTCGTCCGCTTCCAGGGCGGCCACAACGCGGGCCACACGCTGGTGATCGGCGGCAGGCGCACGGTGCTGCGCCTCATTCCTTCGGGCGTGCTGCGTCGCGACGTCGCGATCCTGATCGGCAACGGCGTCGTGCTCTCGCCCGCCGCGCTCCTGCAGGAGATCGGCGAGCTCGAAGCGGCGGGGGTCGAGGTCCGCTCGCGGCTCTCGATCTCGCCCGCGTGCCCGCTCGTGCTGCCGATTCACGAAGCGCTCGACCGCGCGCGCGAGGCGGCGCTCGGCGACGCGCTGAAGATCGGCACGACCGGACGCGGCATCGGCCCCGCTTACGAGGACAAGGTCGCGCGGCGCGCGCTGCGCGTCCACGATCTTGCCGATCCCGCGCGCTTTGCCGCGAAGCTCGAGCGCCTGCTCGACCTGCATAATTTCATGCTGGTCCATTACTACAAGCAGCAGCCGCTCGCGTTCGCGGCGATGCGCGACGAGACGCTCGCACTCGGCGAGAAGATCACGCCGATGGTCGCCGACGTCGCCGCGGCGATCCAGGCCGCGCGCGCGGGCGGCGACTCGCTGCTGTTCGAAGGTGCGCAGGGCGCGCTGCTCGACATCGACCACGGCACCTATCCGTACGTGACGAGCTCGAACTGCGTCGCCGGCGCAGCGGCGGCCGGAGCCGGCATCGGGCCGCAGCTTCTCGACTACGTGCTCGGCATCGTCAAGGCGTACACGACGCGCGTCGGCACCGGGCCGTTTCCGACCGAGCTCACCGACGCGACCGGCCGGACGCTGGCGACGCGCGGCAGCGAGTTCGGCTCGGTCACCGGGCGGCCGCGGCGCTGCGGCTGGATCGACATCCCGATGCTTGCGCGGTCGCTGCAGTTGAGCGGCGTCGACGGCCTGTGCATCACCAAGCTCGACGTGCTCGATGGCTTCGAAGAGATCCGCATCTGCACGCACTACGAGGTCGACGGCGGCGTCGTCACGCTTATCCCGAGCGGCGCCGACGCCGTCGCGCGCTGCCGCCCCGTGTACGAAACGCTGCCCGGATGGAGCGAAAGCACGGTCGGCGCGCGCACGCTCGCAGCGCTTCCCGCCGCGGCGCGCGCGTATCTCGAACGCATCGAGGCGCTCACCGGAGTGCCGATCGCGATGGTGTCGACCGGACCCGATCGCGACGAGACGATCCTAGTCCACCATCCGTTCCGCTGAACCCGAGGTCACGGCAGGGAGGCGCCCTTGAGTCTGCACGTCGATTGGCACCAGTACAACCGCCTCGTCGAGCGCCTGGCACTCGCCGTCCACGAGTCGGGTTACCGGTTCGACCAGGTCATCTGCATCGCGCGCGGGGGACTGCGCGTCGGCGACGTGCTGTCGCGGATCTTCGACCAGCCGCTCGCGATCCTCTCGACGCACTCGTACGCGGCCGAAGGCGGAACGATCCGCGGCGAGCTCGTCATCGCCGAGCACATGACGATGACGCGGCCCCGCCTCGGCGGCCACGTGCTGCTGGTCGACGACATGGTCGACTCTGGCCACACGCTCGCCGCGGTGCACGCCGAGCTGCCGCGCCGCTTCCCGCACATCTCGGAGCTGCGCACCGCGGTGCTGTGGTGGAAGGCGAGCTCGGTGTTCAAGCCCGACTACTACGTCGACTACCTCGCCGACAGTCCGTGGATCCATCAGCCGTTCGAGGTCTACGACAAGTTCGACCCGGCGACTCTGCGGGAGCGGCTCGCGGCCACCGCATGAGAGCGCAGCGCATCGTCCTCACCTGGCATTCGCACAACGTCGGCGGGAACGATTACGCGACCAACGATCACGTCGCGCTCGCCGCGGACCTCGCAACGCTTGCCGCGGCGGGCGTGAGGATCGTTCCCCTCGAGCACGTCGCCGCCGCGCATCGCGACCGGCACTGGCCGCTCGACGGAAGCGTCGAAGTCACAATTACTTTCGACGACGGCCCGCGCTTCGACGTCGCCGATTTCGAGCACCGCGAATGGGGTGCGCAGAGGGCCTTCGCGCGGGTGCTGCGCGACGCAGCTCCGCTCTTCGGCGCTCGCCCCGGTGGTCTCCCCGCGACGAGCTTCGTGATCGCATCACCCGATGCGCGCGCCGCGATGGAGCGGGCGCCTGAGTGCGGCCTCGGTGACCTTCAGGGCTGGCTCGGCGACGACTGGTGGACAGATGCCGCGGCGCTCGGCATCGCGATCGGCAACCACAGCTGGGACCACCTGCATCCGGCGCTTCGAGAGGTCGCGCAGCGCGACGGCATCCGTGGGGACTTCACCGCGATCGCCGACTACGGCGACGCCGACCGCCAGGTGCGCCGCGCGAGCGAATTCATCCTCGGGCGCCTGCAGATCAGCGCCGAGCTGCCGTTCGCGTATCCGTACGGGCACGTCGCACCGTACCTTCGCGACGTCTACTTTCCGCGGCACCGTGCCGAACATCGCTGCTACGCCGCGTTCTCGACCGCGGGCCGCGCGATCGATCCCGACGACTCGATCTGGGCGCTGCCGCGCTTCGTCTGCGGCTGGCACTGGCAGGACGCCGACGGGCTGCGCGCGCTGATCGCCGCGAAGACGTGACGTTACGTCGCGCGGCGGCGCGGATGCGCGGCTTTGCCGACGTGAGCGGTGTGTGACAATACGACCGGAAGTGGTGCCCAGAAGAGGACTCGAACCTCCACAGTGTTGCCACCGCCAGGACCTGAACCTGGTGCGTCTACCAATTCCGCCATCTGGGCAGGCGTGACGACTCGAACCGCGCATTTTAATTTTATCGGGCACCCGTGTCAAAAAGCATACCGTTGCGACGCCGTGCGGCGACCGCGCCGCGCAGTCCGGCTGCGCGATCCCCATCCGCGCGATCGACATCCACGCATGCGCGGTCCGCGCGCGCGTCGCGCGCGAACGCCGTCTCGGCCGACGAAGTCCTCGACGCGCTGATCGCCGCCGGGGAGCCGCAGACACACGCCGAGCTCGCCGCAAAGCTCGGGCTCTCGGGACGCGCGAAGCGCGCGCTCGAAGCGCCGCTCGCCGAGCTCGAGCGAGCCGGCCGGCTGTTCGTCAATCGCAAGGGCGAGCTCTGCGTCGCCGCGAAGCTCGACCTCGTGACGGGAACCATCCAGGGACACCCGGACGGTTTCGGCTTCCTCGTTCCCGACGCGGGAGGCGACGATCTCTTCCTGTCGCCGGCGGAGATGCGCAAGGTGCTGCACGGCGATCGCGCGAGCGCGAAGGTCGCCGGCGTCGACCGGCGCGGCCGTCCCGAAGGCGAGATCGTCGAAGTGCTGCTGCGCGCGAACCGCAGGATCGTCGGCAGGCTCCACGAGGAGCGCGGCGTGTGGTTCGTCGAGGCGGAGAACCGGCGCATCAGTCAGGACCTCGTCGTTCCGCCGGACGAGCGCGGCGCGGCGACGCGCGGCCAGGTTGTCGTCGTCGAGATCGTCGAGCAGCCGAGCGCGCAGCGCGAAGCGATCGCGCGCGTGGTCGAAGTGCTCGGCAACGCCACCGATCCGGGCATCGAGATCGAGATCGCGCTGCGCAAGCACGCACTGCCGTTCGAATGGAGCGTGGCGGCCTCGCGCCTCGCGGCGAAGCTCCCTGCCGCGGTGAGACCCACCGATCGGCGCGGGCGGCGCGACCTCACGATCCTGCCGCTCGTCACGATCGACGGCGAGAACGCGCGCGACTTCGACGACGCGGTCTGCTGCGAGCCCGTCGACGGCGCGTATCGGCTCGTCGTCGCGATCGCCGACGTCTCGCATTACGTCAGGGACGGCGATGCGCTCGATGCAGCGGCGCGCGAGCGCGGCACGTCGGTGTATTTCCCGCGGCGCGTGATTCCGATGCTGCCGGAAGCCCTCTCGAACGAGCTCTGCTCGCTGAAGCCGGAGGTCGACCGGTTGTGCGTCGCGTGCGACATGCGGATCGGCCGCGACGGCGCGATCGAATCGTATCTGTTCTATCCGGCGGTCATGCATTCGCGCGCGCGCCTCACCTACACCGAGGTGTACCGCTGGCTCGGCGAGCACACCGCGGCGGGTGGCATGGACGCTTCGCGAGCAGCGGCAGCTGCGACCTCGAAGCAGCGACGGTCGACCGATACCCGCGCGCTGTCGCGCGACGTCGAGACGAGCCTTCGCCATCTTCACGACGTCTACCGCATCCTGCTCGCGGCACGCGAGCGTCGCGGCGCGATCGATTTCGATACGGCCGAGCTCGAGATCGCATTCGACGAAGTCGGACGGATCGACCGCATTTTCCCGTCGCCGCGCAACGATGCGCACCGCCTGATCGAGGAATGCATGCTGGCGGCGAACGTCTGCGCCGCGTCGTTTCTCGCCGATCGCGGCCATGCGGCGCTCTACCGCGTGCACGAGGGCCCGCCGGCGGACAAGCTCGCCGCGCTGCGCGAATTCCTCGCGACGTCGGGTCTCGCGCTCACCGGCGGCGACAAGCCGCAGGCCGGCGACTACGCAGCGCTGATGGCGCGAATTGGCGAGCGCCCCGATCGTGCGCTGTTCGAGACGGTGCTGCTGCGCTCGCTGTCGCAGGCGCGCTACAGCCCGGACAACGTCGGTCACTTCGGCCTCGCGTACGAGCGCTACGGGCATTTCACGTCGCCGATCCGGCGTTACCCCGATCTCCTCGTTCACCGCGCGCTGAAGGCGGCGCTCGCCGGTCAGGCGTATACGCCGAAGGGGGTGTCCTGGCACGAGCTCGGCATCCATTGCTCGATGACCGAGCGGCGTGCCGACGACGCGTCGCGCGACGTGTTGCAGTGGCTGAAATGCCACTACATGCGCGACCGCGTCGGAGAAAGCTTTCCCGGCACGATCAGTGGCGTCGCAAGCTTCGGCATCTTCGTCACGCTCGACGGCCTCGCGATCGACGGCCTCGTGCACGTGACCGACCTGCCGCGCGACTACTTCCATTTCGATGCCGGCCGGCACGCCCTCATCGGCGAGCGAGGCGGACGCGTGTTCCAGCTCGCCGGCCGCGTACGTGTGCGCATCGCGCGCGTCGACCTCGAGCAGGCGAAGATCGATTTCACGCTCGATGATCCGACCCGGGCCGAGCCTTCCGCCGATGCACCGAGATCCCGCCACCGACGCTGACCTCGTCGTCCAGGCGTCGCATCTCGCCCCCGAGGACCTTGGCGTCCTGCGCGCGCTGACCGGGGCGTCCGACGTCGTCGCGCTCGACCGCGCAGAGTGCGCGGCATTCAGGCTGGTCGCGCCGCGGGCCCTCGACGGCATCGCCGATGCGCTCGCCGCCATCGGCTGCGACTGGGCGCTCGTGCCGCGGACGCGACGACTCGAGCGCCTGCGGCTCGTCGCGATGGACATGGACTCGACGCTGATCACGATCGAGTGCATCGACGAGATCGCCGCATTGCGCGGCATCAAGCCCGAGGTCGCCGCGATCACCGCGGCGACGATGCGCGGCGAGCTCGATTTCCGCGAGAGTCTCGTGCGCCGCGTGGCGCTGCTCGAGGGACTGCCGGTGGATTCGCTCCGGCGCGTCTACGACGAGCGCCTGCGCCTGTCACCGGGTGCGACGCGGCTCTTCGCATCGTTGCGCGCGCGAGGTGTCGAAACGCTCCTCGCGTCGGGCGGCTTCA
>DASVGI010000074.1:0-7138 GCA_036379595.1 Casimicrobiaceae bacterium | reverse complement strand
CGCGTGGATGAACGGACACACGCGGCGCTACCGCGCGTACGTCTGCCATGCGGGCTGTTACGACTGGGTGTCGATGATGGCGACCGACGGCTACCGCTTCTTCGCGCGCGAGCTCGGCGCCTTCCACTGGGTCGACGAGGCGCGCGTGATGCGCCAGTCACCGCACCATTACGTCGCGCATGCGCGAACGCCGACGCTCGTCGTGCACGGCGAGCTCGATTACCGCGTGCCCGCGACGCAGGCGCTGCAGTACTACAACACGCTGAAGGCGAAGGGCGTCGCCGCGCGGCTCGTCTGGTTCCCCGACGAGAATCACTGGATCCTGAAGCCGGCGAACGCGCGGCTGTGGCACCAGGAGGTCTTCGCCTGGCTCGCCCGCCACGCGCCGCGGCGCACGCGCTGACAGCACGCGCTGATCGCGCACGGTGACTCCACGCGTCGGCGACCCGCCGGCGTCAGCGCCGCACGCGCTCGCGCAGTTCCGCCTCGTCCTGGCAGGCGACGCAGCGACGTGCCGCCGGGTACGCGGCGAGCCGCGCATACGGGATCGGATTGCCGCAGTCGGCGCACTCGCCGTAGCTGCCGTCGGCGAAGCGCGCGAGTGCCGCCTCGACGTTCGCGAGCTCGGCGAGGTCGCGCGAGACGAGCGTGATGTCCTGCGCCGCCATCGCGTCGGCCACCGCCCAGTCGTCGGTATCTTCCATCCGGTTGCGCAGTCCGACGAGGCGGGGGTCGTCCTGGTTGCGAAGCTTCGCCGCGACCTCGGCGCGAAGCTCGCGCTGGCGTGCGGCGAGCGCGGCTTCGAGGCTCGCGCGCTCGTCGGGGGTGAGAGATGGGGCGGCCGCTGGCATGACGAGTCATTATCGGGCAGAAGGCGGGATGGCGCATCGGGGCGGGGGTGGAGCGGGGCGGGGGTGGAGCGCCGGGCGGCGCCGCGGCCGCTTGAATCCGCATCGCCGAACCCCAGATTGAGCGGTGTATGCGGCACGCACGCAGCACCGTCGGTGCAGTGTCGGCCGCGATGACGAACCCAGTGAGGAGAACCCGAGTCATGACCACCCTTCAGCTTTACGACCCGTTCGCCGAGAGCGCGGTCGATTCGCTGTTTCGCAGCCTCTTTCGCCCCGAGCGCAGCGATCGCGCGAGCCCGCAGGGCATCCGCATCGACGTCTCCGAAACAGATCGCGGCTATCTCGTGCAGGCCGAGCTTCCCGGCGTGAAGAAGGACGAGATCCACGTCGCCGTCGAAGGCAACCAGGTGACGATCGCCGCCGAAGTCAGGCACGCCGAAGTCGCCGGGAAGGACGCACGCGTCCTGCGCAGCGAGCGCTACTACGGCAGCGTCTATCGCAGCTTCACGCTTCCGGTCGAGCTCGACGAGACGGCGAGCCAGGCGAAGTTCGAGAACGGCATCCTCGAGCTCGAGCTCGTGAAGAAGCCCGCGACGGCCGGCCGCAAGCTGACCATTCAGTAACGCGAGTCGACGTCGGCGTAACGCGCGCCGACGTCGGCGTGACGCCGCTCGAAGCCGACGTAACCCGGCTCGAAGTAACGCGGTCCTGCTTGAACGCGCACCGGGCGCTCAGCGCGTCCGGTGCGCCGTGTATTCCTCTTCGATGTTGTCGCGGAAGTAGCTCCACGGCGACGACGCCGACGAGAACCGGCGCCAGACTTCTCCGGGGACACCGAGGTATTCGAAGGTTCCCGACGTCAGCTCGACGACGAGCTTGCGCTCGCGCGCGTCGTAGCCTCCCGAGCGCAGGCTCCCTCCGGTCAATCGCTTCATCTCCATCGCATCTCCGTTGCCGGCGGTGAACGGAGCCGGCGCTTTCTCGCGCCAATGCTACGATCGCGCGCTTCGTCCCTGCAAGCCTCCATCGCGTGTCGGTCGTCCGCGTCGTCATTCTCGCGCTCTTCGCTGTCGCCGGCGTCCTCGCGCCGACCGCGGCAGACGCCGCCAGTCGCGCCGATCCCGCCGGTCCTGCCGACCCCGCGAAGACGCTACACGTCGCGTTCTCGATCGCCGAGACGAGCTTCGACCCGGCGTTCGCATCGGATGCGGCGTCCGACGCGATCATCGAGAACGTGTTCGACTCGATGCTCGACTATGACTATCTGGCGCGGCCGGTCACACTCGTACCGCGCGCGCTCGCGGCGATGCCGACAGTCGAGGACGGCGGGCGGAGCTACCTCTGCCGCGTTCGCAAAGGCATCTACTTCACGCCCGACCCCGCGTTCAAGGGAAAGCCGCGCGAGCTCACTGCCGCCGATTTCGCCTACGGCCTCGAGCGCGTGCTCGACCCCGCCGTGAGGTCGCCATGGCTGTGGCTTCTGAAGGGGCGCATCCTCGGCGCCGACGCGGCGCGGGCCCGAGCCGAGAAGACCGGGCATTTCGACTACGACACGCCGCTTCCCGGGCTCGAGGTCGTCGACCGTTACACGCTGCGCATCCGCCTCACCTCCCCCGACCTGCGCTTTCCCTATGCGCTCGCCGTGCCGAACCTCGCCGCGCAGGCGCGCGAGGTGGTCGAGGAATACGGGCACGACATCGGCGCGCACCCGGTCGGAACGGGTCCGTACACACTTGGCGAGTACCGGCGCAGCGCACGCATCGTGCTGGTCGCCAATCCACACTTTCGCGACACCCGCTACGTCCCGGCGGGGCCGATTCCCGCGGCGTCGGAGCCGATCGCGAAGGCGCTGGCGGGAGTGCGTCTGCCGCAGGTCGGGCGCATCGAGATCAGCATCATCGAGGAAGGGCAGGCGCGCTGGCTCGCGTTCCTGCGCGGCGAGATCGACACGCTCGACCAGCTTCCGCTCGATTTCGTCGATCAGGCGCTCGTCGACGGCAAGCTGCGGCCGAAGCTCGCGGCGCGCGGGATCGTGCACAACGTGCTGATCCGTCCCAACACGTACTGGACGTATTTCAATATGACCGACCCGGTCGTCGGAGGCTATACGCCCGAGAAGATTGCGCTGCGCCGGGCGATCGCGATGGGCTACGACGTCGAGACGCTGATCCGCGTGCTGATGAAGGACCGCGCGATTCCTGCGAACGGTCCGATTCCGCCGGACATCGCCGGCTACGACCCGAACCTCGTCACGCAGGCGCAGCTCTACGATCCGGTCGCGGCGCGGGCGCTCCTCGACCGCTTCGGCTATCGCGACCGTGACGGCGACGGCTACCGCGAGACGCCCGAGGGTAAGCCGCTGACGCTCGAGCGCTGGTCGACACCGGGTTCGGCGTCGCGGCAGGGCGACGAGCTGTGGAAGCGCGACATGGATGCGATCGGCATCCGCATCGTGTTCAGGCAGGGGAAGATCCCGGACCTGCGCAAGATGGCGCGCCTCGGGAAGATTCAGATGCGCGGCGACGGCTGGAACGCCGACTATCCCGACGCCGAGAACTTCATGCAGCTTCTCTATGGGCCCAACGCGGCCGAGGAGAACAACGCGCGTTTCGACCTGCCGGAGTTCAACCGGCTGTACGAAGAGGCGCGGACGCTGCCCGATTCAGCGCAGCGCACGCGCCTCTTCGATCGGATGACCGAGCTCGTCGTCGCCTACGCGCCGTGGCGGCTCACCGTGCACCTGATCGAGGACAGCCTGCATCAGCCGTGGGTCGGCGACTACGTTCCGCACCCGATCCGCAGCGAGAACTGGATGTACGTCGACGTCGACCTGGCGATGCGCGCGAAGCGTCAGTGAAAACCGGGACGTACCACGTTTTCCGAAAACGTGGTACGTCCCGGTTTTCACGTCTCGTTATTTCTTCGGCAGCTCGAACGGCTTGCAGTCGAGGTGCAGCGCGCCCTGGTAGCGCGTCAGCATCATGTCGAGCCCCTTGCCGCGCAGCTCCATGTCGCCGTTCATGTAACGCACGCCGGAGCCCGCCGGCACCTGGTAGAGGATCACGCGCTTGCCGTCGGGCATCAGGATGCGCGCCTCGGCCTCGGTGAAGCGGATCACGTAATGCTCTTTCGCGTGGTGGCAGTCGATCGACTCGCGCGCGGCCTCGATCTCGTCCTTCGTCGGCCCGGTCTTGCACGCCGACAGCGCGAGCACCGCGGCGACGCAGGCGAGACGAAGCAGGCAGCGGTGGAAGGATGCGCGGGTCATGGCAATCGATCGACCGGCGGAGGATAGCACCGTGCTCAGCCGACGACTGCGCCGCGACGTTGCGCCTGCGGCGCAGGAGGTTGGAAGCGCACGCTGTCGGGATAGGAGAGGACCTCGGTGTGGCGTCCGTCGCGGATCGCCTGCTGCATCGCCTGCCACCAGCGCGGATCGACGAGGTCGGCGTGGAACGCCATGAACGCTTCACGAACCCGCGGATCGGTGAGCAGAAACGTCGTGAACTCTTCCGGGAAGACGTCGTGCGGCCCGACCGGATACCAGACCTCTCCCGACATCTCGTCGTACCCGGGCGGCGCCGCCGGTATTCTGCGGAAGCGGCAATCGGTGAGGTATTCGATCTCGTCGTAGTCGTAGAACACGATGCGCCCGAAGCGCGTGACGCCGAAATTCTTGAACAAGAGGTCGCCGGCGAAGATGTTCGCCGCGGCGAGCTCCTTCAGCGCGTTGCCGTAATCGCGCACCGCGCGCATTCGCTCGCCATCGTCCGCCGTGGCGAGGAAGAGGTTGAGCGGAACCATCCTGCGCTCGATGTAGACGTGACGGATGATCACGTGGTCGCCGACGCGCTCGAGCTGGTCCGGGATCGAGAGGACGAGCTCGTCGAGGAGCTCCGCGGTGAAGCGCGCGAGCGGAAACGCGACGTCCGAGTATTCGAGCGTGTCGGTCATCCGGCCGGCGCGGTCGTGATGCTTGACGAGCGCGTATTTCTGCCTGACCCGCGCGGCGTCGGTGTTCTTCGACGCATCGATGTGGTCGCGGATGACCTTGAACACGTACGGATACGACGGCAGCGTGAACACCGCCATCACGAGGCCGCGGATGCCGGGTGCCGCGACGAGGCGGTCGGTCGAGTGCCTGAGGTGGTGCAGGAAGTCACGGTAGAAGAGCGTCTTGCCGTGCTTCTGCAGGCCGATCATCGTGTAGAGCTCGGCGGCCGTCTTGTCCGGGACAATCGCGCGCAGGAACGCGACGTGCGCCGACGGCACCTCCATGTCGACGAGGAAGTACGCGCGATTGGCCGAGAACAGGAGCGCGAGCTCGACCGGGTCGGTGAGCAGCGCGTCGACGTAGAGGTGCGCGTCGGCGGTGCGCTTGATCGCGATGACGAACGGATAGCTGTGGACGCCGTTGATGACGCGCCCGACCGCGTAGGCGGTCTGATCGCGGAAGAACGGGCTCGCGAGCACCTGGATCTGGCAGTTCGCGTCGACGACGAACGGGCGCGGCAGCCGGCGACGCATCGCTCCGAGCGCGTGGATCAGATCGCGGCGGAAATCGGCGAACGGGGCTTCGAGGCCGAGATCGAGGACGAGATCGACGAGTGCCGCGCGCAGCCCGCGGTGGCGCGGATAGTAGCTGCGGTACGACGGCGTCTCGTCGTCGAGATACTCGGTCGACGCGGAGGGGCGGACGAACAGGTAGCGGTTGTGAAAGTAGGTGCGGTGCAGGAGCTTCGACGAGACGGTGTTGAAGAAGGTCTCGGCGCACTCGGGCTGGCGGTGGTCGACGAGGAGCGCGATGAACTGGCGCTTCACGTCGGCCCAGTAGGCGTCGGCGCCACCGGCGCGCCTCAGCCGGAAATCACGCTCGACGCGAGCAACGGTCTCGGCGACGCGGCGATCGTAGAAGTCGATCCGATCGCGCGCCGCGTGCCCGATCGCGAGCCAGTTGCCGGCTTCGAAGTGCCGCCGCGCGGCACGCGCGCACTCGCGGAACAGCGTGTAGTGGCGGTTGAAGCCCTCGAGCAGGATCGCGGCGATCTCGGCGGGAGCCGTCTCCGCGCTCGTCGCGCCCGCTGGTGCGACGACCGTTGGTGGGGCGACCGCCGCGGCGGCCGTACGGTCGCGGGGATCCCCCGAGCCTGGCAGCGCAGCGCCCACGTCGCGACCGCCGGAAGCCGCCTTCAGGCGGCTACTCCTCCTTCAGCTTCTGGATCGTGTCGTTGTATTCCTTGACCGCCTTGTTGTATTCATCGACCGTCGCATTGGCGGCCTGGACGTGCGGCTGCGCGAGCGCCTGCTGATCGGTCACGAACTTGCGCAGGCAATCGACGTAGGCGACGAAGTCCTTCTGCCATTGCTTCTGCTGGCGCTCGCTCGCGAGCTTGCCCGGAAACTCTCCCGGATGGACGCAGGAATGCTTCGGCACCGGAGCCGTCGAAGCCGGCGTGGCGGGTGCGGCAGTCGCCGGTGCGGTCGCAGCGGGCGCGGTCGCAGTGGGTGCGGTCGCAGCGGGTGCGGTCGTGGCCGACGCGGGGGTGACGGGCTGTTGCGCGAACGTCGCCGCGGCCCACAAGCCCGCAGCCAGCACGAGCGCAGCGCGCGATGTGACTTCGATCATTCGTGGCTCCCGATCTCGAAAGCGCGCATTCTACCTTCGCCGCCGCGCGCGGCGAGAAGACCGGGGACCACCCGCCGGTCGCGGCCGACGCCGGCGCGTCAGCCGCAGGCGATCATCACCGTCAGCCGACAACCGCCGTCAGCCGACCACCTTGAGCTTCGCGAGCGGGCAATGCACCCAGACGACCTGCTTACCCTCGAGCCGGGCCTCGTGGTCGATCTTCGCCATGCGATCGGCGTTGCAGACGTAGCTTCCGTCGAGGTCAGCGCGCGTCGGCGGCGTCGTCGCGCAACCGGCAGCGAGCATCGACGTCGCGATCAAGGACAGCACGAACACGGTCTTCATGTCACGCCCTCCTTCCTCGCTCATCATAGGCGCGGCCGGAGCGCGTAGCAACACGCTCGCAACTGCACCAGGCTCGCAGCGGCGAACCCGTAGGAAAGCGCGGCAAGGCCGGAAAGGACCCCTTGCAGCGATCCGCCGCGCCGGGTCGAGCGGTGGGGATGCTACGGGCGCGCTCTACACCGACCGTGGAGGCAGGGCGTGGGGTACCGTGACGCGCGAGTTCGGCCGCGAACGCGGCCGGTGTTCGAGCCCGTCACGGTACCTCACGGCCTCGGCCTCCACGGTCGAACTCGCGCGCCGTACCATCTCCACCGCT
>DASVGI010000073.1:0-30311 GCA_036379595.1 Casimicrobiaceae bacterium | reverse complement strand
ATGCGCGCGCTTCCGAACATGCTGACTGCGGGCAGCACGCTCGCGAGCTGATCGGCTGCGATCTGGAACTCTGCCATAATTCCCAGCACCCGCCACGCTTCCTGTCCGTCGGTCGAATGCAGCGCTTGCGGGTCGATCAATGCAGGAACCTTGTGGGTGCGCTGGGGCATGGCAACGCTCGTCCTTGTCGATGGTTCGTCGTATCTGTACCGCGCCTTTCACGCGCTGCCGGATCTCCGAACGTCGAAAGGCGAACCGACCGGAGCGTTGCGCGGTGTGCTTTCGATGTTGCGCCGTTTGGTGATCGACGGCAAGCCGGACTACTTCGGCGTTGTGTTCGATGCACCGGGCAAGACGTTTCGCGACGAGCTCTATCCCGCGTACAAGGCCAACCGGCCACCGATGCCCGATCCGTTGATCGCGCAGATCGCACCGTTGCACGAAATGGTGCGCGCGAACGGCTGGCCGCTGTTGATGGTTCCGGGCGTCGAGGCCGACGACGTGATCGGCACGCTCGCGCGGCAGGCGAAGGCCGCCGGCATCGAGACGCTGATCTCCACCACCGACAAGGACCTCGCGCAACTCGTCGAGCCCGGCGTGACGATCGTCAACACGATGGCGAACGAGCGCTACGACGAAGCGGGGGTCGTTGCGAAGTTCGGCGTTCGCCCCGATCAGATTCTCGATTTCCTGACGCTCACCGGCGACAGCGTCGACAACGTCCCCGGCGTGGAGAAGGTCGGACCGAAGACCGCAGCGAAGTGGCTCGGCCAGTACGGCAGCGTCGACAACATCCTCGCCCACGCCGACGAGATCGGTGGCGTCGTCGGCGAGAACCTGCGCAAGGCGCGCGACTGGCTGCCGCAGGGTCGGAAGCTGCTGACGGTCAAGGTGGACTGCGAGTTGCCGATGACCTTCGAGGATCTTCGCGTGCAGCCGCCTGACGCCGAGCGCCTTCGCGAATGGTACGAGCGTTACGAGTTCAAGAGCTGGCTGCGCGACGCCGAGCGTCATCCCGATGCGCATCCGGCGTCCGCGGTGCGCGCGTCGCCCCGCACGACGAGTGCGACCAGTTCGGCAAGTGCGGCCAGTGTGATCGGCGCGGCGACGGTTCTCGCGCCCAGCGATTCGACCGTGCGATCGGCGTCACACGACGAGCCGCCGCATCCGCCAAAGGCGGTCCCGCGCAACTACGAAGCGGTGCAGGACGCGGAAGCGCTCGCGCGCTGGATTGCGTCGATCGGCGCTGCCGAGCTCGTTTCGGTCGACACCGAGACGACGAGCCTCGATCCGATGCAGGCGTCGCTCGTCGGCATCTCGCTCGCGATCGAGCCGGGCCATGCCTGCTACATCCCCCTCGGACATCACTACACCGGTGCGCCGCCGCAGCTCGGCCGCGACGATGTGCTCGCGAAGCTCGCGCCGTGGCTCACCGATCCGGCGCGTCGCAAGCTCGGCCAGAACATCAAGTACGACCAGCACGTGTTCGCCAACCACGGCGTCGCGCTCGCCGGTGTCGCCGAAGACACGCTGCTCGAATCGTATGTGCTGGAAGCGCACCGGCCGCACGACATGGACAGCCTCGCGCTGCGCCACCTCGGTGTGTCGACGATCACCTACGATGACGTCACCGGCAAGGGTGCGCGCAGGATCGGATTCGATCAGGTCGCTGTCGATCGCGCGACCGAGTACGCGGCCGAGGATGCCGATATCACGCTGCAGCTTCACCAGCACCTCCGTCCGCGGCTCGAGGACGTTCCCGCTCTGCGCTACGTGTACGAATCGATCGAGCTTCCGGTGCGCGAGGTGCTGTTCCGGATGGAGCGCGAGGGTGTGCTGATCGATGCAACGCGGCTCGCGGCGCAGAGCCGCGACCTCGGCGAGCGCGCGGTGGCACTCGAAACCGAAGCGCACCGGCTCGCCGGCGGGCCGTTCAACCTCGGCTCGCCGAAGCAGCTCTCCGAGATCCTCTACACGCGGATGAAGCTGCCGGTGAAGAAGAAGACCGCCACCGGTCAGCCATCGACCGACGAGGACGTGCTCGAAGCGCTCGCCGCCGATTATCCGCTGCCGAGGGTGCTGCTCGAATACCGCGCGCTCACCAAGCTGAAGTCGACGTACACTGACAAGCTCCCGGCGATGATGAATCCGCGCACCGGGCGCGTGCACACGACCTACTCGCAGGCGACCGCGGTCACCGGCCGGCTCGCGTCGAGCGACCCGAACCTGCAGAACATCCCGGTGCGCACGCCCGACGGCAGGCGTATCCGTGAAGCCTTCGTCGCCGCGCCCGGAAAAGTGCTGGTGTCGGCCGACTACTCGCAGATCGAGCTGCGCATCATGGCGCACCTGTCGCAGGACCCCGCGCTCGTCGACGCGTTCAGGAAAGGCGCCGACATCCATCGCGCGACCGCGGCCGAGGTGTTCGGCATCGGCGCCGACGAAGTGACGTCCGAGCAGCGCCGCTACATCAAGGCGGTCAACTTCGGGCTGATCTACGGCATGGGCGCGTTCGGCCTCGCGAGCCAGCTCGGCATCGAGCGCGGCGCGGCGCAGCAGTTCATCGACCGCTACTTCGCGCGCTATCCCGGCGTCGCCGCGTACATGCAGCGCACGCGCGAGCTTGCGCGCGAGCAGGGCTACGTCGAGACCGTGTTCGGACGGCGCCTCTATACGACCGACATCAACGCGGCCGGAGGCCCGCGCAGGGCGGCCGCCGAGCGGGCGGCGATCAACGCGCCGATGCAGGGAACCGCGGCCGATCTCATCAAGCTCGCGATGATCGCTGTCGAGCGCCATATCGAGGGGGCGAAGCTCGGTTCGCGCCTCATCATGCAGGTGCACGACGAGCTGGTGCTCGAAGTTCCCGAGGCCGAGCTCACCGGCGTGCTGCGCGATCTGCCCGGGCTGATGACGGGTGTCGCGAAGCTGTCGGTGCCGCTCGTCGTCGAGGTCGGGCACGGCGCGAACTGGGACGAGGCGCACTGAGCGGAGCGGAGGTGCTTCGCGCAAGGGCTTCGGCAATCGTGCACGCCGCGCGCAGCGAGGTGCTTCGCGCAGGGCTTCGGCGGTGACGCACGCCGCACGCAGCGGGGCGCTTCCCGCAGGGCTTCGGCGGCGCAACCCGCGTCGTCGAGCGGGTCCCGGCGCGGACTCGCCAGGTGTGCGGCTGCGGCGGCCGCGAAGTGGTGCTGGGCTCCCCGCGCCACCCGCTTACGACGACTGCGCCTCAGGCGCCCTGCGGGAAGCACCCCGCCACGTGCGGCTTGCGACTGCGCCTCAGGCGCCCTGCGCGAAGCACCCCGCCGCGTACGGCTTGCCACTGAGCCGACTGCGCTCTGCGGGAAGAACGCCGCGTGCCCGACCCCGCTGTAACCGTCAGCGCAGGATCGCGCCGTTGGCGATCCAGCGATTGAGGCCGGCAACGCGGATCAGGAACGCGACGTCGGGATTGTCGAGGCATTCCGCCGGCAGAGCGTCGACGGTGCCGTTGAATTGCGCGTCGCCGTCGATCTCGAGAGGCACTGCCGGAGTATCGACGAGCACGCTGTTGCCGCTGCCCGCACTACCATCGGTGTCGCAGACGAGGGTTCCTTTCACCTGCGTCACCGGAAGCGGGGTTCCGATCGTGTTGCCCCCCGCGAATACGAGGCCGCGTACTTCGAAGCTGATCTGACCGGTTCGCAGATTGACCGACGCATGGCCGCCCGACGCTGTCCACGGCTGCCCGCCGCCGATCACCGCACCGGAGCCGGAACCGACGACGTTATTGGCCTGGACGATCCCTACGATCGTGTGCCACTGCAGCGAATCTCCTTCGTCGGCGTTCGCTCGAAGCGGAGAAGCGAGAGCGGTGGCGAGTACGGCAGCGCCGAGCGCCGCCTTGGGCCAGTGCGTTTGCATGGAGGGATCTCCGGATGAGATTGCAATCGTTCCTGCAACGCGAGCCACGGCAACGCGGCATCGCAGCAGGATGCGTCGGAAGACCTGCGTGTCGCGATTGCGAGCAGCGCACGTCCTCCTGGCGCAATGAACATCCCGAACCGCAACAAAATTCCCTTCACTCGACAGTTGCATCGCACGTCGATCGCTCGCGCCGCAGCAGGCGATGACTTCCGCGCACATGCGCGCGTGCGCCCGGTGCCTCGCACAGCCGCGCAACGCGGTGCGCGGCGGCGGTGCGCGACGAGTACGTCGCGCAGATCATCATCGCCTCAGCCGCACGCCACGTGCGGCGTGCACGATTGCCGAAGCCCTGCGGGAAGCACCCCGCTGCGTGCGGCGCGAAGGCGCCGCGTGCGGAGCTACGCGAGCAGCGTCGCGAGGAGTCCGGCGATGCCGAGCGCGAGCGCCGCGATCGCGTCGCCGGCGATCAGCCCGCCGCCGACCAGCGACGTCGTGCTCATATCGCTCGGCAGTGCCGGTGCGCGTTGCTTGCGTTTCGGCAGGCTGTTGATGAAGCTCGAAATCACTCCACCCGCGGCAAACCAGCTCGACGTCAGAAGATTGAGGAACCCACCGAACGACGATGCGTAGGGTGACGGCAGAATCACCGCGTCGAGCAGGAAATCGGCGCTGAACCCGACCTTCCCCGATGTTGCGAAGCGTTGCCACGCACCGCGCGACTTGATGATCTTGCGCAGCACCTGCGTCACGATCCCGATGCCGACGCCGACCCAGATCGCGGTGCGCTCGTACGGCCGGTCGTGGGTGAGGCTGCGCAGCACGCCGACGAACTTGTAGGTCATCGTCGACGCCCAGCGCGCAGGCTGCTGGTCCGCGGGGAGGACGGTCTGATCCTGGAGCAGGATCGGATAGGCATCCATGAAGAGTCGCGCAAGCACGACGGCGAGGATCGCGCCCATGACGATGCCTGCAACCTGGAAGCGAAACTGGATCGTGCGGTTGGTGCCGATCCGCCATCCGGTCGAGCGATCCTGCTGCATATCGCAGGCCTCGCTCGTCGAGACCAGCACCACGGTCGCCGCCATCAGCCCGACGATCGGATCGGTGAGGCCCGCGGCGGCCATGAGGACGACGGTCACGACGAACGCCGACGAGATCGGGTTCGAGTCGACCATGCCGACCGAGATCCCGTTGACCATCGCGAACACGAATACGAGCACCACCCCCATCGCGAGATAGCCGACGGGCTCGTGGAGCACCTGAGAGCCGACGACGACGATCGCGATCGCCCAGAACACGACCCACGCGACGAGGCGCCCGGTGTTGGTGCGCTGCCAGTCGGGCTGCGGTGCGGCGGGCACTCCCCGGGTCTCACGGGCGCGCCGCCACGCCTGGTAGAGGATCAGCGAGATGTCGATGATCGCTGCCCCCATGATCATGCCGAGCGCGATCAGGAACGTGATCTTGCGAAACGGATCTCCGGGCGCGAGCCAGCCGATCGAGATGAAGTAAGGCATCATCGCCCAGCTCACGAGCCCGCCGACGAGGGCGGCGACGCCGATTCGCGCGCCGACGATCATGCCGGCGCCGAACGTCGAAGCCGAGAGGTCGATGGCGCCGAGCCATGCGACCTTCCCGGCGCCGATGCCGCAGACGATCCCTGCGACCATGCCCCCGAACAGTCGCGACACCGACTGCCTGAGCAACACCGGATCGGTCAGCGCGCGCAGGATGTTGGCGACCGCGAGGCCCGACGGGAACGTGAGTTGCAGGCGGTCGACGAGGATCGGCGTGTAGAGCATGCCGACGCCGACGCCGAACATGCCGATCGACAGCATGTACAGGACGAGCTGCCAGGCCGGAGGCTGCGGCAGACCCATCCACGCCATCGCCTGGATCACGACGGCCATCGCGCTCATTCCGGCAACCGACGCGGCGGTGGTCTGGATGTAATTTGCACCGTGGCGGCCCTGCGCGCCGTAGCCGAACGTGACGGCCGAGCCGAGGATGCCCGCGAGTACCTGCCCGCCGACGAAGAAGCCGAGCGAGAAATTCATGTACGACGCAGCAATGCCGCCGAGCGGGCCGAGCACGAGGATTCCGGTTGCCGCGAGGAGCGCGTAATACTTCCAGCTTCCCGCCGCCGGCAGCCACGCGAAGCGCGGTGTCGTGCTGTCGGCGGTGTAGGGCGTCGCGGGGGTCGCGTTCATGTCGATCTTCCGAAGATCGTCCGCCACCCGGCGTACGCGCTCGCCGCCGTCATCGGACCGAGGACGAGCCATCCGAGCAAGAGCGGGATCGACGCGACGATCGCGAGGCCGATGCCGATCACGCTGTAGAGCAGAAACGCGCCGATGTTGACCCACGACGCGGAAAAGCTCGCGCGCAGTGCGGCGATCGGTGTCTCACCGTTCAGCACCACCAGCGCGGGCGCGAACCAGTACGCCGACGCGGCGATGATCGCAATGACGAGCGCGATCGTCGACAGCACGACAAACGTCATGCCGGCGGTGAGAAGCGCTGCGTAATCGACCGAAGCGAGGTCGAAGCTCATGCTGTCGGCCGCGCGCATCAGCGCGGCGACTCCGCCGCTGCCGAGTGCCAGCAGCGTGCCGGCGACGATGATGATGGCCGTCACCGCGAGAATGGCGAGCCAGATGAGGCCGAGCACGAGAAGGGGCGCGAAGTGGCGGCCGCGGAAACCTTCGAACAGGCAGCCGATGCCAAGCGGCTCGCCGCGGGCGAGCTGGTCGCATCCCAGCATGACGCCGCCCGCAAAGACCGGCGCGAGCACCGTCTGCGCGATGCCGCCGACGACGGGGATGTACGCGAGCACCACCGACACGATGCCGAACACGATGGCGATGCCGATCCATTCGATCGGGGCCGCGCGGAAGATCGTCCAGGCCTCGCCCCACCACGATGCGCCAGCACCCGCTTCGACTCGCGACGGCACGACTCCTCCTCCCGGGTCGGGCGCCCCGGCGCCGGTGGCCGATGGTGGCGAAGCGTTCACGCGTAGCTGGGTGACGGCGAGCGCTCGCAGCATACCCGCATCGGGCTCGCTCGTGGGCATGGCCGGCGCGAGGACCGGCACCAGCGTGTCGCGAGGGCTGCCGCGCGCGCATCGATTGCCCGGCTATTGCGTTCCCGCGTGCGCGCCCCAAGCTCGCATGGGATGGACCCCGGCACCAGCACGCTCCTGCACTACGGCGCTCCGCTCGTCGGCCTCAACGTGTTTCTGCAGCAGATCGGGCTGCCGATCCCCGCGGTGCCGACGATGATGGTGGCCGGGGCGCTCGCGATGACCGGTCGCTTCGATCTCGGACTTGCCTTCGTCGCGGCGGTTGCAGCCTCGCTCGCTGCCGATCTGGGCTGGTTCTGGGCAGGCCGGCGCTACGGGTACCGGGTGCTGCGCTTTCTCTGCCGCATCTCGCTCTCTCCGGATACCTGCGTGCGCCAGACCGAGGGTATCTTCGAGCGCTGGGGTTTCTTCTCGGTCGTGCTGTCGAAGTTCATCCCCGGTTTCTCCACCGTCGCGCCGCCGATCGCCGGCGCACTGCGGATGAACACCGGCGCCTTCGTCGTCGCGTCGATCGGCAGCGCCGCACTGTGGGCGGGCGCCGCGATGGCCGCCGGTGCGTTGTTCGCGCACCAGGTCGACGCCGTGCTCGGCTGGATGGCCGCGAACATTGCGCTCGCGACGATTGTTCTGTCGCTCGTCGTTGCGCTCTACGTCGCGGTCAAGGCGCTCGAGCGCTGGCGGATGATGCGCTTCGCCGTCGCGGCGATGATCTCGGTCGACGAGCTTCGCGACGCACTCGCCGGAGCGTCGCCGCCGCTGGTCGTCGACGTCGGCACGCGCCTCGCGCAGTCCGTGCGGCCGCGCATTCCCGGCGCGCTGCCGCTCGATCTCGACGCGATCGCGCGCCATGCGGACCTGCCGCAGGATCGCGACATCGTCCTCTATTGTGCGTGCCCGAACGAGGCGTCGGCGCGCCGGGCTGCAGCGATCCTGCTGCGCCGTGGTCTGCGTCGTGCGCGACCGCTCGCCGGCGGCATCGACGCGTGGATTGCCCGCGGGTATCCGACCGAGCCCGGTGCACCGATCGACGTGCGCGTACCGGTGCCGAACGTCGCACCGAGTCGCTGAACGCACCGAGTCGCTGAAACGATTGCTTGCAATTCGGCGCCAGCCGGCGCACGAATTTCGGCGACGATCGCCGAACCTTGCGGTGCGCGGGGTCTTCCAACGTTTCCGCACCGAAAGCACGCGATAATCCTGCACCATCTTTCGCGCAGTGCGGGCGCTCTTCCTCGAGCCATGGAATCCTCTCCTACACCGACACCCTCGTCCGGGCGGACGGGCGAAGCCGTGCCTCCCGGTCGTCGCCGCCGTCTCTGGAGTCTCGTCGTCGTGCTCGTCATTCTCGCGGCGCTCGCCGGGCTCGCGTGGTATCTCACCCACCGTCCCGCGACCTACGGAAGCACGGGCGGTGCGCGCCCCGGTGGCGCGGGTCCGGGCGGGTTTACGGGCGCGCGCACGGCGCCGCCGAGCACCGTCGGCATCGCGACGGCACGGCACGCCGACATTCCGATCTACATCGACGCGCTCGGAACGGTGATCTCGCCCGCGAGCGTCACGGTGACGCCGCAGGTCTCGGGCGTGATCACCGAGGTGCTCTACAAGGAGGGCGACGTCGTCCGCAAGGGTCAGGTCCTCGCGACGATCGATCCGCGCCCGTTCGAGAACGCGCTCGACCAGGCGACCGGCGCGCGCATGCGCGACGAGGCGCAGCTCGACGCCGCGCGCGTGCAGCTCTCGCGCTACCAGGTGCTTCTTACGCAGGACTCGATCGCGCGGCAAACCGTCGATACGCAGGATGCGCTCGTCAAGCAGTTGACCGGAACCGTCGCGCTCGACCGCGCGAACGAGGCGACCGCGCGGCTCAATCTGCAGTGGTCGAAGATCGTAGCACCCGTCGACGGCCGCGTCGGGTTGCGAACGATCGATCCCGGCAACTACATCGCTGCGGGCAATGCAACCGGCGTCGCGACGATCACGCGCGTTTCGCCGATCGACGTCGAGTTCTCGATCCCGCAGGAGCGCATTCCGGAGATCCGCAGCCGCATCGCGTCGGGCGCCGTGCTTGCGGTGACCGCGTGGGACAGCACGCGCTCGCACGAGCTCGAATCCGGAAGCTTCCTCACGCTCGACAATCAGATCGACACGCAGACCGGAACGATCAAGGCCAAGGCGCGCTTCGAGAATCGCGATACGGCGCTCTTCCCCAACCAGTTCGTCAACGTCCGGATGCTGCTGCGCACGATCGACGGCGCCGTCGTGGTGCCGGTCACCGCGCTGCGTCACGGGCCGAGCGGCGACTTCGTCTACGTCGTCAATGCCGATCACACGGTGAAGCTGCGCGACGTGACCGCCGGCGTCGCCGGAGTCAGCGACGTCGTCATCGCGAAGGGCCTTGCACTGGGCGAGGTCGTCGTCACCGAAGGGGGCGACCGACTGAAGGACGGCGCGACGATCCGCACGGCCACCGCGCGGTGAGGACCGCGCGGTGAGTGCCCGCGAGATTCCCGGAGCGACGGCATGAGCCCTTCGCGCCCGTTCATCGAGCGCCCGGTCGCGACGTCGCTGTTGATGGTCGCGATCGTCCTCGCCGGCCTCGTCGGCTTCAGGTTCCTTCCACTCTCGGCGCTGCCGCAGGTCGATTACCCGACGATCCAGGTGCAGACGCTCTACCCGGGCGCCAGCCCGCAGGTGATGAGCAACACGGTGACGGCGCCGCTCGAAGCCCAGTTCGGGCAGATGTCGGGGCTCGACCGGATGAGCTCGACGAGTGCTGCCGGCGTGTCGGTGATCACGCTGCAGTTCTCGCTCGACCTTTCGCTCGACGTCGCCGAGCAGGAAGTGCAGGCGGCGATCAATGCCGGTGGATCGCTGCTGCCGGCGGACCTGCCGGCGCCTCCGGTGTACGCGAAGGTCAATCCCGCCGACGCACCGATCCTCACGCTCGCGGTGAGCTCGGACAGCATGCCGCTCACCGACGTGCAGAACCTCGCCAACACGAGGATCGCGCAGAAGATCAGCCAGGTCTCGGGAGTCGGGCTCGTGTCGCTCTCCGGCGGCCAGCGTCCCGCCGTGCGCATCCAGGCGAACACGCGCGCGCTCGCTTCGTACGGCATCGGCCTCGACACGCTGCGCACCGCAATCTCCGCCGCGAACGCGAACGGCGCCAAGGGGAGCTTCGACGGTCCCCAGCGCGCATATTCGATCAACGCCAACGATCAGCTCGTCACTGCGGACGATTACCGGCACCTGATCATCGCGTACCGCAACGGTGCGCCGGTACGGCTCGACGACGTCGCGAGCGTGATCGAGAGCGCCGAGAACAACCAGCTCGGCGCCTGGGCCGGCGTGCAGTGCGCCGACGCACGCGGCGCATCGCAGTGCCGCGACGGCGCGAAGACCGCGCTCATTCCGGCGATCATCATGAACGTGCAGCGCCAGCCCGGTGCGAACGTGATCGCGACCGTCGATACGATCCGGCGCGAGCTGCCTGCGCTCACTGCGGGCCTCCCCGCGTCGCTGCGGGTCGAGGTGCTCGCCGATCGCACGACCGGCATCCGCGCGTCGGTCACCGATGTCGAGCTGGAGCTCCTGCTCGCCGTCGTGCTCGTCGTGCTGGTGATCTACGCGTTTCTCGGGAGCCTGCGCGCAACCGTCATCGCCAGCATCGCGGTGCCGATCTCGCTCATCGGCACGTTCGGCGTCATGTATCTCCTGGGCTACAGCGTCAACAACCTGTCGCTGATGGCGCTCACCATCGCGACCGGATTCGTCGTGGACGATGCGATCGTGATGATCGAGAACATCGCGCGCTACATCGAGGCGGGCGAGCCACCGCTTCGCGCGGCGGTGAAGGGTGCGACGCAGATCGGCTTCACGATCATCTCGCTCACCATTTCGCTCGTCGCGGTGCTGATCCCGCTCCTCTTCATGCAGGACGTGGTCGGGAGGCTGTTCCGAGAATTCGCGGTGACGCTCGCGATCACGATCCTGATCTCGGCGGTCGTCTCGCTGACACTGGTGCCGATGATGTCGGCGCGCTGGCTGAAGAGCCACGGCGCCGGCGAGGGCGCCGCGGGACTCGGCCTGCGCACGACCGCGGTGTTCGCGCGCGCCGCGAAAGGCTACGACCGGATGCTCGGCTGGGTGCTTGTCCACGAGCGGCTGACGCTGTGGGTCGCGGTGGCCACGTTCGCCGTGACGGCGATTCTCTATCTCACCATTCCGAAGGGTCTTTTTCCCACGCAGGATACCGGCCAGCTCGAAGCCGAGATCGAAGCGCCGCGCGACGTCTCCTACGCGCGGATGGCGACGCTGCAGCGCGACGTCGCGCACGCGCTCCTCGCCGACCCGGCGGTCGCGAACCTGTCGTCGATCGTCGGCGTCGACGCCGCCAACAACACGATGCTGTCGAGCGGGAGCATGCTGATCGACCTCGCGCCCTCGCACGGCGACCAGCAGCAGGTGATGGAGCGCCTGCGCGAGCGCGCAAGCATCGTCCCCGGTGCGACCTTGTACCTGCGCCCGACGCAGGACCTCACGATCGACGCGGAAACGGGGCCGACCGAGTACCGCGCATCGCTCGAAGGCGTCGACGCCGCTGCGATCGCGCAGTGGATGGGCAAGCTCGTCGAGAAGCTGCACGCTGCGCCGCAGGTGCGAAACGTCGGCAGCGACGCGGGTGCGCAGGGGCTCGCGAGCTACGTCGACGTCGACCGCGACACCGCCGCGCGGCTGGGGATTTCCGCGAGCGCGGTCGACGATGCGCTCTACAGTGCCTTCGGCCAGCGCATCGTCTCGACGATCTTCACCGACACGAATCAGTATCGGGTGATCCTGGAAGCGCAGCGCGGGCTTGCCGCCTTTGCCTCCGACGTCGGCAAGCTCGAGCTGATTTCCTCCTCAGGTAAGCCCACCCCGCTCTCCGCGTTCGCGACGATCAGCGAGAAGGAGGCGCCGCTCGCGATCACCCACGTCGGCCAGTATCCGGCAAGCACGCTCAACTTCGACACCGCACCCGGAACCGCCCTCGGCGATGCGGTCGATGCCGTGCGCAAGGCGGCCGCAGACATCGGATTGCCGCCGTCGCTACGCCTCGTCTTCCTCGGCGCGTCGGGCGGCTACGAAGGCTCGCTCGCCAACGAGCTGTGGCTCGTGCTGGCGGCGGTCGTGTGCGTCTACATCGTGCTCGGAGTCCTCTACGAGAGCTATGTCCATCCGCTGACGATCCTCTCGACGCTGCCGTCGGCCGGCATCGGCGCGCTTCTCGCGCTGATCGTGACCGGCCACGATCTTGGCGTGATCGGGATCATCGGCATCATCCTGCTGATCGGCATCGTGAAGAAGAACGCGATCATGATGATCGACTTCGCGATCGACGCCGAGCGCGAGCAGGGCCTTCCTGCACGCGAGGCAATCCATCAGGCGGCGCTCCTGCGGCTACGCCCGATCCTGATGACGACGATGGCGGCGCTCTTTGCCGCCATCCCGCTGATGCTGAGCTTCGGCGTCGGGGCCGAGCTCCGGCGCCCGCTCGGCCTCGCGATCTTCGGCGGCCTGATCGTCAGCCAGGCGCTGACGCTCTTTACGACGCCGGTGATCTACCTCGCGTTCGATCGGCTCTCCGGAGGCAGCACGAGGCGCCGGATCCAGGCCGCGTCGGACGACCGCGATGACGTCACGGGGGCCGCGTGAAGCTCCTGCGACCATTCATTCCGGGGACCGCGTGAACCTCTCGCGCCCGTTCGTCGAGCGCCCGATCGGCACCGTGCTGCTGACGGCGGGCGTCGCGCTCGCCGGCATCGCGGGATTTTTTGCGCTCCCGGTCGCGTCGCTGCCGCCGATCGAGCTTCCGGTGATCTCGGTCAACGCGACCATTCCCGGAGCGAGCCCGAAGACGATGGCGACGAGCGTCGCGACGCCGCTCGAACGTCACCTCGGCATCATCGCCGGCGTCAACGAGATCACGTCGACGAGCTCGCTCGGCGCGACGCGCGTGACGCTGCAGTTCGACCTCGCGCGCAACATCGACGGCGCCGCGCGCGACGTGCAGGCGGCGATCAATGCCGCGCGCACCGACCTGCCGTCGACGCTGCGCTCGAACCCGACCTACCGCAAGGCGAATCCCGCAGCGGCACCGGTGCTGATTCTCGCGCTGACGTCGAAGACGAAGACCCCGGGCGAGATCTACGACGAAGTCTCGAACGTCGTCAACCAGCAGCTCCTGCAGGTGCAGGGAGTCGGCGACGTGCAGATCGGCGGCGGATCACTGCCGGCGGTGCGCATCGAGCTCGAGCCGTTCGCGCTCAACAAGTACGGGATCAGCACCGAGGACGTCCGCGCGGCGATCCAGGCGAGCAACGCGAACCGGCCGAAGGGCGACGTCCAGGGTGCCGGACGCAGGCTGCAGATCTACACGCAGACGCCGGGGTTGCGCGCGGCCGATTACGCGCCGATGGTGATCGCCTGGCGCAACGGCGCTGCGGTGCGGCTCGAGGACGTCGCCAACGTCGAGGACGGTGTCGAGGACTCGCGCACGCTCGGTCTCTACAACGGCCAGAAGGCGGTCATCGTGCTGATCCGCACCGAGCCGTCGGCCAACGTGATCAAGACGGTCGACTCGGTGCGCGCACTGCTGCCCGAGCTCCAGGCGCAGCTTCCCGCGGACGTCGAGGTCCACGTCGCGGCAGACCGCACGCATTCGATCCGCGCATCGCTCAACGAGGTCGAGGTGGCGCTCGTCGCGTCAGTGATCCTCGTCGTGCTGGTCGTGAGCCTCTTTCTGCGCAGCTTCCGCGCGACGCTCGTGCCGGCGGTCGCCACCGTGACGGCGCTCCTCGGGACCTTCGGCGTCATGGACCTCCTGGGGTTCAGTCTCGACAATCTCTCGCTGATGGCGCTCGCCATTGCCACCGGATTCGTGATCGACGACGCGATCGTCGTGCTCGAAAACACGACGCGGCACCTCGAAGCCGGGATGACGCGGATGCGCGCGGCGCTGACCGGCGCGCGCGAGGTCGGCTTCACCGTCGTCTCGATCAGCCTCTCGCTCGTCGCCGTGTTCATTCCGCTCCTCTTCATGGGCGGGCTTCCCGGGCGCCTCTTTCGCGAGTTCGCGGTGACGCTCTCGGTCGCGGTGCTGATCTCGCTCGTGCTGTCGCTCACGACGACGCCGATGATGTGCGCGTGGCTGCTTCATCCGGGAGGCGAGTCCCGCGAGCCGCGTGTCGAGCGGTGGCCGGCGCGCGTCGCAAGGTGCGTATTTGACTGGATGCTCGCAACCTACGCGAAGAGCCTCGACTGGGCCCTCGCCAACCGCGGGCTCGTGCTGCTGATGCTCGTCTGCGTGATCGCGCTCAATGGGTACCTGTTCGTGAAGGTCCCCAAAGCGCTCTTTCCGCAGCAGGATACCGGGCAGCTGATCGGCGGGCTCTCGGCCGACCAGAGCATCTCGACGAAGGCGATGGGCGACAAGCTGCGCCAGGTCGTCGACATCGTCCGTGCGGATCCCGCCGTGCAGTCGGTCGTCGGTTTCATCGGCGGCTCGCGCGCGGGCGGCGGATTCATGTTCGTCGAGCTGAAGCCGCGGTCCGAGCGCGGCATCGGCGGGCTTGCCGTGATCGGCAGGCTGCGCCCGAAGCTCGAGCGCGTCACCGGGCTGCGGCTTTTCCTGCAGCCGGTGCAGGACGTCCGTGCGGGAGGCCGCGCGGGCAATGCGACGTATCAGTACACGCTCAAAGGCGACGACGACGCGCTCCTGAACGAATGGTCGCACAAGCTCGTCGATCGGCTGAAGAGCTTCCCGGTCGTCACCGACGTCAACAGCGACGATCAGCAGAACGGTGTCGAAAGCCATGTCGTCGTCGACTACGACAAGGCCGCGCGCCTCGGCATCACCGCGAGCGGCGTCGATGCGGCGCTCTACGACGCGTTCGGCCAGCGGCAGGTGGCGACGATCTACACCGGCCTCAATCAGTACCATGTCGTGATGGAATGGGCGCCGCAGTACACCGAGAGCCCCGGTGCGCTCGACGACATCTACGTGCCCGGAACGACGCTCGTCAACAACGCCGGGCAACTCGTGGCGACCGAGAGCACGTCGGGCCCGGCCGCGCCGGCGAGCGGCACCGCGACGGCCGTGCTGTCGCCGAATCCGGCACAGCGCGGCGCCTCCACGGGACGGGTCCTCAGCAATCGTCCGGCGAACCTCGTTCCGCTCTCGACGATCGCGCACGTTGTCGAGGATTCGACGGCAACGTCGATCAATCACCAGGACACCGAGCTCGCGACGACGATCTCGTTCAATCTCGCCGAAGGTGCGACGATCGCCGAGGCGGGTCGGGCGATCGCCGAGGCCGAGGCCGACATCGCGATGCCGGCGTCGATCCGTGGATCGTTCGCGGGCACCGCGCTCCTCGCCGAGCAGACGACCGGCCAGCAGGGGCTCCTGATCCTCGCTGCGATCATCGTCATCTACATCGTGCTCGGCATTCTCTACGAGAGCCTCGTTCACCCGTTCACCGTGCTGTCGACGCTGCCGTCGGCCGGCGTCGGAGCGGTGCTCGCACTCCTGATGTTCCGGATGAGCTTCTCGCTGATCGCGCTGATCGGAGTGTTCCTGCTGATCGGCATCGTGAAGAAGAACGCGATCCTGATCATCGATTTCGCGCTCGAAGCCGAGCGGGCGCGGGGAATGAGTGCGGTCGCCGCCGTGCGCGAGGCATGCCTGCTGCGCTTCCGCCCGATTCTGATGACAACGCTCGCCGCGATTCTCGGCGCGCTGCCGCTTGCGATCGGCTTCGGTGAAGGCGCGGAGCTGCGCCAGCCGCTCGGCGTCGCGATCATCGGCGGTCTCGTCGCGAGCCAGTTGCTGACACTCGTCACGACGCCGGTCGTCTACCTCTACCTCGATCGCCTGCGCAGGCGAAGCGCCGACGAGCGGCACCTCGCCCGCTCGGGTGATGCCGCAGCGACGCCTCCGCTCGAGCCGACATGAAGCAATGCTTCCGTCCATGAAGCGGCCCTTCCATACATGACGCGGGCCTTCCATACATGAAGCGATTCTTCCAGGTACCCGCTGCGCTGCGATCATGGCTTCCCGCCGTGTTCGCGGCGACGCTCGCGGCCTGCGCGAGCGCTCCGTACCAGCGTCCCACCGCGCCGGTGCCGAGCGCCTACAAGGAAGCCCCGGCCGCGGCGTCCGACTGGTTCCCCGCCGCGCCCGCCGACGCGCTCGATCGCGGACCGTGGTGGCGGCTCTTCGACGATCCGGCGCTCGATGCGCTGATGGACGAGGTCGCGATCTCGAATCAGAACGTCGCTGCCGCGGCCGCCGCCTATGCCCAGGCGCAGGCGCTCGTGCGCGAGCAGCGCGCGGCGCTCTTCCCGTCGCTGGGGCTCAACGGCGACGCCAATAAGAGCGGTGCGGTGCGAGGACCATCGAGGCCCGCGAGCTATCAGCTCGGCGTCACCGCGAGCTGGGAGCCCGATCTCTGGGGCAAGCTCGCGCTCGGCGTCACCGGCGCCGAGGCGAGCGCCGGGGCGAGCGCCGCCAATTTCGCCGCGGCGCGCCTCTCGGCGCAGGCGGCACTCGCCACCGACTACTTCACGCTGCGCGACGACGACAACCAGATCGCGCTCCTGTCGCGCGCAGTTGCCGCGTATCAACGCTCGCTGACGATCACGACCAACCAGTACAACGCCGGGATCGCGCAGCGCACCGACGTGCTCGAAGCGCGCACGCTGCTCGCGACGACGCAGGCGAATCTCGTCGCGCTCAAAGGCCAGCGCGCGGTGCTCGAGCACGCGATCGCGCTCCTCGTCGGGAAGGCGCCGGGAGACTTTGCCATTCCGGTCGTCGAGCGCAACGCGACGGTACCTGCGGTCCCGCTCGTCGTGCCGTCGGAGCTCGTGCAGCGCCGTCCGGACATCGCCGCGGCGGAACGCAACGTCGCCGCGGCGAACGCGCAGATCGGCATCGACCGCACCGCGTACTTCCCCAGCCTCGGGTTGTCGGCATCGTATGCGGGTCAGAGCTCGAGCCTCGCCCATGTCCTGAGCGCGTCGAACACATTGTGGTCGCTCGGCCTCTCGGTCGCGCAGACGCTGTTCGATGCCGGCGCGATCAGGGCACGCGTCGAGGGCGCCGAGGCCGCGCGCGACGTCGCGATCGCCAATTACCGTCAAACGGTGCTGACCGCATTTCAGGCGGTCGAAGATCAGCTCGCGACGATCCGCTCGCTCGCCGGGCAGGTCGATCTGCGTCGCGAAGCCTCGGCCGACGCCGACCGGACCGAAGAGCTCACGCTCAATCAGTATCTGCAGGGCCAGGTGCCGTACACGAGCGTCGTTACGGCGCAGGTGACCGCGCTGTCGGCGCGTCAGACGCTGTCGCAGCTCACCGCGAGCCGGCAGGTCGCGGCGATCGCGCTGATTCAGGCGCTCGGGGGCGGCTGGCATGCCCCCGCCGCACAGGGCTCAACGGGATCGGGAGGGGCCGGAGGATCCTGACTGCGGGCGAACCGTCGCGTCGTCCCATGCCGCGACGCGCTTCGTCATTGACCGGGGACGGTGCAGAGAAACGGCAGCCACGCATGCATCCATGCGCTGTCGCCGGCGAGCCAGGGTCCGGCGAGCGTAAGTGCCGCACTCGCGACCAGCACGGTGCCGGCGACGCGCCGCGCGGCAGGGCGCGCCGTGAAGCCGGCGTAGCGCTGCGCACCGAATGCGGTCGCGAGCATCGCCGGCATCGTGCCGGCGCCGAAGGCGAGCATCGTCGCGGCGCTTCGCCACGCATCGAGCTGCAGCGTTGCGATCACGAGCACCGTGTAGACGAAGCCGCAGGGCATGAATCCCCACACCATGCCGAAGCCGACGGCGCGCGGCAGCGTCGCGACGGGAAGGAGGCGCCGTCCGAGCGGCGCGAGCCGCGGCCACACGTAGCGGCCGACGACTGCGCCGGGATCGCGGATGCCACCGAAGGCGACCAGCGCAGCGAGCGCGAGCGCCGCCGCCGAAAGTGCGCGCAGCGCGACGCGCACCGAGTCGGTGGCGACGAGGTCCACGAGTCCGCCGAGCGCACCGCCGAGCACGAGCCCGGCGAGCGCATACGAAAGCGTGCGCCCCGCCTGGTAGCCGACGAGGAGCAGCGGTCGCGGCCGCCCGTCGGCGCCTTTCGCCGTCGCGACGCCGAGTGCGGCCGAGATACCGCCGCACATGACGAAGCAGTGGCCGCTCGCGGCGAGCCCCAGGACGAGCGCAGCACCGAGAGTGAGCGACGAAGCGGTCATTCGGAGGCGATCATTCGGAGGCGATCATTCGGAGGCGGTCGTCCGCAGCCGCTCATTCGGAGTCCTGAGCGGGCGCGTCGTCTTCGAGCGGCAGCAGGCCCGGCGTCTCCACGTCGTCGAACTGCCCGTGGTCGACCGCCCAGAAGAACGCGATGCCGCCGACGATCAGGAGCGCGATCGACACCGGAATCAGCGCGACGATCGCGTTCATGCCGGGCTCTCCTTCGTTGCGCGACCATCGCTCCGGAGAATGATCGTCGCACCGCCGGTCTTTGCGCCACCGGTCTTTGCACCACCGCTCTTCGCTCCGTCGATGGCTGGCGCCGCGGTCAGCGTCGCGCCTGTGGTCGACGAGCGCGTCGTCCGGCGACCGATGCGCAGCGCGTTCATGACGACGCCGAGCGAGCTCATCGACATCCCGGCGGCGGCGAGCCACGGCGGCACGAAGCCGAGGGCCGCCAGCGGCATCGCGGCCAGGTTCCAGGCGAGCGCCCAGCGCCGGTTCTGCGCGAGGATCGCGATCGTCTCGCGTGCGATCGCGCGCGCGCCGACGAGGTCGGTGAGGCGGTTGTCGACGAGGATAACGTCGCCCGAGGCGCGCGCGAGGTCGGTGCCCGATCCGATTGCCACGCCGACGTCGGCGCCGGCGAGAAGCGGTGCATCGTTGATGCCGTCGCCGACCGCGATAACGCGCGCACCGTCCGCGCGCATTCGAATGAGCCGCGCGAGCTTCGCGTCCGGCGTGAGTGCTGCCTCCCAGTGTGCGATGCCGAGCTCTCCGGCGAGCTTCGCCACGCGCGCCGGCGAATCGCCGCTCGCGATCGACACCGTCAGTCCCGCGTCGCGAAGTGCATGCACGGCGTCGCGCACGCCGGGGCGCAGCTCTTCGGCGATGCGGAACGTTGCGAGCACACCTTTATCGTCGGCGAGAACGAGTGCGTCGTCGAGCGCGGGGTCGATGATGGCGCCGGTGGCAGCGGTGGTCGCGCCGGCGCGCTGCAAACTGCCGCGAAGCGCATACGCAGCGTGCCCGAGGCGCAGCCGTGCGCCGCCGACGGTCCCGCTGATTCCTGCACCCGCATCGACGCGAAGCTCCTCGACACGAAGCTCCTCGACACGAAGCTCGTCGACGCAGATGCTCTCGCGGTGCGGGCAGGCCGCAACCACGCGGGCGAGCGGATGCGAGCTTCCGCGCGCGAGCGCCGCGGCGAGCGACAGCGCGACTTCCCGTTCGACCCCTTCGCGCACGCGCACCTGATCGAGCGCGAGTCGCGGCTCGGTCAGCGTGCCGGTCTTGTCGAGGACGACGTGGGTCGCTGTGGCCAGCGCCTCGATCGCATCGGCATTCACGACGAGCACCCGGCGGCGGGCGAGCACGCCGAGTGCGCGCGTCACCGCGGCGGGGACCGCGAGCGCGTACGCGCAGGGGCACGAGACGACGAGGACGGCGAGCACTGCGGCGAATGCGCGCGCAGGGTCGACGAGCGACCACGCGATCGCGGTGATCGCGGCGAGGGAGAGCACGCGCGCGACGAAGCGCGCCGCCGCACGCTCGCCTTCCCGCGCGAGGCGCGGCTTCGATGCCGCCGCGCGCGCGGCGAGGGTGACGATCGCGGAGAGCGTCGTGTCGGCGCCGGTGCGCAGCACCGCGAGCCGCGCCGGTCCGTCGACGACGATGCTTCCGGCGAGAAGCGCGTCGCCCGCGCGCTTCTTCACGGCGTGCGGCTCGCCCGACAGCAGCGCCTCGTCGACCACGCAAGCGCCGCTTTCGAGCACACCGTCGGCGGGCACCGTCGCGCCCTCGGCGACGTGGACGCGATCGCCGGCGCGAAGCTCGAACGCCGCCACACGCATAAGTGATTCGTCGACGCCGATGCGCTCGGCGAACAGCGGCGATTGCCGCGCCAGCGCATCGGAGAGCTCGCCGGCGCGGTGACGCGCGCGCATTTCGAGATAGCGCCCGGCAAGGAGCAGGAAGACGAACATGCTGACCGAATCGAAGTACACGTCGGCGCCGCCCGACACCGCCTCGACGACACTCGCCGCGTAGATCAGCGCGACGGCGACGGCGACCGGGACGTCCATCCCGAGCCGGCCCGCGGCGAGCGAGCGCCTCGCGCCTGCGAAGAACGGGCGCGCCGAATAGAACACGACCGGCGTGGCGACGAGGAGGCCGAGCCAGCGGAAGAGATCGCGCGTCACCGCGTCCATGCGCTCGACGGCGCCGAAGTACAGCGCCGCCGCGTACATCATCGCCTGCATCGCACCGAAGCCGGCCACCGCGAGGCGCTTCATCGCCTCGCGCGACTCGCGTCGCCGCGCGTCGTCGAGGACGCGTGCGTCGAGCGGCAGCGCGCGATAGCCCGCGCGCCCCAGCGTGTCGACGATCGCCGGTAGCGCGAGCGCACCGCGCATCCCGGTGATCCGCGCGCGCCGCGCCGCAGCATTGACCTCGACGCTCACGACCCCCGGCAGCGCACCGACTGCGCGCTCGATCAGCCAGCTGCACGCTGCGCAGCGCAGGCCATCGATTGCGAGGAGCGCCTCGCAGCGTCCGCCATCGAGGTTGCGCAGCACCTGCGCCGCAACTTCGGGCCGCGCCCACGTTGCCGCGTCGTCGGCGACGCGTGCGGGATCCGCTGCGCGCGTCGCAGCACGCCGTGTGTTGCCACGGCTGTCGCGCAGGCGGTAGTAGTCGGCGAGGCCGAGCCCGTCGATCCATTCGACCGCGGCGCGACAGCCGTGACAGCAGACCGCGTGGGGGACGCCGGCGACGACCGCGTGTATGTCGTCACCCGGCGGCAGCGACTCGCCGCAGTGCCAGCACGCATCCGCCGGCCGAGCGCTCACCGGCCGAATGCTCATCGTCGATTCACGTCGATCGCGTCCGCGGCAGAGTTCGCGGCAGCGGCCGTGGCGACGTCGGCGGAGCGGGCAAGGGGGACGCTCAGCACCTGGTTGCCTGCGGTGGGAAGCGCTTCGTCTTTGTTGCGCTCGGCGAGAACGATCATCACGATGCAGCCGGCGATCGATGCAACGAAGATCGCAACACCCAGCCACGCGACGGGCTGGCGCCACCACGCGCCGGCGGCGCGCGTCGCCACGCGGTCAGTTGCCGGCGCCGGCCGACATCGGATGCGACTGCGCATAGACGAACGCCGCGACGGCGCGCGCATCGTCTTCGCCGAGCCGCGTGCGCCACGATGGCATGACGCCGCCGCGACCGTTGCGGATCGTCGTCATGACGGTGTCGAGGCTTCCGCCGTAGAGCCAGACGGCATCGGTGAGATTGGGTGCGCCGAGCGACGGGTTGCCCTTGCCGTCCTGCCCGTGGCACGCCGCGCAATTCGTCGCGAATAGCGGCTTGCCCGCGACCGCCTTCACGTCGTCGTATGGGGCGCCGGAGAGGCTCTTCACGTAGTTCGCGACGTCGGTGATCTGCGCATCGGAAAGCGTGGGGCTCCACGCCGGCATCGCGCCGCGGCGTCCGTCGAGGATGCTCGCGAGGATCGTGTCGCCGCTGCCGCCGTAGAGCCAGTCGCCGTCGGTGAGGTCGGGTGCACCGAGCGCCTGGTTGCCGAGCGCGTCGCGCCCGTGGCACGCCGCACAGTTGTCGACGAAGAGGCGCTCGCCGAGCCGCGTCACTTCCCGATCGGCGGCGAGCTTGTCGACCGGCGCGCCGTGGATGCGCTGCATCAGGGAAGCGAGCTTCGTCGCATTCGCGCCGCGATCGGCTTCGACCTCGGCGGTCGACGTCCAGCCGAGCACGCCTCTGAACGCGCCGAAGCCCGGATAGAGCGCGAGATACGCGAAGCCGACGATGAACATCGAGAGCGACAGCACGACCCACCACAGCGGCAGCCTGCGCACGCTCTCGCGCAGCACGCCGTGCGCCCAGACGTGGCCGGTGGTGCCGTCCTTCAGCGTCGGGATCTCGACGCGCGGGCCCCACAGGAACAGGAAGAACGTGATACCGAGATTCACCACGATGAGCACCATGACCCACGCCGACCAGAACGCGCTCATCGCTCGTCCCCGTCCTGCATCGGCAGCGCAGCGAGCGCGTCGAAGGTCGGCCGGTGCTGCGGCAGCCACGCCCAGATCCAGATGCCGATGAACAGCAGCATCAGCACCGACGTGATCACGCCGGCGAGGTGACCCCAGAACGGGCTCATCGCGCACCTCCCGTCGGTGCGCCGCTCGCCGCAGCCACGGCAGGCGGTGCGTCGTTCATGATCCCCAGCCCCTGCAGATAGGCGACGAGCGCGTCGAGCTCGGTCTTTCCGGCGAGCGCCTTCGGCGCCCCGGCGATGTCGGCGTCGCCATACGGGTCACCGAGTGTGCGCAGCGCGCGCATGCGCGCCATGATGTCGGTGGCATCGAGCGGCGCGTCGGCAAGCCACGGATAGCCGGGCATGTTGGACTGCGGCTCGACCGCGCGCGGGTTCATCAGGTGCATGCGCTGCCACGCATCCGAATACTTGCCGCCGACGCGCGCGAGGTCGGGGCCGGTGCGCTTCGATCCCCACTGGAACGGCCGGTCGTACACCGATTCGCTCGCCACCGAGAAGTGGCCGTAGCGATCGACCTCGGCGCGTAGCGCGCGGATCATCTGCGAGTGGCAGAGATAGCAGCCTTCGCGCACGTAAATGTCGCGTCCGGCGAGGCGCAGCGGGTCGTAAGGTTTGACGCCAGCGGGCGGTTTCACCGTGTGCGCCTGCACGAAGATTGGCGTGATCTCGGCGAGGCCGCCGAGCGAGACCATGACGAGGGTCAGAAAGCCGAGCAGCCCGAGGTTTTTCTCGATCGCCTCGAAATAGCGGTATCCCCTGGCCATGTTCGCGTCCTCAGGCGAAGGCCGGCAATGGCGCCGGAACCTGCTCGTGCACCGGCTCGGGAATCGGCACCGGGATCGGACGGATGAGGCGCGCGCGCGCCGCAGCCGCCGTGTGCCACAGATTCCACGCCATCACCACCATGCCGGAGAGCACCATCACGCCGCCGAACCAGCGCATTGCGTAGAACGGCTTGATCGCGATCAGGCTGTCGATGAACGGGTAGACGAGCGAGCCGTCGGCGTGGGTCGCGCGCCACATCAGGCCCTCGGTGACGCCGGCCGTCCACATCGCGATCACGTAGATCAGCACGCCGCCGGTGTGCAGCCAGAAGTGCAGCTCCATCGCACGCCGCGAATGCATCGCCGGCTGTCCGAGCGCGCGCGGCGCCATCGCATAGAGCGAGCCGATGGTGATCATCGCCACCCATCCGATCGAACCCGAATGAACGTGCGCGATCGTCCAGTCGGTGTAGTGCGACAGCGCATTCACCGACTTGATCGCCATCATCGAGCCTTCGAACGTCGCCGCCGCGTAGAACACGAGGGAAACGACCATGAACCTGGCCGCCGGGTCGGTCTTCAGCCTGTGCCACGAGCCGTTGAAGGTGAGAAGCCCGTTCGCCGCGGAGCCCCAGCTCGGCATCAGCAGGACGAGCGAGAACGCCATGCCGACCGACTGGACCCAGTCGGGCAGCGCCGTGTACATCAGGTGGTGCGACCCGGCCCACATGTACACCGAGATCAGCGCCCAGAAGTTGACGATCGAGAAGCGGTAGCTCCACAGCGGCTGCTGGGCCTGGCGCGGGACGAAGTAATACATCATCCCGAGGAAGCCCGCGGTGAGGAAGAACGCCACGGCGTTGTGGCCGTACCACCATTGCACCATCGCGTCGGTGACGCCTGAGTAGACCGGATACGACTTGGTGAGCGAGACCGGCAGCGCGAGGTTGTTGACGACGTGCAGGAGCGCGACGGCGATGATGAAGGCGCCGTAGTACCAGTTCGCGACGTAGATGTGCCGGATGCGGCGCCGCGCGAGGGTCGCGAAGAAGACGACCGCGAAGCTCACCCAGACGACGGTGACGAGGATGTCGATCGGCCACTCGGGCTCGGCGTACTCCTTGCTCTGCGTGATGCCGAGCGGCATCGTCAGCATCGCGAGGATGCAGGCGAGCTGCCAGCCCCAGAAGGTGACGTTGGCGAGCGCGGTGAACGCGAGCCGCGTATGGCCGGTGCGCTGGACGACGTAATAGCAGGTCCCCATCAGCGCCGACCCGCCGAACGCGAAGATGACGCCGAACGTGTGGTCGGGGCGGATGCGGCTGAACGTCAGGAACGGGACATCGAAGTTCCAGAACGGCCAGGCGAGCTCGGCCGCCGCGTAGACGCCGACCGACATGCCGATGATTCCCCACACTGCGGCGGCGAGCAGGAACAGCCGGACGATCTGGTCGTTGTAGGTCTCGTTGAGCTGCGTCGCCATCCATGGTCCCCGTCGGTGCGCGGCCGGCGATTATGCACTGCACAATTCGCCGGCAATTTGACGAAAATCATGGTCGCAGCTATTGAAATGCGAGACCGGCGCGACTACTATTAGCACTCGCGGTTATCGAGTGCCAGCAACGCGTGTCGTTGCGCGCCGCGCCCGCGGGCTCCGGCCGAGGATGGGCGCTAACCCGTTGTTTCCAGACGATTTCAAACCAGGAGTGAGCACTGACATGAAGCTTCGTCCCCTGCACGACCGGATTATCGTCAAGCGCCTCGAGGAGGAACGCAAATCCGCCGGCGGCATCGTCATTCCCGATACGGCTGCCGAGAAGCCGTCGATCGGCGAGGTCCTCTACTGCGGCCCCGGCAAGACCGACGAGCACGGCAAGCTGATCGCGATGGGCGTGAAGCCCGGCGAGAAGGTTCTCTTCGGCAAGTACTCGGGTCAGGAATTCAAGATGGACGGCCAGGACCTGCTTCACATGCGCGAAGACGACGTCATCGGCATCGTCGACTGACCACCCATCCCCAACGCACACGTATCAGGAGAACCGAACATGGCAGCCAAAGACGTCCGCTTCGGCGAACACGTCCGTAACAAGATGGTGAATGGCGTGAATGTCCTCGCCAACGCCGTCAAGGTGACGCTCGGCCCCAAGGGCCGCAAGGTCGTCCTCGAGCGCAGCTTCGGCGCGCCGACGATCACCAAGGACGGCGTGTCCGTCGCGAAGGAGATCGAGCTCAAGGACAAGTTCGAGAACATGGGCGCGCAGATGGTGAAGGAAGTCGCGTCGAAGACTTCCGACGTCGCCGGTGACGGCACCACCACCGCAACCGTGCTCGCGCAGTCGATCGTGACCGAAGGCATGAAGTACGTCGCCGCCGGCATGAACCCGATGGACCTGAAGCGCGGTATCGACAAGGCCGTCGTCGCGATCGTCGAGGAGCTGAAGAAGATCAGCAAGCCGTGTTCGACGTCGAAGGAGATCGCGCAGGTCGGATCGATCTCGGCCAACGCCGACGAATCGATCGGCAAGACGATCGCCGAAGCGATGGACAAGGTCGGCAAGGAAGGCGTGATCACCGTCGAGGACGGCAAGGGCCTCGAGAACGAGCTCGATCTCGTCGAGGGCATGCAGTTCGACCGCGGCTACATCTCGCCGTACTTCATCAACAATCCCGACAAGCAGGTGTCGGTCCTCGAAGACCCGTACATCCTGCTGCACGACAAGAAGATCTCGAACATCCGCGATCTCCTGCCGGTGCTCGAGCAGGTCGCGAAGTCGGGCAAGCCGCTCGTCATCATCGCCGAAGACGTCGACGGCGAGGCGCTGGCGACGCTCGTCGTCAACAACATCCGCGGCATCCTGAAGACGGTGGCGGTCAAGGCTCCCGGCTTCGGTGACCGCCGCAAGGCGATGCTCGAGGACATCGCGATCCTCACCGGCGGCACGGTGATCGCCGAGGAGCTCGGTCTCAAGCTCGAGAATGCGTCGCTCAAGGATCTCGGCCGCGCCAAGCGCGTCGAGGCGGCGAAGGAAGACACGACGATCATCGACGGCGCCGGCGAGAAGGCGGCGATCGAGGCGCGCGTGAAGAACATCCGCAAGCAGATCGAGGAAGCGACCTCCGATTACGACAAGGAGAAGCTGCAGGAGCGCGTGGCGAAGCTCGCCGGCGGTGTTGCGGTGATCAAGGTCGGCGCCGCGACCGAAGTCGAGATGAAGGAGAAGAAGGCGCGCGTCGAGGATGCGCTGCACGCGACCCGTGCGGCGGTCGAGGAGGGCATCGTCCCCGGCGGCGGCGTCGCGTACCTGCGCGCACGTGCCAACGTCAAGAGCCTGAAGGGCGCGAACCCCGATCAGGACGCCGGCGTCAAGATCGTGCTCCGTGCGGTCGAAGAGCCGCTGCGCCAGATCGTCGCGAACGCCGGCGAGGAGCCGTCGGTCGTGCTGAACAAGGTCGCCGAAGGCAAGGGCAATTTCGGCATGAACGCGTCGACGGGAGAGTACGGCGATCTGGTCGAGATGGGTGTTCTCGATCCGACCAAGGTCGCGCGCTACGCGCTGCAGAACGCCGCGTCGGTCGCGAGCCTGATGCTGACCACCGATGCGATGGTGGCCGAGCTGCCGAAGGACGACAAGCCGGCGATGCCGGGCGGCGGCATGGGCGGCATGGGCGATATGGATATGTAACGCCTGCCGGTCCGGCCTGGCCGGACCGCGATCCGCATCGACGAACGGCCCGCGGCGACGCGGGCCGTTTTGTTGCGTGCGCGAGCCTTGACCCGCGCGAGACGGCCCGCGTATTCTGGCGCCGGCCATGCTGGCGGCCGAGGCGACGGAACCCGGCGGGCCGATCCTTGAAGAACCTCGTTGTCCTGCATCTCGAGAGCATCTCGCGGCAGCGGCTCGCGACGTTCGCTTCCGTCTTTCCGAACACACTGCGCCTGATGCGCGAGGGCGTCGTGTTCGACAACTTCTTCTCATCGGCGACATCGACGGGGATGGCGCTCGCGTACTTCTTCTATGCGAACGACTTCGAGCTCGACGCTTCGACGCGTTTCGTCGATGCGAAACCGGCCCGCAACAATCCTCACCTCTTCGAGGTGCTGCAGGCGTGCGGATACCACTCGAGCCTGATCTGTCTCAACGGCTTTCCGCAGCGGCCCATCGTCTCGCCCGCATGGGGCCATTCGCTGCCGCCGATCCGGGAAACCAACGATTTTCCGCGGTTGTTCGGCGAGTTCGATGCGCTCACCGAAACGAGGCCCTTCGCGATCTACGTGTGGGACCTGATTACGCACATCGAGCACAGCCTGGCGCTGGCGCCGATGTCGACGGGGCTGGTCGACCAGCTTCGCCGAGCATGTGCGGTCGCCGATGATGCCGTCGGCCGCATTACGCAGATGCTGGAGCGCAAGGGACTGCTCGACGACACGACGATCGTCCTGTACGGCGATCACGGGGACGATTTCTGGAGTCACGGCTTCAAGGGCGGAATGATCCACGGGACCGAACCCTACACCGACATCATCGCGACACCCTTTGCGATCCGCGACCCGGCGCTCGCGCCGTCGGTTCGCGCCGGGCTCGCGAGTACGATCGACGTCGCGCCGACCTGCCTCGCGCTGCTGGGAGTCGACGCTGCGATGCCGTTTCCCCATTCTGGCATCGATCTCTTCACCGGGGCGCCCGAGCGCGTGTATGCCCAGAATTACACGGCGAACCAGCCGGACAATGTCGACTGCGGCATCGTCAAGGCGTTCTCGGTGACCGACGACACGTGGACGCTCGTCGCGAGCTCGCACGGTCTCGAACTCTTCGCGCACCGGATCGACCCCGGCAACCATTGCAACCTGCTGCACCTCTTCACGCTCGACGGCGCGGGAGAGTTGACGCTGCAGGCGCCGCACGGCGCGATGCCGCATTTCCTCGCCGCGCTCGCGTCCAATCCGCAAGCCGTGTCGCGTCTCGCGAGCGACTTTCGCGTCCTGCGCGACGCGCTTCTCGCGCGGGTCGATGCGAAGCGGCAGTACATTGTCGATCGCGGCGTCGAGGCCGTGCACGCGCTCGAGCGGCGCTGTCTTGCGACGATCAGCCCGCGCGGACGCGACGCGTTCTTCGGGGCGCCGGCGCGGCCGCCTTCGCCGCGCCCGGCTGCGTCGGCGTTCGATTTCTCGTGGAGGCTGGCGTGAGACCTGCGGGCGACCGCGCGCGGTTGCTCGATTTCCCGGTGCCGGCCGAGCGCGAGTGCGCTATCTGATCCTCGCCGCGGGGATGGGGCGACGCCTCGGCGATGCGGGCGCCGGGCTGCCGAAGTGCCTGATCGATGTCGACGGCGAGACGCTGATCAGCCGCATCCTGCGCCAGATCCGGCAGGTCGACCGTGACGCCGACATCCGTGTGGTCCTGGGATATCGCAGCGAACGGGTGATTCCGCTCGTCGCGGATTGCCGGATCGTCATCAATCCGTTCTTCGAGGTAGCTGGGATCAACGCCTCGCTGTGGCTGGCCCGCGACGCCTTCGATGCCCCGGTCATGCTGATTCATGGCGACGTCGCGCTCGCCGAAGACCTCGCCGCACGGCTTCTCGCCGCGACGGCCGACTCGCTGATGGCTTTCGACAGCGCGATTCGCGATCCGCGCGAAATCAACGTCGCGGTCGAAAACGGGCGTATCGTTCGCTTCGACGAGGATTTCGCCGGCTACAGCGGGATGTATGCCGGCATGCTGAAGCTTTCGCGACGCTCGGCACGGGTCTTCGCCACCGAGCTCGACCGCAGGGTCAGAGAAGGTTTCAGTCGCCCGCGCGACTATTACTTCTTCGCGGTCCGCGCCATCATCGACGAGCACCGGCTGCCAATCCTCGCCTTCGATATCGCCGGGCAGGCGTGGCAGGAGATCGATCGCGCCGAGCACATCGCTGCGGCGCGGGCGCGCCTGGCCGGGGGCGGGGCGCCGGGGTACGCGTTCCGGGTCGCGCCCGGCGGCTGTGGCGCCAAGACGTGAGTTGCTCGTCATGCGCTAGAATCCTCGAAAAGGCACGAACAATCAGGGAAACGCAAAGCTTATGCCTCGGTCATTCCCGGAATCCATCGACGCCGTCACGGTGCGCGCGCGCGCATGACGTCCTGGCTGACGTCGGGAGTCGTGTTCGCGCTGGCGATTGCGCTCCTCGCGATCGTCGTCGTCGCGGGCCTGATGCGCAGGCGCCGCGAGGCGGGGATCGCGGCGCGCACCGCCGTCGACGGCCCGACGGCGCTCGCGCCGTGGACCGAGGGCGAGACGACGCGGCTCCTGTCGTCGGCCGAGGTGCCCGGTCTCTATCTGCTGCGGCCGCGCTTCCTGTCGAAGTCGGAGGCGGCGGTGTTCCTGCTGCTGAAGGCGGCGTTCCCGCGCCACGAGGTGTTCGCGCGCGTGCGCCTTGCCGATGTGCTGCAGGTGAAGATCGGGCCGCAGGGGCTCGAACGGCTGCGCGCGTTCCGCAAGATCGCGAACCAGCACGTCGGCTTCGTCGTCTGCGATCGCGACATGACGATCATCGCGATCGTCGACTTGCGCGAGCCCGATCACGTCGTCGATCCGCGCGACCAGAAGCTGGAGACGATCAAGCAGCGCTGCCTCTCCGCAGCGCAGGTGAAATACGTCTGTGTCTACCCTCCGCAGCTGCCGCGCTACCGCGACCTGCGCGAGCAGATCCTCGGCACCGCGGCCGACCTCGTTTGAGTCAGTGCACGCGCCTCGTCTGCGTCAGTGCACGAAGTTGAGGTAGAGGTAGAGCACGATCAGCGCGCCGATGATCGAAAGGAACCAGCCGGCCGGGTGATATTTCCCGTCGGCCGAGCGCCAGATGAGCCCGCCGATCACGCCGCCGACGAGCGAGCCGATGATGCCGACGATCACTGTCGCGATGAACCCCATGTGCACGGCGCCGGGATACACGAAGCGCGCGATGACGCCGACGATGAACCCCACGATGATCATCGAGATGATATGGAACAGACCCACGGTGACCTCCGCCTGGCTGTGAGCGCCCGATCGGCGCGGCGGCGAGCGTAGCACAGGGACGGGAAACCCGGGACGTACCACGTTTTTCGGGGATGCGGCAACGGCCCGGATTGCAGCGACCCGCCGCGCCGGGTCGAGCGACGGGGATGCTACGGCGCGCTCTACGCCGACCGTGGAGGCAGGGAGTGGGGTACCGT
>DASVGI010000072.1:0-10436 GCA_036379595.1 Casimicrobiaceae bacterium | reverse complement strand
AGACGACGCTCGCTCCGCCGCGCTTCGTCACCGTGAGCTCGACCGCGGGCGACGCGAGCCCATCGCCGGCGGGCGGCGTGCCGGTGATCACGTGGTCGAACTCGAGGTCGGCGAGCGAGCCGGCGAGGGACGCCGCTGCGGTCTGGTCGAGGCTCTCGCCGGCGGCGAGGCCCGTCGCCTGCCACGCAGGGGTCTTCGCGCTCTTGTCCGCCACGTGGACGATGTGCAGGCCCGCGACGTCGATCGCGTCGATGTCGTGCACGGGAATCTGCAGCAGCGTCTTGTCTTCCCAGTCGGACGCCTTCGCCGGCATCTGCCAGCTCGCGAACTGCACCGAATAGACGTCGCTCTGCCCGTTGCGGCGCGCATGAATCTCGCGCATCGACGGTGAGGTGCCGAAGTAGACGGTGCCGATCGGCTTGCCGGCAGCGGCGAGTGTCACGCGGCGCTCGAAATTCGCATCGCTCACCTTGAAGCGCGTCTGCGCATCGCGCGTGGTGGCGACCGGAAGCCCTTCGTGGAGCTTGCCGAGCGAGTCGACGAGCGTCTTGACGCGCGTCTGATCGGCGGGGAAATCGTTGAGCTCGGGGAGCTGCCACGACCCCTTCGCCTGCGCGAGCACGACTTTCGCCTTGTCGGGGCCTTCGATCGTGATGCGATCGATCTTGTGGTCGGTGAGCGCGACGAGCGGAACTTCCTTCGGCGGCCCCGCGAGGCCGCTTCTCGCGTAACCGAGGCCGGCCGCGACGATCAGCTGCAGCGCGAGTAATCCCGCGAGCGCGACGAGCGTCCTGTTCATGCCGTGGCCTCCTCGAGAATGCGCCGGAAGCGTCGTGCGTCGGCCTTCGCGACGCTGCGCCGCCACAGCCAGACGATGAAAAGCCCGATCGCCGCCAGCACGTAGTTTGCGTATTCCCAGATGCGCTCGCCGTGCTCCGACAGCGGATCGAGCGTGCGTGCGAACTGCGCCCGTCCGCGCAGCGCGAGAAGGCTCGGGTCTTCGAGCGACCAGTCGACGACGTTCTGCACGAAGTCGAGCGGCTTCGAGTACAGCGTGCCAAGACCGGCCGATGCGAGATCGATCGTACCGTCGGAGGCGAACTCGTTGCTTGCGATGACGACGAGCTTCGCCGACGCCGGCGACTTGTCGATGACGCCGGCGGGCAGCACCGGCTTATCGTCGGCCGCCTTCGCGTCGCCGCCAGTCTTCGCGTCGGTGCCAGTCTTCGCGTCGGTGCCGGTCGCCGCAGCGTCGGCGGTCTTCTTCACCGCGGCATCGGGGGTGCCGGCCGCGGCAAGCGGCGACGGCTTGCCCGCGTAGTACGAATCGAAGCCGCCTTCGAGCGCAACCGCGAGGAGGTGCGGACCGCGCGGGCCGCTCACGACGAAGCCGGTGTCGGGATGCGTCCGGTAATCGGGAACGACGTCGAGGCTCGTCGACGTCCAGCTCGCCGGCGAGCTCGACAGGAGATCCGCGACCTTGCGCTTCGGATCGTTCGCCTTGTCGACGGTGATCGGCGACGCCCAGTTCATCGTGAGCTGGCCGAGGTTCGCGGTGATCGGGCTCGTCGGATCGAGGCTCGCGCCGCGAAGATCGGGGAACTGCGGGTACGGGAGCATGCGGATCTCGCGCACCGGGATGCCTCCGAGATCGGTCTCCACCGGCACCGGCAACGCTGCGTCGCGCGTATCGAGCACCATCGAGTCGCTGATCGTGACGCCGAGGTGCTTCAGCCAGTCTTCGAGGCCGGAGTCGACCTTGTGCGCAGTCAGCGACTGACCGATGTCGACGGCGAACGGCGACGTCGCGACCACGACGCTGCCGCCGCGCATCAGGAACTGGTCGATCGCGAAGCGCGCCTTGTCGGAGAGCTTCTCCGGCGCCATCACCAGCAGAAGATCCGCGTCGGCGGGAACGAGGCCCTTCGAGAGATCCGTCGGCACGACGCGCGCGTTCTGCGACAGCGCCGCGGAAAGGCGCGTGTAGCCCATTCCGGCCGACGGCCCGTACGCCGGCGGGGCGACGAGCGCCACGGTCTTGAGGTAGCCGGGTGCGAGGCGCCGAATCGCGGCGTCGAGCGAGCGCTCGAGCGCGGTCTTGTCGAGCGTGTCCGGGAGCGGCACCTGCACGGCATCGTTGCCGCGCGTCAGCACCATGTAGAACCAGAACGGCCGCGGATCGGCGAGGCTCGCGATCTGCGCGCCGAAGCCGTAACGGTGCTTCAGGTCCTGCGCGAGCTTGCCGCCGTTCGCATCGGGATCCTGGAACCTGACTTCGAGCTTGCCTCCCGATTTCTTCGCGTCGTCGTCGAGGAGCGCCTCGAGCTCGCCGCGAAGCTTCTGCAGTGATGCCGGCAGCTTCTCGTCGGGCGACACGTAGCCGTGGAAGATCACCGGCTCCACGAGGTGCGCGAACGGGTCTCCGCCCGCGCGGTACTGATCGACGACCTTGTGGATCGAGCGCGTGATCTCGTACTCGGGATTGCGGAGGCCAACGTCGAGATCGCGCTCGCCGCGCGCCTTCACTTCGACGAGGTCCTGGAAGCCGAGATGCTCGAACTGGTCGCCGTAAGCGACGACGATGTCGAAATACGAGTTCACCACCGCCGACTGGTAGCGGTTCGCGGTGCGGAACGGGACCGGCTTCACGCCGTACTTGGCGGCCGCTTCGTCGGCGGCATTGCGATCGGTCGTCGGATCGATGAACTCGACGCGCGCGCGTCCGTGCGACGCGACGGCATATTCCTCGAGCAGGTTCTTCACCTCGGGCACCAGCGGCGCCAGGAGTGGATGCGTATGCGCCGAGAAGTAGCCGATGATGACGAGCGGCTCGCGCAGCGAGGCGAGCTCGCGCTTGCTCACTTCCGACAGCGTGTAGAGGTGCCCGCGCGTGATGTCGGCGCGCGCCCAGGTCACCGGGGCGAGCCACAAGTTGGCGGCGACGAAGTTCGCCGCGGCAAGCCCCAGCACCCACGCGACACGCGCGTTCCGCGGCCGCTTCGTTTCGCCCGCCCAGCGCAGCCGCAACACCGTGTACAGGTTGAGGATCAGGAACACCGCGACGATCGACGCGTAGTAGTAGAGATCGCGCAGGTCGAGCACACCGCGCTCGATCGACTCGAAGCGCGTGCCGGTGCCGATCAGTGCGAGGAGGTGCCCGATCCGGTAGCCGAAGAGCCCCGTCAGCGTGTCGGACCCGATCAGATAGAAGATGCCGCAGACGACGACGGTGAGGATCAGCGCGACGATCGGGTTGTCGGTGCGCGCGCTCATCGCGACGCCGATCGATACGTAGGCGGCGGCGAGGAACAGAGTCGCGACGTAGCCGCCGAAGACCGGCCCCCAGTCGAGCGGACCGATGAACGCGACGGTGACCGGCAGCGGCAGCGTGAGGACGAGCGCCAGCGCGACGAGCGCCAGCGCCGCGAGGAACTTGCCGAGCACGAGATGCAGCGCCGGCACCGGCGCCGTCATCAGCGATTCGAGCGTCCCGGCACGCCGCTCCTCCGACCAGCTGCGCATCGTCAGTGCTGCGACGAGGAAGATCAGCAGCACCGGCATCCAGCGAAACAGCGGACGGATGTCGGCGATGTTGCGGGCGAAGAAGGTCTCGACCCAGAACACGACGAACAGCGTGACGGCGAGGAATGCGCCGATGAAGAGCCACGCCGCGGGCGAGGCGAAGAAGCCGCGGAATTCCTTGCGGGCGATGCGCAGGATCTCAGCCATGCACGACCTCGTCGTTCACTTCGGCGAACACCGTTTCGAGGTCGTGCCGCCGGGGGCGCAATGCGTGGAGCCTGAGTCCCGCGCGCATGATCGCCTCGGCGATCGACGGAGCCGCCGCGGCCGGCGCGTCGAGGCGGTACTCGTGGATGCTCCCGGCCTGGCCCTGCTCGTCGCAGTGCGAGACGGCCGGGAGGCGGCGGAGCGTGTCCGCCGCGTCGCCTTCGATCGCGACGACGAGGCCCGCCGATCCCGGCAGCGCGTCGATGCGCGAGTCGACGACGAGCCTCCCGGCGCGCAGGATCAGCACGCGATCGCAGACCGCCTGCACCTCCTGCAGGATGTGCGTCGAGACGATGACGGTCGCACTCTTCGCGAGATCGCGGATCAGCTCGCGCATGTGGCGGATCTGCGTCGGGTCGAGCCCGTTGGTCGGCTCGTCGAGGATCACGATGTCGGGATCGTGGATGAGCGCCTGCGCGACGCCGACGCGCTGCCGGTAGCCGCGCGACAGCGTGTGGATCGGCGCGGCGACCTTGTCGGCGAGCGCGGTGCGGCGGATCGACGTCGCGACCGCTCGCGCCCGTCGCTCGGGTGGAACGCCGTGCAGTGCCGCCTGGTAGTCGAGGTAATCGGCCACCGCCATCTCGGGCCAGACGGGGCAGTTCTCGGGCAGGTAGCCGATCCGAGCCTGGATCGCGAGCGTGTCGCGGCCGATTTCGAGGTCGTCGACGCGGATCGTGCCGCTGCCGGGTTCGAGGTACCCGGTCAGCATCTTCATGATGGTGGTCTTGCCGGCGCCGTTATGGCCGAGCAGGCCGACGACCTCGTTGCGGTCGATGCGAAACGAGACGTCGTCGACGGCGACGACCGCGCCGTAGCGGCGGGTCAGGTGGGACACTTCGAGCATGCCGTGGCCTCTTGCGGGTCGACGGCCAGGGTTTGTAAAACGTACACGGAACCCGACCGTCAGGGCCCCGCGCTGGGGGCGAGCAGCCCCGCGCCCCCCGAATCGACGGTCGGACGGCGCAAAAAGTTCTACCCGGGCACGCGCATCGGCAGGATCACCATCTGCATGCCCTCGGCCTGGAGCCGGCGCTGCATCGCGTTGACGATCTGGTTGTGCAGGAGCCGGGTGAGCCAGGTCTCGTGGTCGAACACGAGCCTGGAGGCGAAGAACACGATGTTCGGGAACTCGGCGCGCGCCTGGCGGCACAGCTTGACGAACGCGTCGACGCCGCTCGCCGCCGAGGTCGCGATCGTCAGCACGTAGTCGACGACGAGCGCACAGCCGGAGACGAGCCCTGCGTGCGCGCCGAGCAGGCGCGTCGCGACCTTGTATCCGCCGCCCCCGGACGGGAACAGCTCGATCACCTGGTTGTAGGCGACGGCGATGACGAACACGGTGACCGCCGTCATCGAGGATACGCCCGAGGCATTCGATCCGCCCGCCGTGCTCGCGCCGCCCGCTGCGCTCGATCGGCCTGCTGCGCCGGCGCCGCGCGCGGGGCTCCGGCCGTGGCATCATCGGCGCATGAACCCCCGATCGATCGAAGTCGCGTTGCGCTTTGTGCGCGCCGTGCTGCTCACCTCGGCTGTCGCCGCGCCGGTGGCGTTCGCTGTGCCTGCGGCCTTCGCTGCGCCGCCGCGCATCGGCGCCACACCGACGGCTGCCGACGAGACGAAGGCCCCCGACCATGCCAAGGTCCTCCACCTGGCGCTGTCACGCGCCGAGACCGGCTTCGACCCGGCGCGGGCGAGCGAGGTGTACTCGGGCGAGGTGATCTCGGCGATCATGGAGCCGCTCCTCACCTTCGATTACCTCGCGCGCCCGGTGAAGCTCGTGCCGCTCACCGCCGAGGAGGTGCCGAAACCGGAGGACCAGGGTCGCCGCTACACGTTCAGGGTGCGCAAGGGGATCTACTTCGCGCCCGACCCCGCGTTCGGCGGCCATCCGCGCGAGCTGACCGCCGCCGATTACGTCTACGCGATCGAGCGCCTCGTGGATCCGGCGAACCGGTCGCCGAACGCGTTCTACGTCGAGGGGAAGATCGTCGGGCTCGACGCGCTCGCCGCAAAGGCGAGAGAGAGCGGCCGCTTCGACTACGACGCGAAGGTCCCCGGCCTGCGTCTTCGCGACCGCTACACACTCGAGATCACGCTGACACGCAGCGACTACACGTTCCCGCAGGTGATGGCACTCTTCAACCTCTCCGCGGTCGCGCGCGAGGTCGTGACGCGCTACGGCTCGGACATCGCGGCGCATCCGGTCGGCACCGGTCCCTACGTCTTGAAGCAATGGGTGCCGGCCTCGCGGATCGTTCTCGAAGCCAATCCGCGCTTTCGCGGCGTCACCTGGGACTTCACGCCGGACGACGACCCGGACGACAGGACGCTCGCGGCGCGCATGCGCGGGCGCAGGCTTCCGCAGATCGGCGTCGTCGACATCCGCGTGATGGAAGAGGCGCAATCGCGCTGGCTCGCCTTCGAGCGCGGCGAGCTCGACGTGATCGATCTGCCGAGCGACTTCGTGCCGGTCGCGCTTCCTGACGGCAGGCTCGCAAAGAACCTCGCCGACAAGGGCGTCTACCTGTCGCGCATCCTGCTGCCGGCGATCAGCTACACCGCGTTCAATATGCAGGACCCGGTGGTCGGCGGCTTCTCCAACGCGAAGCTCGCGCTGCGCCGGGCGATCGTGATGGCCTACGACACCGAGGCCGAGATTCGCGTGATTCGGCAGGGCCAGGCGGTGCCGCTGCAGACGCCGATCCCGCCCGGCGTCACGGGCTTCGATGCCGAGTACCGTCGCAACATTCGCTACGATCCCGCGGCCGCGAACGAGCTCCTCGATCGCTTCGGTTACACGCGCGACGCCGATGGGTTCCGCCGTCTCCCCGACGGCAAGCCGCTGACGATCAAGCTGTCGAGCCAGACCGACACCACCGCGCGCGAGTACGAGGCGCTGTGGAAGAAGGCGATGGACTCGATCGGCATCCGCTTCGCCGTCGACAAGGGGCGTTACAGCGACCAGATCAAGGCGGCGCTCGCGTGCCGCTACCAGATGTGGAGCTACGGCTGGATCGCCGACTACCCGGATGGCGACAACTTCATGCAGCTCCTCTACGGCGGAAACATCCATCAGAGCAACGTCGCGTGCTATCACTCGCCGACCTACGACGCGCTGTACCTGCGCTCGCGCCAGCTCCCCGATTCGCCCGACCGCACGCGGCTCTTCGATCAGATGACGAAGCAGTTCGAGATCGACTCGCCGTGGCGCCTCGGCGTCGCGAGCTATCGCAACATGCTCGTGCAGCGACGCGTCGTCGGCTACAAGGCCCATCCGGTTCTCCTCGCTCCCTGGCTCTACGTCGACCTCGATCCCGGTGCGCGCTGAGCCCTCGCTGACTCCTCGCTGACGCCTCCGTTCGGCAGGTGAATATTCGCGTTCGCGGCGGGTGCGCGCCCGGTGCGTCAAAATATCGGATTCGGATTCGTGGGGAGCGCGCATGAGCGCCACCGGCTATCTGCGACAACCGACGATCGCGGGGGAAACGCTCGCGTTCGTCTGCGACGACGATCTGTGGTGCGTGGGGGTGGAAGGCGGCGTCGCACGCCGGCTGACCGCCGGGCTCGGCGAGCCGTCGACGCCGGTGCTGTCGCGCGACGGACGCTGGCTCGCCTACGTGAGCCGCGACGAGCAGCATCCCGAGGTGTACCTGATGCCGGCCGAAGGCGGGCCCGCGAGGCGGATGACGTGGCTCGGGCCCGACGTGATGACGCGCGGGTTCACACCCGACGGACGCATTCTCTTCGTCACCACGTGGGGGCAGCCGTTCTTCCGCAACTACCGCGCGTTCACGCTCGACGTCGCGGGCGGCATGCCCGAGATGCTGCCGCTGGGGCAGGTCAACCACCTCGCGTTCGGTCCCGGCCGCGCGATGGTGATCGGACGCAACACCGCCGACCCTGCTCGCTGGAAGCGCTATCGCGGCGGCACCGCGGGTCATCTGTGGTGCGATGCCGACGGGAGCGGGACCTTCACGCGTCTTGCGTCGCTCGAAGGGAATATCACGTGCCCGATGTGGCTGGGCGAGCGCATCTACTTCCTCTCCGACGGCGAAGGGATCGGCAACCTCTACTCGTGCCGTCCCGACGGCAGCGACGTCAAACGCCACACCGATCACGATACATACTACGCACGCAATGCGCAGACCGACGGCACACGCATCGTCTACCAGTGCGCGGCCGCGCTGTGGATTTACGATCCGGCGACCGGGCGCTCGAGCGAGATCCCGATCGAGGTGCCGTCACATCGCACGCAGGCCGCACGCCGATTCGTCGCTGCGGCCGACAACCTCGAAAGCTTTCAGCTGCATCCGGCCGGGCACAGCCTCGCGGTGGCCGCGCGCGGCAAGCTCTACACGTTCGCGCTGTGGGAAGGCGCGGTGCGCCAGCACGGCGTCGCCGACGGTGTGCGCTACCGCTACGGCCAGTGGCTCGCCGACGGCAGCACGCTCGTTGCGGTGAGCGACGAAACCGGCGAGGAGCGTCTTATCGTGTTCCGCGACGGCGCGCGCGAGTCGCTCGAGTGGGACGTCGGGCGCATCGTCGCGATGGCCGCGGCACCGCACGGCAGGCGCATCGCGCTTTGCAACCACCGCAACGAGGTGCTGATCGCCGACCTCGAAGCCAATGCGCTGGTCCAAGTCGATCGCAGCGACGCCGGGCGCAGCGAAGACCTCGCGTGGTCGCCCGACGGGAAGTGGCTCGCGTACACGTCGTGGATCAACCAGCGGCACTGCGCGATCAAGCTCTACGATGTCGCGAACGGCGGCAGCACGCTCGTCACCGAGCCGGATTTCCGCGACTACTCGCCGGCGTTCGATCCGTCGGGAAAGTACCTCTACTTCCTGTCGGTGCGGACATTCGACCCGGTGTACGACGCCGTGCAGTTCGAGCTCTCGTTCCCGCGCGCCGCGCGCCCGTACCTTGTCGCGCTCGCTGCCGACGCGAGGCCGCCGTTCGACCCCGCTCCGCGCGGCCTCGCCCACGACGAGCGCCGCGACCGAGCCCATGACGAGCGTCGCGCCCGCGCCCAGGATGGTGGCGCTTCGTCCGTCGACGAACCGTCGCGCGAGCGTGCCGGCGCCGATGCGCCGCCTCCTGATGTGCACGTCGATCTTGACGGGATCGCGCGGCGGGTGGCGGCGTTCCCGGTGCGCGAAGGGCGCTACGGCCGCATCGCCGGAGTCGCCGGACAGAAGGTCGTGTGGACGCTATTGCCGATCGCAGGCGCGCACGGACGCGGCGGGCACAAGGAATCGCCGGGAAGCCTCGAGGTCTTCGACTTCGAAACGCGGAAGACCGAGACGCTGCACGAGCGCGCCGACGATTTCACGCTTGCCGCCGACCACGCGACGCTCGTCGTCCGTGACGACAAGCGGCTGCGCGCGATCCGCGCCGATCGCGCGCCCGATCCGCGCGAGCGGAGCGGAGCGGGAGCCGGCGAAGAGCCGTCGCGCAAGAGCGGCTGGATCGATCTCGCGCGCGCGCGCGTCTCGGTCGATCCGCCGCGCGAATGGGCGCAGATGCTGCGCGAGGTGTGGCGGCTGCAGCGCGATCAGTTCTGGGTGCCCGCCATGTCGGGCGTCGACTGGGAGGCCGTATATCGGCGTTATGCGCCGCTCCTGCCGCGCATCGCGACGCGAAGCGAGCTCTCGGACCTCATCTGGGAATTGCAGGGCGAGCTCGGCACGTCGCACGCGTACGAGATGGGCGGCGACCATCGACGGCCGCCGCAGATCGCGCTCGGTCATCTCGGCGCGGAGCTCCGCGCGACCGACCACGGCAACGCGTGGGAGATTACGCGCATCGTCGAGGGCGACCCGTGGGATGCCACGGCCGACTCGCCGCTCAATGCGATCGGCGTGCAGGCGAAGATCGGCGAGCGCATCGTCGCCGTCAACGGGCAGGCGGTCGGTCCCGACCGGCCGCCGCAGGCGCTCCTCGTCAATCAGGCGGGTGCGCGCGTCGAGCTGACGCTCGCAGCAGCCACGGGATCGAATGCGAAGGCGGGCTCGACTGCGACGGACGGCGGAGCGGCGTCATCGTCGACGCGCGACGTCGTCGTCACCGCACTCGCCGACGAAGTCCCGGCGCGCTATCGCGAGTGGGTGGAGAGGAACCGCCGCTTCGTCCATGAGCGCTCCGGCGGGCGCGTCGGTTACCTGCACCTTCCCGACATGATGTCGGCGGGCTTCGCCGAGTTCCATCGCTACTTCGCCGGTGAGTGCGACCGCGACGCGCTGGTCGTCGACCTGCGCTACAACCGCGGCGGCCACGTTTCCCAGCTCCTGCTCGAAAAGGTCGCGCGCCGGCGCGTCGGCTACGACCTGTCGCGCTGGGGGCGTCCCGAGCCGTATCCGTCCGAGTCGCCCGCCGGGCCGATCGTCGCGCTGACCAACGAGCACGCCGGATCCGACGGCGACATCTTCTCGCACTGCTTCAAGCTGATGAAGCTCGGCACGCTCGTCGGCACGCGCACCTGGGGCGGGGTCATCGGCATCAACCCGCGCCATCCGTTGGTCGACGGCACCGAGACGACGCAGCCCGAGTTCTCGTTCTGGTTCAGCGACGTCGGCTTCGGCGTCGAGAACTACGGCACCGACCCCGAGATCGAGATCGACAACGCGCCGCAGGACGCGCGTGCA
>DASVGI010000071.1:0-2057 GCA_036379595.1 Casimicrobiaceae bacterium | reverse complement strand
GGCGCTGCGCATGCTCGACGAGGTGCGCATTCCCGACGCGCGCTCGGTGCTCGGACGCTACCCACATCAGCTCTCGGGCGGCATGCGCCAGCGCGTGATGATCGCGATGGCGTTGTCGTGTCGCCCGGCTCTCTTGATCGCCGACGAGCCGACCACTGCGCTCGACGTAACGATCCAGGCGCAGATCCTCGCGTTGATCCGCATCCTCCAGGACGAGCTGCACATGGCGGTGATGTTCATCACGCACGACATGGGCGTCGTCGCGGAGGTTGCCGATCGCGTTGCCGTGATGCGCGGCGGCGCCAAGGTCGAAGAGGGTTCGACCGCGGCACTCTTCGCCGCACCACGCGAGCCGTACACGCGTGCGCTCCTCGCCGCGGTGCCGCGGCTGGGCGCGCTGCGCGGCGACGATCGACCGCGACGAGTCTCGCTGGCGCCGGCGAGCGAACGCCCCGCGGATCCGCCGATCGTCGCGGTGCGATCTCGGGCTGGCGAGATCGCCAGCAGCGGCAGCGCCAGTTTGGATGCGACGGCGCAGCCGCTCCTCCGCGTGCGCGACCTCACGACGCGTTTCGACGTCCGCGCGGGCATCTTCGGTCGCGTGCGGCGGCGCGTGCACGCGGTCGAGAAGGTGAGCTTCGACCTCGGCTCCGGGGAGACGCTCGCGCTCGTCGGAGAGTCGGGCTGCGGCAAATCGACGACCGGAAGGTCGCTGTTGCGTCTTGTCGACATCACCTCGGGTGAGATCGAGTTCGCCGGGCGCGACATCGCGCGGTTGCCGCGCGACGAGCTCCGCCCGGTGCGCCGCGACATCCAGATGATCTTCCAGGACCCGTTCGCGTCCCTCGATCCGCGGCTGACGGTCGGATTCTCGATCGCCGAGCCGCTCTACGTCCACGGCATCGCCGAACCGCGCGAGGCGCGCGAGCGCGTCACGCGACTACTCGAGCAGGTCGGGCTCCCCGCCGACTGCGCGCGGCGTTACCCCCACGAGTTCTCGGGCGGCCAGCGCCAGCGCATCGCGATCGCGCGTGCGCTCGCGCTCGAACCGAAGCTGATCGTCGCCGACGAAGCGGTCTCGGCGCTCGACGTCTCGATCCAGGCGCAGATCGTCAACCTGCTGATCGACCTGCAGCAGGAGCTCGGCGTCTCGTTTCTCTTCATCTCGCACGACATGGCGGTGGTCGAGCGGGTCAGTCACCGTGTCGCCGTGATGTACCTCGGCCGCATCGTCGAGATCGGTCCGCGGCGCGCGATCTTCGAGAATCCCCGCCATCCGTATACGCAGCGCCTGCTCGCCGCGGTTCCGGTCGCCGACCCCGCGCGGCGCACGCGCAAGCGGGTGCTTTCCTCCGAAGAGATTCCGAGCCCGATCCGCGACGTCGGCGACGAGCCTGAGGTGCCGCCGCTCACCGAGGTCGCGCCCGGGCACTTTGTCGCGACCGCGTAGTCGTCGCGGCGGTGTAGCCGTGTAGTATTGCCGCACCATTCCCGGGGGATCACCGAATGAAGAGACTGCTGCGCCTCATCGCCGCCGCGCTGGCGTCGGTCGCCATCGCCGCACCGGCCTACGCGTCGAAGGACGTCGTGTTCGCCGTCGCGTCGACCTTCACCACCACCGATCCGTACGACGCCAACGACACGCTGTCGCAGGCGATGGCAAAGTCGTTCTACGAGGGCCTGTTCGGCTTCGACAAGAGCATGAAGCTGATCCCGGTGCTCGCCGAGAGCTATACGGTGAGCCCGGACGGCCTCACCTACACGATCAAGCTCCGCCACGGCGTCAAGTTCCAGGACGGCACCGACTTCAACGCCGAGGCGGTCAAGGTCAACTTCGACCGGGTCACCAATCCGGACAACAAGCTGAAGCGCTATGGGCTCTACAAGATCATCGCGCATACCGACGTGGTCGACGAGTACACCGCTCGCGTGACACTGAAGGAGCCGTTCTCCGCGTTCATCAACGACCTCGCGCATCCGTCGGGGGTGATGATCAGCCCGGCCGCACTCGCGAAGTGGGGCAGCAAGGACATCGCATTCCACCCGGTCGGTACCGG
>DASVGI010000070.1:0-10916 GCA_036379595.1 Casimicrobiaceae bacterium | reverse complement strand
AGACGTTCGCAGCTGTGGATTCAGGCGTAGCCATCAGGCATCTCCGTGCGGCGTGGCGCGTAGGTTTCCCATTTCTGGCACCCCGGGCAGCGCCAGTAGTACTGGCGCGCGCGAAAGCCGCAATGTTCGCATTTGTAGAAGCCGAGCCGCTTGATGTGCTGCGCAACCAGTCCCTTGACGAGCTCGAGATCGCGACGCCGGTCGGGCGGCGCCGACAGGAGCTTCGCTTCGAGCAGCCGATCGAGTCCGATCAGGGTCGGGTTTTTCGCGAGCTCGTCGGTGATGAGCGCGGCCGCGGCCGTCGCGCCCTCGTGCTCCAGCACCAGCGCAAACAGCGCGTTCAGTAGATCGAGTGACGGATACTGCTGGTGATAGCTGCGCAGGAGCCTGATTCCCGACGGCAGGTCGCCCAGCGCCCGATACGCTTCGGCAAAACGATCGGCGGCGAGCGCCAGGAACGCCGGGTTCTGCGATTCGATCCGCTGCCACGCAGAGATCGCGCCGGTGAGGTCGCCCTCCTGGCGCGCGAGATCGCCGGCAATCAGGTTGGCGCGCGTGCAACCGCGATGGGTGACGAGTGCGCGCTCGATCTCGGCCCTGACGGCCGCGCGATCCGGCTTGACGAGCGCCGCCTGCGCGAGCTCGCAGTGGTATTGCGCAATCTCGCGGTAGTACGGCTGCTTCGCGATCGTCTCCATCCGCTGCGTCGCGGCGATCGCCTTCGGCCAGTCCTTCTCGGTCTCGTAGATCGTGATGAGGTGCGCGAGCGCCGAGTGCTCGAACGGGGTGCCGTCGAGCTTCGTGAACAGCGCCTCGGCGCGATCGAGTAGCCCCGCACGATGAAAGTCCTGCGCGAGCTCGTAGCTCGCCATCGTGCGCTTGTCGGCCGGCAGCGAGGGACGGTCGAGCAGGTTCTGGTGCATGCGGATCGCGCGGTCGGTCTCGCCCTGGCGGCGGAACAGCGAGCCGAGCGCGAAATGCAGGTCGATCGTCTGCGGATCGACCTTGACCACCTCGATGAACGACTCGATCGCCTTGTCGGGCTGCTCGTTCAAGAGGAAGTTGAGCCCGCGGAAATACGACAGTGGCAGCGCACGCGATTCGTGCAGCAGGTGCTTGATGTCGATGCGCGCGGCGATCCAGCCGAGCGCGAAGAAGAGCGCCGGAACCGGCAGCAGCCACCAGAGCTGGAAGTCCATTGCCCGGAAGGTCGCGGCGCGGTCGCGCGTCGCCTATTCGCCCGGAAGCCTGGACGCGAAATCGGAAGCGGACACCGGGCCGGGAGCCTGCAGCTGACCCGGTGTGCCGCGCGTCGCGGCGGCGTGCTCGCGCCGCAAGCGCGTCAGCTGGCGCCTCAGGCGCGCGACCTTGACCGCCGCCGACAGGAGCCCGAGCGCGACGCCGGCGGCGAACGCGATCAGGATCACGAACACGAGCGGCGCCTGCCAGCTGTAGAACGAGAGCAGCGTCACCGTCACCGGCTGCGAGTTCTGCAGCGAGACGAACAGCAGCGCGAGAAAGACGATCGCCGTGACGATCCAGCGCAGCACACCCATGGATCGCGCCGCCTAGCGCCTGTTCACGTGAGTGAACATAGTGTGAACAGGTCCTAACTCCGGTCGGCGCCGAAGTCGACGCGCTCGCGCAGCTCCTTCCCCGCCTTGAAGTGCGGGACGAACTTCTCGGGCACCTGAACCTTCTCGCCCGATTTCGGATTGCGCCCGGTGCGGGGCGGCCGGTGGTTGAGTCCGAAGCTGCCGAACCCGCGGATCTCGATGCGCGCGCCCTTCGCGAGGCTTTCGGCCATCGCGTCGAGCACCATCTTCACCGCGAGCTCGGCGTCCTTCGCGACCAGTTGCGGAAACTGCGCGGCCAGGCGGTCGATCAGCTCCGATTTGGTCATGGCGTGCCTTCCGTCGTCAGCCGTTGTTCTTGTTGTCGAGCTTCGCCTTCAGCAGCGCGCCGAGATTGGTCGTTCCGGTGTTGGCGCTCGCGCTCTCGGCGCTCATCCGCTGCATCGCCTCGCTCTCGTCGGCGTTGTCCTTCGCCTTGATCGACAGGTTGATGCCGCGGTTCTTGCGATCGATGTTGATGATCATCGCCGTCACCGCGTCGCCTTCCTTCAACCGCGTGCGGATGTCCTCGACGCGGTCGCGCGACACTTCGGAGGCGCGCAGGTAGCCCTCGATCTCGCCGGCGAGCGTGATGACCGCACCCTTGGCGTCGAGGCTCTTGACGGTGCCCGAGACGATGCTGCCCTTGTCGTGCGTGGTGACGAAGTTGGTGAACGGATCGCCTTCGAGCTGCTTGATGCCGAGCGAGATGCGCTCGCGCTCGACGTCGATCGCGAGCACCATCGCCTCGACTTCCTGTCCCTTCCGGTAGTCGCGCACCGCCTGCTCGCCGGGGATCGCCCAGGAGAGGTCGGACAGGTGGACGAGGCCGTCGATGCCGCCCGGAAGGCCGACGAAGACGCCGAAGTCGGTGATCGACTTGATCTGCCCCGCGACCTTGTCGCCCTTCTTGTAGTTCATCGCGAACTCGTCCCAGGGATTGGGCATGCACTGCTTCATCCCGAGCGAGATGCGCCTGCGATCCTCGTCGATTTCGAGGATCATCACCTCGACCTCGTCGCCGAGCTGGACAACCTTGGTCGGATGGATGTTCTTGTTCGTCCAGTCCATCTCGGACACGTGGACGAGCCCCTCGATCCCCGATTCGATCTCGACGAACGCGCCGTAGTCGGTGATGTTGGTGACCTTGCCAAAAAGGCGCGTCCCCGGCGGGTAGCGCCGCCCAAGCCCCACCCACGGATCGTCGCCGAGCTGCTTCAGGCCGAGCGAGACGCGGTTCTTCTCCTGGTCGAACTTCAGCACCTTCGCCGTGACCTCGTCACCGACGGCAAGCACCTCTGACGGATGCTTGACGCGCCGCCACGCGAGATCGGTGATGTGCAGGAGCCCGTCGATGCCGCCCAGATCTACGAACGCGCCGTAGTCGGTGATGTTCTTGACGATGCCCTTGACGATCGCGCCTTCGGACAGCGTCGCAAGGAGCTTCTCGCGCTCCTCGCCGAGGCTCTCCTCGAGCACCGCGCGCCGCGACACGACGACGTTGTTGCGCTTGCGGTCGAGCTTGATGACCTTGAAGTCGAGCTGCTTGCCTTCGTACGGAGTCGTGTCCTTGACCGGGCGGATGTCGACGAGCGATCCGGGCAGGAACGCGCGGATGCCGTTGATCATCACGGTGAGGCCGCCCTTCACCTTTCCGGTGACGTAGCCCTGGACGACCGAGCCCTGCTCCATCGAGGCTTCGAGGTCGTGCCAGGCTTTGAGGCGCTTCGCCTTGTCGCGCGACAGGCGCGTCTCGCCGTAGCCGTTTTCGAGGCTCTCGATCGCCACGGTGACGAAGTCACCCGGCTTGACGTCGATGCCGCCGCTGTCGTTCTTGAACTCGTCGATCGGGATGAAGCTCTCCGACTTCAGCCCGGCGTTGACGACGACGATGTTGTAGTCGACGCGGACGACTTCGGCGGTGATCAACTCGCCCTGCCGCATCTCCTGGCGGGCAAGCGATTCTTCGAACAGCGCGGCAAAGTTCTCCGCGCCTGCAGTCGGGGTGCTTCCTTGCGTGGCGATGGCCATCTGGGTTGGTTCCTGTTTCACTACGCCGCCTTCGGCGAGAACCCGGTGTCTCTCCGTCGGCGGGCAGAAGGTGGAAAAACCGGGCGTTCGCGCGCGTTCGCTGCGCTGCACCCGGTGCTCACTGCTCGCTACTCCTCGTGCGCGACGTCACCGTCGGCTACTCCTCGTGCGCGACGCCACCGCCGGCGCCGCGAATCCGGCGCGCGCGGAGCCCGAGAACCGCGGCCGTCACCGCATCGATCGACATCGTCGTGGTGTCCAGGGTCACCGCGTCGGCGGCGGCCACCAGAGGCGCCGCCGCCCGTGTCGAATCCCGACGGTCGCGCTCCCGAATGTCGCGCAAAAGGTCCGCAAGTGTAACCGATATTCCTTTTTCGATCAACTGCTTATAGCGTCGATCCGCACGGGCTCCGGCGCTCGCCGTGAGGAAAACCTTGAGCTCGGCATCGGGGAAGACGACGGTGCCCATGTCGCGTCCCTCGGCGACGAGACCCGGGGGTCGGCGAAACGCTCGCTGCCGACTGAGCAATGCTGCCCGAAGCTGCGGATGGACGGCGATGCGCGAGGCCATCGCCGACACCGCTTCGCTGCGTAGCCGCTCGGTCACGTCGCGTCCGTCGACCTCGATCGTCGTGCCCTCGAAGTGTGCCGCGAGCCCCGCGGCCTCGCGCGCGAGGCGCTCGCCGTCGGTGGGGTCGATCGAGCGCTCGATCGCGGCGAGTGCTACCAGCCGGTAGAGCGCACCGCTGTCGAGGTAATGGAAGCCGAGCGCCTGCGCGACCTGCCACGCGATTGTTCCCTTACCCGACGCAGCCGGCCCGTCGATTGCGATCACCGGAGCGGCAGCGGCTGGGTTCGCGGGCGCGTTCACGGCATGTTCACGGCGTGGTTACCGCGTGGTCACCGACGCGAAGTCGCGGAAGAACTCGGGATAGGTCTTCTGCACGCAGCCGGGATCGTTGATCGTGATCGGCGCAGCGCCGAACGCGGCAAGCGCGAACGACATCGCCATCCGGTGATCGTCCCACGTGTCGATCGTTGCCGCCGACACGGCGCGTGGCGGAACGATCTCGAGCCAGTCGGGCCCGGTCGCGACGCGCGCGCCGAGCTTCGCGAGCTCGGTCGCCATCGCGGAGATGCGATCGGTCTCCTTGACGCGCCAGCTTCCGATGCCGACGAGTCGCGTCGGCGCGGCGGCGTAGAGCGCGGTGACCGCGAGCGTCATCGCGGCGTCCGGGATGGCGAGGCAATCGATCGTCCCGCCCGCGAACGGGCGCCCGCTGCTCGCCTCGATCCAGTCGGGCCCGCTCGTGATCGTGGCGCCCTGGGCGGCAAGGACGTCGGCGAAGGCGACGTCGCCCTGCACCGAATCGCTGCCGACTCCGGTGACGCGCACGGGTCCGCCGCCGAGCGCTCCGGCGGCGAGGAAGTACGACGCCGCCGACGCGTCGCCTTCGACGGCGAACACGCCCGGGCTCACGTAGCGCGAGCCGGCTTCGACGGTCCAGTGCGACGCGTCGTCGACGCGCACGCGAACGCCGAAGCGCGCCATCAGCCGCGTCGTGATGTCGACGTAGGGCCGCGAAACGAGCGGACTTGCGAGCGTCACCGTCGTCGCGCGCTCGGCGGCGCCCGCGCCGAGCGGAAGGGCTACGAGCAGTGCCGAGAGGAACTGGCTCGATACGTCGCCGCGGATCGCGAGCGTGCCTCCGGCGCGGCCTCCCGGTGTGCCTATCGCAATTGGTGGATAGCATTCGGCGCCGAGGTAGCGCAGCGTGCATCCCGCCGCGCGCAACGCGTCGACGAGATCGCCGATCGGCCGCTCGCGCATGCGCGCGACGCCGTCGATCGTGTAGTCGCCGCCGCGCATCGCGAGCACGGCGGTCAGCGGCCGCACGGCCGTCCCCGCGTTGCCGAGCATCAGCGCGGCGCGTTCGACCGGAAAGCGTCCCGCGGTCCCGACGATTGTCCACGTGCCGGCGCCGGGCCCCGCGTCGAGTCGCACGCCGAGCGTTCGCAGCGCGTCGATCATCCTCGCGGTGTCGTCGGCGTCGAGGACGCCGTCGAGGCGCGTCGTGCCCTCTGCCATCGCCGCGAGGAGGAGCGCGCGGTTGCTGATGCTCTTCGAACCGGGGAGCGCGACGGTGCCGCGCGCGTGCGCGATCGGTGCGAGCTCGAGCGCGTCGGGCATCTCAGAGCCTGTTCGTGCCTGCGCACATGGTGTCGACAGCGCTAGATCGCAGGCACGCCCTCGATCGCGCCGACGCCGGATTCGCCCCAGCTCCGGCGCACGTTCGCGGCGCGTTCGAGCAGCGCTTCGATGGCGACGCCGTCGCCGTGCGCGATCGACAGCGCGAGCGCATCGAGCGCGTCGCGGAACGCGGCGATTTCCGTGGCGAGCGCGTCGCGGTTGGCGAGCGCGATGTCGCGCCACATCTCGGGTGAGCTCGCGGCGATGCGCGTGAAATCGCGGAACCCGCCGCCGGCGTTGGCGAGGTACTCGGCGCTGTCGGCGCGCGAGGCGACCTCGTCGACGAGCAGGAATGCCAGCAGGTGCGGCAGGTGCGACACGGCGGCGAAGATGCGGTCGTGCCGCGCGGCGTCGAGCCGCGCGACGCGTGCGCCGCAGGCGGTCCAGAACTCCTGCGCGATGCGCAGCGCTGCCGGGTCGGTCTCGGGAAGCGGCGTCACGATCACCTGGCGGCCGACATAGAGCGCGGCGGTTCCCGCCTCGGCGCCCGAGCGCTCGCTGCCCGCGATCGGATGCGACGGGACAAAGCGCGGCAGGTGCGCTCCGAGCGTCGCGCGCGCCGCGGCGATCACATCCTGCTTGGTGCTGCCCGCATCGACGATGACGCTCGCCGGATCGAGCGCGGGCGCGAGCGCCGCGAACACGTTGCGATACTGCGCGATCGGCACCGCGACCAGGACCACGCGCGCGCCGGCAAGCTCGTGCGCCCACGCGTCGTCGAACCGGTAGCCACGGTCGATGGCGCCACGCGCACGCGCAGCGTCGAGGTTGGCGCGCGAGCGGCCGATGCCGACGATCGTGCCCGACACGCCCGACGCGCGCAGTGCGAGCGCGCAGGACGTGCCGATCAGCCCGGTGCCGACGACGACGATCTCAGCCATCGTTCTTCTCAGCCATCGCCGTCCGCGCGCGCGGCAACGTGCGCCGCGTCGAGCGCCGCGCCGAGCGTATCGAGGAAGCGCGCATTCTCGGCCGGCATCCCGACGGTGACCCGCAGCCATTCGGGCAGGCCATAATTCGCGACCGGACGCACGATCACGCCGCGTTCGAGCAGGGCCTGGTAGACGCGCATCGCGTCGCCGACCTTCACCAGCACGAAGTTGCCGCGCGACGGCAGCCATTCGAGATCGAGTGCCGCAAAGCCCGCTTCGAGCGATCGCATCCCTTCGGCGTTGAGGCGCCGGCTCTCCTCTACGTAGTCGGCATCGGCGAGCGCGGCGAGCGCTGCGGCCTGTGCGAATGCGTTCACGTTGAACGGCTGCCGCACACGGTTCAGGAGCCCGGCGATCGCAGCGCTCGTCACGCCGTAGCCGACGCGCAGGCCCGCGAGGCCGTAAGCCTTCGAGAACGTGTGCGTGACGACGAGATGTGGATAGCGGCCGATCCAGCCGATCGCCGGCGATCGCTGCGCGGGCTCGAGGTACTCGTCGTACGCTTCGTCGAGGACCACGATGACGTCGCGCGGCACCGACGCGACGAACGCTTCGATCGCATCGGCGGCGAGCCAGGTTCCGGTCGGATTGTTCGGATTGGCGACGAACACGATCCGCGTGCGCGGCGTGATCGCGGCGCGCATCGCGTCGAGATCGTGACCGTAGTCGCGCGCCGGGACCTCGATGCCGCGCGCGCCGCGCGCCTGCGTCGCCAGCGGGTAGACGATGAAGGCGTGGCGCGAATAGACCGTTTCGTCGCCGGGGCGCAGGAACGCCTGCGCGACGAGCTCGAGAATGTCGTTGCTGCCGTTGCCGAGCACGATCTCGTCCATCGAGCGCGCGTGGCGTGCCGCGAGGGCCTGCTTCAGCGCGTAGCCGTTGCCGTCGGGGTAGCGCGGCAGCTCGACCGCGGCGCGAGCGATCGCCTCCTGCACCCGCGGGCCGGGCCCGCGCGGATTCTCGTTCGACGCGAGCTTGACGATCGACAGCGGATCGAGATGCAGCTCGCGCGCGAGCTCCTCGATCGGCTTGCCGCCGACGTAGGGCGCGATCGCGCGGACGTAGTCGGGAGCGTGGTCGGCGGCCGAAGCACCGACGGATACTCCGGCGGTGGCGTTCGCGATGGTGGTCATATCGGCGGTCATATCAGCGGTCAGGTCGGCGGTCGCGTCGATGGTCAGGTCGGCGCCGCCGGGTACGAGCCCAGCAGCTTCAGGAACGGTGCGTTCGTCGCGAGCTCGGAGAGCGCCGCCGCGACCGCGGGATCGTCGCGATGCCCGGCGAGGTCGACGAAGAACAGGTACTCCCACAGCCCGGTGCGCGCCGGGCGCGATTCGAAACGCGTCATCGAGACGCCGTGGCCGGCAAACGGTGCCAGTAATGCATGGACCGCGCCCGGGCGATTCGGTGCCGACATGACGAGCGATGTCTTGTCGTTGCCCGACGCCGGTACGCGCTGGCGTCCGAGGACCCAGAAGCGGGTCGAGTTGTTCGGCTCGTCCTCGATGTGCGAAGCGAGCACCGCGAGCCCGTAGATCGACGCAGCGACCTCGCCGGCGATCGCGGCCGCTCCCTCCTCGCTCGCCGCCACGCGCGCCGCTTCGGCGTTGCTCGACACCGGCACGCACGCCGCGGACGGCAACCGGCGGGCGAGCCACTGCGAGCACTGCGCGAGGGACTGCGGATGCGAATACACCGTCGTGACGCGATCGAGCGCTCGAGCGTTCGACAGCAGATTCTGCTGCACGCGCAGCTTGATCTCGCCGCAGACCGAAAGTTCCGTCGTGCACATCAGGTCGAGCGTGCGCCCGACCGCGCCCTCGGTCGAATTTTCAACCGGCACGACGGCGTAGTCGGCACGACCGCCCTCGCCGACGCGGAAGATCTCGTCGATGGTGACGCACGGCAGCGTATCGACGAACTCGCCGAATTGCCGCAGCACCGCCGCGTGGCTGAACGTGCCGGCGGGTCCGAGGTAGGCGATGCGCAGCTTCTGCTCGAGCGCGAGGCACGCCGACATCACCTGGCGGAACACGCCGACGACCTGCTCGTTCGACAGCGGTCCGCCGTTGCCGGCGGTGAGCCGCGCCAGCACGTCGGCCTCGCGCTCGGGACGCCATGCGGGCCCGCCGCTGTCGGCCTTCAGCGCGCCGATCGCGCGCGCGTGGGTCGCGCGCTCGTTCAGGCGCGCGAGGATGTCGCGATCGATCGCGTCGATCGCGTCGCGGTGCTCGCGCAGCGCGGCGGTGCGCTCGCCGGACTCGCCCGACGTGTCAGCGCGGTCGTCGGACCCACCCGGTGCAGCCGGGGAAGGCTTCGGGGGCGTCTTAGCCATGCGTCCGCTCGAATTCGCGCATCCAGTCGACGAGCGCCTCGACCCCGGCCTTCGGCATCGCGTTGTAGATCGACGCGCGCATGCCGCCGACGGCACGGTGCCCCTTGAGCTGCGCGAGGCCGCGCTCGCCCGCGCCGGCAAGGAACGCGGCGTCGAGCCGCGCGTCGGCGAGGAAGAACGGCACGTTCATCCGCGAGCGGTCGCGCGGATTGACCGGGTTGCGGTAGAAGCCGCTGCGATCGATCTCGCTGTAGAGCAGCTCGGCCTTCTCGATGTTCGCGCGCTCGATCGCGGCGAGACCGCCTTTTTCGAGCAGCCACTCGAACGTGAGGCCGGCCAGGTAGATGCCGAAGGTCGGCGGCGTGTTGTACATCGAGTGGGCCTCAGCCTGCACCGTGTAGTCGAGCACCGACGGGCACGTCGCGCGCGCGCGCCCGAGGAGGTCGTCGCGCACGATCACGAGCGTGAGCCCGGCCGGGCCGATGTTCTTCTGCGCGCCGGCGTAGATGACACCGAAGCGCGCGACGTCGAGCGGCCGCGACAGGAGATGCGACGACGCGTCGGCGACGAGCGGCGTTTTCCCGGTGTCGGGGAACGCGAACCACTCGACCCCGCCGATCGTCTCGTTGCCGGTGATGTGCAGGTAGCCCGCATCGGGCGAGCGCCGCCACGTCGGCGCCTCCGGAACCGACGTGTAGCCGTCCGCCGCGGCCGATCCCGCGACGTTGACGCTGCCGTACTTGCGCGCCTCGGCAATCGACTTCTGCGCCCAGTGCCCACTGTCGATGTAGTCGGCCACACCGCCGTCGGCGAGCAGGTTGAGCGGCACCGCGGCATTCTGCGCGAGCGCGCCGCCCTGCAGGAACAGCACCCGGTAGTTATCGGGGATCGCGAGGAGCGTGCGCAGGTCGTGCTCGGCCTTGCGATGAATGGCGGTGAAATCCTCGCCGCGGTGACTCATCTCCATCACCGACATCCCGCGACCGTGCCAGTCGAGGAGCTCGGTCTGCGCGCGCCGCAGCACCGGCTCCGGCAGCATCGCCGGCCCGGCGCTGAAGTTCCACACGCGGCGCGTCACGGTGCGATGGCGCTCACTCGTCGGCGCCGTCGGGCTCGGCGACGCGCTCCAACCCCGCGAGCTTCTCGCCTTCGCCGAGGTTGATCAGGCGCACGCCCTGCGTCGAGCGCCCCATCTCGCGGATCGATTTGACCGGCGTGCGGATCAGCACGCCGCCGGTGGAGATCAGCATCACCTCGTCGTCGTCGCGCACCAGCGCCGCGCCGACGACCTGGCCGTTGCGCCCGGATTGCTGGATCGCGATCATGCCCTTCGTGCCGCGGCCGTGGCGCGTGTACTCGACGATCGGCGTGCGTTTGCCGTAGCCGCGCTCGGTGGCCGTCAGCACCGACTGCTGCTCGTCTTCGGCGACCAGCATCGCGATCACCTTCTGCCCCTTGTCGAGCATCATGCCGCGCACCCCGTGCGCATTGCGGCCCATCGGCCGCACGTCGTTCTCGTCGAAGCGCACCGCCTTGCCGCCGGAGCTGAACAGCATGACGTCGTGCTTGCCGTCCGTGAGCGCGACGCCGATCAGCCGGTCGCCGTCGGTCAGGTCGACGGCGATGATCCCGGAGGGCCGCGGCCGCGAAAAATCGGCGAGCGGCGTCTTCTTGACCGTTCCCATCGCCGTCGCCATGAACACGTAGCGTCCTTCCGAGAATTCCTTCACCGGCAGGATCGCGGTCACCTTCTC
>DASVGI010000069.1:0-15941 GCA_036379595.1 Casimicrobiaceae bacterium | reverse complement strand
CGACAACAGCGTCTCGGCGGGAATCGTCAGCGGCATCCACCGTGCGCTTCCGGGCGGCCAGATGACGCCGTTCATCCAGACCGACGTCGCGGTCAACCCCGGCAATTCGGGCGGACCGCTGCTCAACACCGAAGGCCAGGTGGTCGGCGTCAACTCGCAGATCTACAGCCGCTCGGGCGGCTTCATGGGAATCTCGTTCGCGATTCCGGCGCGCGTCGCCGAAAACGTCGCGCAGCAGTTGAAGGCGCACGGGCACGTGAATCACGGGCGGCTCGGCATCGGCATCCAGGCGATCGACCAGTCGCTCGCCGAGAGCTTCGGACTTCCCGATTCGAACGGTGCGCTCGTCGGCAGCGTCGAGAAGGGCAGCCCCGCCGACAAGGCCGGGTTCCAGACCGGCGACATCATCCGCAAGATCGACGGCATCGCGGTCAGCGACAGCACCGACGTGACAAGCCGGATCGGCAATCTGCAGCCGGGCACGAAGATCAACGTCGAGGTCTGGCGTGACCACAAGCCGGTGACGCTCACCGCGACCGTCGGCTCGTGGGGCGATCAGACGAAGGTGGCGAGCGCCGGGTCGAGCAGCGTCGACAGCGGCGATCGGCTCGGCGTCGCCGTGCGTCCCCTCACACCCGACGAAAAGCAGGAGATCGGGCACGGCGGGCTCCTCGTGCAGAACGTGACCGGACCGGCTGCCGAAGCCGGCATCCAGCCGGGCGACGTGATCGTGAGCGTCGGCTCGACCAAGGTGACGACGATCGACGGCCTGAAGCACCAGATCGCGAAGTCCGGCAAGAACATCGCGCTGCTGATCGAGCGCAACGGGCAGCAGATCTACGTGCCGGTGAAGATCGGCTGACGTTGTCCTTCCTGCGCCCCGCCTGCTGCAATCACGCGCAGGCGGGGCGTAGTCTTGTCGTCACGACGTGGATTGCTCCGTCGAATCGGTGAGGGGGGCCGCCGACCGGGCGCGTTTCCGGTTGACCGCGTAGTAGAGCACCGGGATCACGACGAGGGTCAGGAGCGTCGAGACGAGGATCCCGAAGATCAGCGAGATCGCGAGCCCGTTGAAGATCGGATCGTCGAGGATGAACATCGCGCCGAGCATCGCGGCGAGACCGGTCAGTGCGATCGGCTTCGCGCGCGCCGCGGCGGAGGTTGCGACCGCCTCGGCAAGCGGCACGCCGCGCGCGAGCTGCAGGTTCACGAAGTCGACGAGCAGGATCGAGTTGCGGACGATGATTCCGGCAAGCGCGATCATGCCGATCATCGACGTCGCGGTGAACTGCGCGTGCAGCAGCGCATGCCCAGGCATCACGCCGATGATCGTCAGCGGGATCGGCGCCATGATGACGAGCGGCGTCAGGTACGAGCCGAACTGTGCGACGACGAGCAGGTAGATCAAGACGAGGCCGACCGCGTACGCGATCCCCATGTCGCGGAAGGTCTCGTAGGTGACCTGCCACTCGCCGTCCCATTTCATCGCGTAGGAGCGGAACGGGTCCGACGGCTGCCGCACGAAGTACTCGTGCAGCGTGCCGCCTTCGGGAAGCTTCACGCCGGCGAGCTTTGCGCGCACGCCGAACATGCCGTAGAGCGGGCTGTCGACGTGCCCGGCGACGTCGCCGATCACGTACGCGACCGGTAAGAGATCCTTGTGATAGCGCGTGAGATCGCGCTCGACGCGCCCGGTGCGCACGACCTCGGAGAGCGGCACCAGCGCGCCGCCGGCGCCGTGCACTTTGAGCGCGAGGAGGTCGTCGAGCTTCGTCTGCTGCTCGGCGGGCAGCGTGATCCTGATCGGCACCGCGTATTTCGCCTGGCCGTCGCGCAGCATCGTCGCATCGTCGCCATCGAGCGCCATCCCGAGCGTCGCGACGATGTCGCCCTGCGCGACGCCGAGCGCCGCGGCGCGCGCGCGATCGACGTGGACGACGATCTTCGGCGCGCTCGCCTCGACCGAATCGTCGATGCCGACGATCCCCGGCTCCTGCGCGAACTGCTGCCGCACGAATTCGGCGACCTGGTTGCGCCCGGCGGCGTCGGGGCCGTAGATCTCGGCAACGATCGGCGACAGCACCGGCGGCCCCGGCGGCACCTCGACGACCTTGACCTTCGCGCCCATCCGCGCCGCGATCGCCTCGAGCCGCGGCCGCACCGCGGTCGCGATCTCGTGGCTCTGGCGATCGCGCTTATGCTTGTCGACGAGGTTGACCTGGAGGTCTCCGTTCTCGGGAAGCTCGCGCAGGTAGTACTGGCGCACGAGCCCGTTGAAGTTGATCGGCGCCGGCACGCCGGCGTAGCACTCGTAATCGGTGACCTCGGGCACCGTGGCGAGATAAGCGCCCATCTCGTGCAGCACCGCGGCGGTGCGCTCGACCGGCGTGCCGGCCGGCATGTCGACGACGACCTGGAACTCCGACTTGTTGTCGAACGGCAGCATCTTGAGGATCACGAGCTTCGCGACGACGAGCGACATCGACGCGAGGATCGCGACGACGATCGCGATCCACAGGATCCGCCTGCGGCGCTCGCCCTTCTGCGGATCGAGGAGCGGCGCCAGGACGCGCGCAAAGCCGGACGCGAGCCGCGCGTCGAGCCGCGACGGGCGGTGCGCCGCGTGAGCGGCCGGCGCCAGCTTCGCCGCGAGCCACGGCGTCACGGCGAACGCGATCGCCAGCGAGATCACCATCCCCATGCTCGCGTTGATCGGAATCGGGCTCATGTACGGGCCCATCAGCCCGGTGACGAACGCCATCGGCAGGAGCGCCGCGATCACCGTCGCCGTTGCGAGGATCGTCGGCCCGCCGACTTCGTCGACGGCTTTCGGGATCAGCGAGGCGAGCGGCGCGTTGGGCTCGAGCGCGCGATGCCGGTGGATGTTCTCGACGACAACGATCGCGTCGTCGACGAGGATCCCGATCGAGAAGATCAGTGCGAAGAGCGACACGCGGTTCAGCGTGAATCCCCACGCCCACGACGCGAACAGCGTCGCGGCGAGGGTCAGCATCACCGCCGCGCCGACGACCACCGCCTCGCGTCGGCCGAGTGCCACGAAGACCAGCACGACGACCGACAGCGTCGCGAAGATGAGCTTCTCGATCAGCTTCACCGCCTTGTCGTTGGCCGTCGCGCCGTAGTTGCGCGTCACCGTAACGTGCACGCCGTCGGGGATGACGGTATTGTCGAGCTCGTGGACGCGCGCGATCAGCCGATCGGCGACGTCGACGGCGTTCTCGCCGGGCTTCTTCGTGACCGCGACGGTGACGGCGGGAAATTCGCCCTTCGCGTCGAGGCTGACCTGGCTCGCCGCGGGCCCCGCGCCGATCCAGACGTAACGGGTCGGCGGCGGCGGGCCGTCGACGACGCGCGCGACGTCGGACAGATACACCGGGCGGCCGCCCGACGCGCCGACGACGAGCGAGGCGACATCACTGGCGGAGTGCAGGAATTCGCCGGTCTCGACGACGATCGATCGGTTGTCGGCGTCGATTGCGCCCGACTGGCCGACCGCGTTCGCCGCCTGCAGCGCGCGCCGCAGATCGGACGCAGCGAGCCCGTAGGCGGCGAGCCGCGCCGGGTCGAGCAGCACGCGCACGGCGCGCCCCGGCCCGCCGACCGTCGTCACCTCGCGCGTGCCCGGAACGCGCTTCAGCTCGACTTCGATCGCGTGCGCGACGCGCTCGAGGTCGTAGCCGCTCTTCGCATGGTCACGCGTCCACAACGTGAGCGTGACGATCGGAACGTCGTCGATGCCTTTCGGCTTGATCAGCGGCGGCCCGACGCCGAGCTGCGCAGGCAGCCAGTCCTGGTTCGAGAGGATCGTGTCGTAGAGGCGCACCAGCGCGACGATGCGCGGCACGCCGACCTTGAACTGCGCGGTGACGATCGCCCTGCCCGGCTTCGACACCGAGTAGACGTGCTCGAGCCCCGGCATCTGCGAGATCACCTGCTCGGCCGGCGTCGCGACGAGGGCCTCGACGTCCTTCGCCGACGCGCCCGGAAACGCGATCAGCACGTCGGCCATCGTGACGTCGATCTGCGGCTCCTCCTCGCGCGGAGTGACGAAGATCGCGAACGCGCCGGCGAGCAGCGCGACGAGCGCGATCAGCGGAGTGAGCCGCGAGCCGAGGAAGAACGACGCGATGCGGCCGGAGACGCCGAGCCCGGAGTGCATCAGGATCGTGCCGCGGGCGAGCTCGCCTCGATGCCGCTCCTGACCGGCTCGAGCGACACGCGCTCGCCGGCTTCGAGCCCGGCGACGACCTCGACCATGCCGCCGCCTGCCGATTCGCCGAGGCGCACCTGGCGAAGCTGCGCGAGGCCGTTCGCGCCGATGACGTACACCGCCGTCACTTCTCCCCGGCGCAACACCGCGGCTTCGGGAACGACGAGAGCACGCACGCGACCGATCACGAATCCCGCGCGTGCGTACTGGCCGGGCATCAGCCCCGCCGATTCAGGGAGATCGAGGCGGACCTGGCTCGTGTGCGTGTTGACGTCGGCAACGGGAATCACCGTCACGTGCGTCGGCGCGAGCGAGCGTGAAAGCGACGGAATCTCGATTGCGATCGCCGCGGCGCCGAGGTCGGCGCGTGCGAGCACCGCCTGCGCGAGTGTGGCCGTGACGCGCAGCGCCTTCGGGTCGAACAGCGCGACGAGCGGCCGGCCCGGCGTCGCCATGTCGCCGACCTCGACCTCCGTCGACGCGACGACGCCGTCGTACGGTGCAACGATCGTCGTGTAGCTCGTCGACGTGGCCGACACCTGCGCGTTGGCGATCGCGGCTGCGGTCTGCGCCTGCGTCGCCAGGTACTGCGCGCGCGCCTGGTCGAGCGCCGCCCGGCTGATGAACTTCTCGGCAGCGAGCTTCTCGCTGCGCTCATAGGCCATCCGCGCATTGGCGAGGTTCGCCTGCGCTTCGCGCACCTGGCTTCGACTCGCGGCTTCGGCCTGGGCGGCGCTGCGCGGGTCGATGCGCACCAGAACCTCGCCGGCCTTCACCGTATCGCCGGCCTTCACGCCGAGCGCGATCACGCGGCCTGCGACCTGCGCGCCGAGCGTCGAGCTGCGCACCGCCTCGACGACGCCTTCGGCGATCGCGCGGCGCTCGACGTCACCGTAGGCGACGGTGGCGACCGGCACCGGGGACACCTGAGCCGCATTCGCCCCGGGCGCGCCCTGCCCCGCGCGCGCCCCGGCGGCAGGGAAGGTCGAGACCGCAAGTGTCGCGATCGCGACCGCCGCGAAGAACGTCGCGACGATCGCGACGAGCCGCCGCCGTGCCGGCTGGCTCACTGCGACGATCCCCCGCTGCACCAGTCGTCTCGCTGCCGTCATCGCCTCAGCGCGCGCGGCAGGTCTTGATGCCGAGCAGGCGATAGGCCGGGCACCAGCCGGCGATCCCGGTCACGAGCGGCACGAGCCCGATCAACGCCCACCAGCGAGCAGCACCTTCGAGCACGAAGAAGAGCGCAAGAATCACGATCCCCGCGACGATGCGCACGCTGCGGTCGACACCACCGATGTTCGCTCCCATTCCGACCTCCACCATTGGATTGACGACGCGACCGAGGATAGGCCGCCCGAGACGGCGAATCTGTGACCTGGATCACACAGCGCGCGAATGCGGCGCATGCGCGACTACAATGCCGAGCATGAGGGTCCCGGCGTCCGCACCGACGGTCGTTGCGCTGCGGCGGCTGTTTCCGGCGCTGGCCGATGCGGCTCCGTCGACGCTCACACGGATCGTCGAGCACGGCATCTACCGCAAGGCCCCGGCGGGCACGGTCGTCTTCGACGCACATACTCCGTGCGCGGGCTTCCCGCTGATCCTCGCCGGGACGCTCAAGGTCCTGCAGCGCTATCCGAACGGCCGCGAGCTGCAGCTCTATCGGGTGCGGCCAGGCGAAAGCTGCCTCTTGTCCGGAAGCTGCCTGCTCGGTCACGCCGATTACACGGCAAGCGGAATCGCCGAGACCGACGTCGAGCTCCTCGTCGTCCCGGCGAGCGACTTCCACGCGCTGATCGCGGGCGACGCCGTGTTCCGCAACCACGTGCTCGAGCTCTTCGGCGAGCGCCTCGCGGCGCTGCTCGAGCTCGTCGAAGCGATCGCCTACCAGAAGCTCGACCAGCGCCTCGCAGCACTCCTCCTCGCGAAAGGCGATCCGGTGCGCGCGACGCACCAATCGCTCGCCGACGAGCTCGGCAGCGTGCGCGAGATCGTGAGCCGCCTCCTGCGCGCGTTCGAGGACAAGGGCTGGGTCGACCTCGCGCGCGAGCGCATCCGGATCATCGACCGCGACGCGCTCGCGACGCTCGCGAAAGCCTGACGCTAGTCGTCGGCGTCGTCGTCGGACCAGCCCGACGTGTAGGTGCGCAGCTTCTCGCGCTGCTCGGGGGTCAGCAGCGCGCGAATCTTGTTGTCGGCCTCTACGCGCGCCTTGACGAGCGTCGTGCGCAACTCGTCGATCTTCTTCAGCTCGGCGGCGATCGCGTCGGGATCGGACGGGTCGGCGCGATAAAGGCTTGCGAGTCGATAGCGCTCGGCGTGAAGGGCCCCCATCGTGTCCCAGTTCCTGCGCCGCGTGTCCTCGCGGATCGCGCCGATCTTCTGCTGCTGGTCGGCGGTGAGATCGAGCTGCCAGAGCGCCGGGCCGAGCCGGGGCCCACCGTAGCCGCCCATCATTCCGAATCCGCCATAGCCGCCCATCATTCCCGGACCACCGTAGCCGCCCATCATTCCCGGTCCGCCGCCCCAGCCGCGCATTCCACGCGGCCCGCCGCCCCATGCTCCGCCGGGACCGCCCCACGCTCCTCCGGGACCGCCCCAGCCGCTCATCATTCCGGGACCGGGGCCCGGCCCGGTTGCCGGTTGCGCAAGCGCGACGCCCGCACCGATCGCTGCACCGACCGCTGCTCCAAGCGCGGCCGCCACTGCCCATTGCCTGACCTTCATGTTCCGCCTCCAGATCGTTTCACGATGCCGTCGCGATCGCCGCAAAGCATGGCTGACCGATCGAACCGCACGACCCATCATCGGCCCGGGCGCACCCCGCCGTGTTGACCGGCGTCAAGCTCGTGCGCGTCGCTGCAGCGCCCGCGCAGACCTGCAGCCGCACGGTTGCAGCCGGATCCAAACCTTGACTGCGATCAACGTGCGCACGTCGGCCGGTAGCAGAATCGACCGCCATGAACTCGATGACGCTCCTTCAGTTCGCCCGCGGCCCTGGCCTCGCCTTCGCGGTGTCGGTGTTCGTCATCGGCTCCGCGTGGCGGCTCCTTCACCTCGTGCTGCGGCCGCCGCGGCGCGACCTCTCGGCGCCGCGCTCGACGCATACCGCGCGCGGCGCGCTCAACGCGATCGTCTCCAAGATGTGGCATCCGGCGTCGATCCGCGAGCGCACGCTGCCGGGGACGCTGCATGCGTACGCGTATCACATCGGCCTCGCGATCGTCTTCTTCGGTTTCGCTCCGCACATCAGGTTCCTTGCGCACTACACCGGGCTCACCTGGCCCGCGGTGCCCGGCTGGATGTTCGTGCTGGCGACGGCCGCGGTGTTCGTCGGCATGGGCTATGCGCTGATGGCGAGGCTGACGTCGCCGGTGCTGCGGCTCATCTCGGGCTTCGACGACTACGCGAGCTGGGCGATCACGCTGCTTCCGGTCGTGACCGGAATGGCCGCGTTGACGCTCCCGCTCGACGCGACCTACCCGCATCGGACGCTCTATCCCGGGCCGCTCGCCGCCCACCTGCTCTCGGTCGAGCTCCTGCTCGTCTGGCTTCCGTTCGGCAAGCTCTCGCACGCGTTCATGGCGTTCGTGTCGCGCGGCGTGACCGGCGCCGAGTTCGCGCGCAAGGGGACGAGCCCATGAGCCCGCTCGACGAACGCGCGTCACCGAAACCCGCGGACCTCGGTCATCCGCTCGACCTCGAGAGCCCCAGGCTCGCGGTGAAGAAGCCCGCGGTGCGCTACGACGTGCAGGGCGAGCGCAGCGACGCCGACCGCATCGCGTCCGCGCTGTCGGCGTTCACGCGCGATTACGGCCGCGACGTCGCGACGTGGCTCGAAGCCTGCATTCACTGCGGCAACTGCGCCGAAGCGTGCCCGTTCTATCTCGCCACCGGCGAGGCGAAGTACACGCCCACCTGGAAGCTCGAGCCGTTCGCGCAGGCCTACCGCCGCGAGGCCGGGCCGTTTTCGTGGCTCTACCGCGCGCTCGGCCTGCGCTCGAAAGTCACCGTCGACGAGCTCGAGACCTGGCAGGAGCTCGTCTACGATTCGTGCACGATGTGCGGGCGCTGCACGCTCGCCTGCCCGATGGGCATCGACATCGCGAGCCTCGTCGGGCTCGCCCGCCACGGCATGGCGAAAGCGGGGCTGGTGCCGCACGAGCTGTGGGCGGTGTCCGAGCGCGCGGCGCGCGAAGGCAGTCCGCTCGGCGCGACGCCCGCGGTGCTGAAAGAGCGCCTCGAGTGGCTCGCCGACGAGCACGAGGTCGCCTTCAACGTCGACCTGCCGCGCGCAGACGTCCTCGTCACGTTCTCGTCGATCGAGATCATGAAGTATCCGCTGTCGCTCGTCGCGACGGCGCGGGTGATGGACCACGCGGGCTACTCGTGGACGATCTCGTCGTCCGGATACGAGGCAACCAACTTCGGCATGCTCGCCGGCAATGCCGACTGGCAGCGGCGGATGACGATGAAGATCATCGATGCCGCGATCGCCTGCGCGGCGAAGATCGTCGTCGTGCCCGAATGCGGCCACGCCTACTCGGCGCTGCGCTGGCAGGGCGCGAACATGCTCGGACGGGCGCTGCCGTTCCGGGTGCTGCACATCTCCGAGTTCCTCGCCGAGAATCTCGCGAACGGAAGGATCAGGGTGCGGCCCGCGTCGGGATCGATGGCATTCCACGATCCGTGCCAGGTCTCGCGTCGAGGCGGTGCGACGCAGGCGCCGCGCGACGTGCTCGCCGCGCTCGGCGTCGAGCTTCGCGAGACGAAGGATTCGGGCGACCTCAACTTCTGCTGTGGCGGCGGCGGTGGCGTGATCGCGAACCATCGCGCCGACGAAATCCGCTACCAGGCGTTCGGCATCAAGATGGCGCAGCTCGATGCAACCGGCGCCGACGCGATGGTGACGAGCTGCAGCAATTGCCGGCAGAGCTTCGACGATGGCCAGGCCCATTTCGGCTGGAAACGCGGCATGGGGAGCCTCCTCGAGCTCGTCGCCGATCACCTCGACGGCAAGGCGCCCGGGACCCGGCAACGCGCAAGCGCCGGGGCTTGACCCCCAGGCGCACGGGGCTTGACACCCCGGCGTAATATATTCGACATTTCTAATATCCGGTCCCGACCGGTCGCGGATAGCCGTCGCTTCCGCGCGGGTCGGCCGCTGCGATTCGTCGGCGCGCCCGGTCTACCGTCAGGAGGAAGAACATGGAGTTCGACAAGGATCTCGACGCGCGCGGGCTCAACTGCCCGTTGCCGATTCTTCGCGCCAAGAAGGCGCTGGGCGACATGACGACCGGCCAGGTGCTGCGGATCGTCGCCACCGACCCCGGCTCGACCAAGGATTTCGAGGCGTTCTCCAAGCAGACCGGCAATGCGCTGGTCGAGCAGTCGACGTCCAACAAGGAATTCACCTTCTTCCTGCGGAAGAAGTGACGTGCCGACCGGGGCGCCCCGGCGACGCGCGGTATTCATCGGGCACGACGTCTACCGGCGTCCCGCGTACGGGAAGATGCATCCGCTCGCGATCCCGCGCGTCGAGACGGTGGTCGACCTCGCCCGCGCGCTCGACTGGTTCGACGACGGTGAGTACCGGACGAGCCCGCGCGCGACCGACGCGGAGCTCGCGTGGTTCCACGATCCGGCGTACGTGCGCGCACTGCGCGCGGCGAGCGACGCCGGTGCGGTCGACGCGGCCATGCGCGAGCGCCACGGCGTCGGCACGATGGAGAACCCGATCTTTCCGGGCGTCTTCGAGCGCGCGGCGACCTCGGTCGGCGGATCGATCCGCGCCGCCGAGCTCGCACTCGACGGCTACGTCGCCTACCACCCCGCCGGCGGGACCCACCACGGCCGGCGCGATCGCGCGAGCGGCTTCTGCTATTTCAACGACCCGGTGTTCGCGATCCTGCGCCTCCTCGATGCCGGGATCGCGCGCATCGCCTACGTCGACCTCGACGCGCATCACGGCGACGGCGTCGAGGACGCGTTCGCCGCCGATCCGCGCGTCGTCACGATCTCGGTTCACGAGGCGGGACGCTGGCCGCACACCGGCGCCGTCACCGATACGCGCGCGGGCCGGGCGTGCAACCTGCCGGTTCCGCCAGGCTGCAACGACAGCGAGTTCGCGCTGCTCGTCGACGACGTCGTGCTGCCGCGCGTGACCGAAGCCCGGCCCGAAGCCGTCGTGATCACCTGCGGCGGCGATGCGCTCGCCGGCGATCCGCTGACCACGATGGCGCTCACCAACGTCGCGTTGTGGGACGCCGTCGTGCGTCTCGTCGCGCTCGCGCCGCACGCGGTCGTGCTGGGCGGCGGCGGTTACAACCCATGGACGCTGACGCGCTACTGGACAGGTCTTTGGGGCCGACTCTCGGGACGCGCCATCCCCGCGTCGCTACCCATCGCGGCGAGCGCGATTCTGCGCGAGCTTCGCTGCGACCTCGTCGACGACGAAGACGTGAAGCCCGAGTGGCTGACAACGCTTGCCGACGTGCCGACGCGAGGAGCCGTGCGTGACGCCGTGATCGCGCTTCGCGACGACGCGCTCGCCTGCGCCGCGGCGCTCTCCGTAAGCTGAATCCGTAAACTGAGCGAGGAGACAACCGGATGAGCTGGTCCGATGCAATCGCCGCCGTCGAGGAGCTCGAGGACGCGCCGCTCGACACCGCGCTCATCGACGACTTCGAGCGCGGCGCGGAGTCGGTGCGCGGCCGCGAGATCCGCTTTTCGACGCCGACGTTCAAGGCCTATTCGAGCTGCGACTTGAACGGCTGCGGGAAGAATGCGTTCCCCGCCTTCTCGGTCACCGCCGGCGCGTGCGGCCTCATGTGCGACCACTGCCAGGCGAAGATTCTCGAGCCGATGATTCCGGCGACCAATCCGACGATGCTCGATCGCAAGGTGCGCGAGATGATCGACTCGCAGGGGCTGCAGGGATTCCTCCTCTCGGGAGGCTCGAACCGCCGCAACGAGATCGCCTACGAGCGCTTCTTCCCGGTGATCGAGCATTTGAAGCGCGACCATCCCGAGCTCAAGGTCGCGATCCACTCGGCGCTCCTCTCGGCCGAGCGCGCCCGCGGGATGGAAGCCGCGGGCGTCGACACCGCGATGATGGACGTCATCGGCGCAGAGGAGACGATCCGCGACGTCTATCACCTCGACCGGCCGGTCGCCGATTTCGAGGCGACGCTCGAAGCGCTTTGCGCGACGCGGATGGAGATCGTTCCGCACATCGTCATCGGCCTCCACTACGGCCGTATTCTCGGCGAGGCGAATGCGCTCGACATCGTCGCACGCCATCCGGTGCATTCGCTGGTGCTCGTCGTCATCATGCCGTTCTACGCGAAGGCGGGGACGTTCCGAACTCCCGATACGTCCGAGGTCGGGCGCATCTTCCTCGAAGCGCGCCGGCGCATCCCGGATCGAGCGGTGCTGCTCGGCTGCGCGCGGCCTCCGGGGATGCACCGGCACGTCACCGACGCCTATGCGGTCGCAGCGGGCCTCGATGGCATCGCGTTTCCGGCCGAAGGCACGCTCGCCGTCGCGCACGCGATCGGCCGCCCCGCAGTCCAGGAGCACGCGTGCTGCTCGATCAAGACGGGGCGCACGATCAAGCTCTTTCCGCGCCCGGTGGGCGCCGTCGCGTGACGCGACCGCTGCCCCCGCTGGTCGATGTTCTTTGCATCGGTCTCGGCCCGGCCGGTGCGCGCGCTTCCGCTGCCGCGGCGCGCGCCGGCCTCGCTGTCGTTGCCGTCGACCGGCGCCGCCGCGCCGGCGTGCCGGTGCAATGCGCCGAATTCGTTCCGGCGCTGATCGGCTCGAACGTGCGCGCCCTCGCCGACTCGGTGCAGCAGTCGATCCGCGCGATGGAGACGCGCATCGAGGCCGGGACGCCCGATCTCACCGACCCGTTTCCCGGACAGATGCTCGATCGCGCCGCGTTCGACGCCGGGCTCGTCGCGGAGGCCGTCGCAGCAGGCGCCAATTGCCGCTTCGGAATCACCGCGCGCGCGGTTGCTGACGATGGGACCGTCACGCTTTCCGACGGCGTGCTACTGCGCGCTCACGTGCTGATCGGCGCAGACGGCCCGCGCTCGATGGTCGGCCGCGCGATCGGGAGCGTCAACCGGCGCCTCGTCGAGACGCGGCAGGTCACCGTGCCGCTCCTGCGCGCGCACGACGCGACCGACATCTATCTGTCGGCGGGCATTCCCGGTGGCTATGGCTGGCTCTTCCCGAAGCGCGACGTCGCGAACGTCGGCGCCGGAGTCGACCCGGTTCACCGCGGCATGCTGAAGGACATCGTCGCCGCACTCGTCGACGAGCTCGTCGCGTCGGGGCGCGTCGGACGCGAAGTGCTCGCCGTCACGGGCGGCGCGATTCCGGTCGGTGGCGTGCTCAAGCCGACCGGGACGCTCGGGCGCGTGCAGGTGCTCCTCGCCGGCGACGCCGCCGGGCTCGCGAACCCGGTCACCGGCGCCGGCATCGCGGCAGCCGTGCATTCGGGTACGCTCGCGGGGGAGTTTGCGGTCGAGGCCGTTCGCGGCCATCCGGACGTGCTCGCCAACTACGAGGACGAGCTCGACGCGCTCTTCGGCGCGGCGCTCGCGCGCGCGGTGCGCCGCCGCGACGAGCTCGCCGAAGCGATGAAGAGCGCGAGCGTGCCCGCCCCCGCGGCACTGCGGCGCGGATGGGTTGCGTATCCGGAATACTGGGCGGCGTGATCGTGGAAGAACGCGATGGTCACGCAGTACGGCGAACGAGAATGACGATGCGAGGAGATTGACATGAGCTGCTACCGACCCGAAACCGCCGTCGCCGATCCCACTGCCGCGGTGCCCGTGCTGCCCGACGGAGCGAAGGCCCTCGACCACAACCCGTGGGACCTGATGCAGCCGCGCGCACCCGCGCGTCCACCGAAGGAGGCGCGCAACGGTGCGCGCGTCATCGCCAACCACGTGCCGCCGCAGGGCGTGTACCTGCCGAACAACAACGTGCTGACGCCGTTCATGCGCTCGCCCGAGTACGTCCAGCTGTCGACCGCCGCCGCGATCACGCTGGGCATCATGGCGGGACGCATGCATCGCTGCGGCTGCACGCGCTGCCTCAATCTCCTCCTCACCTATCCGGAGGGATGCCGCGCCAACTGCGCCTACTGCGGGCTCGCGCGTCACCGCGAGGCCGAGCGCGACTACGCCGACCGCAACTTCATCCGCGTCGACTGGCCCGCGGTGCCGCTCGCGCAGGTGGTCGACATCGTCGCGAAGGACGGCAGCAAGACGCCGTTCCATCGGATGTGCATCTCGATGATCACGCATCCGCGCTCCGACGTCGACACGGTCTCGGTGCTGAAAGCGTGGACGGCACGCGTCGATCCGTCGACGGTGCCGGTGTCGATTCTCTCCAATCCGACGACGATGGAGCGCGAAGACGTGGTGCGGCTGCGAGAGCTCGGCGCCGACATCTTCACCGTCGCACTCGACGCGGCGACGCCCGAGCTCTTCGATCGCACGCGCGGGCGCGGCGTGCAATCGCCGCACAGCTGGGCGAAGTACTGGGAGATCCTGCACCACGCGCGCGACGTGTTCGGCCCGCAGCACTTCGGCGCGCACATCATCGTCGGCATGGGCGAGACCGAGCACGACGTGCTGTCGCTCGTCCAGCAGCTCGTGGACCTCGGCGGTCACAGCCACATGTTCTGCTTCTTCCCCGAGCAGGGCTCGCTGATGGATCACCTGCCCGCGACGCCGCGCGACCAGTGGCGGCGCGTGCAGCTTGGCCGCTATCTGATCGATTACGGCGGCGTGCGCGTCGACCAGATGCGCTTCGACGACGAGGGCCGCGTGATCGACTTCGGTCTTCCGACGGGCGAGCTCGACGACGTGATCGATCGCGGCGTCGCGTTCCGCACGTCGGGCTGTCCGGGGAAGTTCGCCGACGACGTCTCCGCCTGCGACCGCCCGTATGGCGATTCGCCGCCGTCCGACATCGCGAGCTATCCGTTCGCGCCGAACGGCAACGATCTTCGCAAGATCCGCAAGCAGCTTCGCATCGTGCCGCAGCGGACGGCGCACGCCGATTCCGCACCCGCGGCGCGTACCGCATCCGCAGCGGCGGCGGCAAACGCAGCAGCGAAGACCACCGCTGCGGACTGATCGCGTGCCGCCGGCGCCAGACCCGACGCCCGGCGCGCGCCCGTTTCGGGTCATCGACACCGGGCTGCGACCGGGCCGCACGCAGATCGCCTTCGACCAGGCAATGATCGATCTGCACAAGGCGCACGCGATTCCGGACACGATCCGCTTTCTTCGTTTTCCTCCGACGGTGCTGGTCGGACGCCACCAGGCGCTGTCGCACGAGGTGCGCGTCGCCTGGTGCCGCGCGAACGGCATCGAGATGGTGCGCAGGATCACCGGAGGCGGCGCGCTCTGGTTCGACGAAGGCCAGCTCGGCTGGTCGCTCGTCTTCGACCGCGCGACGCTGCCGATCCCGTCGCTTTCCGAGCTCGCGCGGGCGATCTGCGAAGCGGCGGCGGCGGGCCTCTCGAAGCTCGGCGTCGACGCCCGCTACCGCCCGCGCAACGACATCGAGGTCGGCGGGCGCAAGCTCTCGGGTACGGGAGGCTTCTTCGACGGCGACACGCTCTTCTACCAGGGGACGGTGCTCGTCGACATGGATGCGCAGCGGATGCTCGCAGCGCTCAACGTCCCCGAGGCGAAGCTCGCCCGGAGGAGCCTCGACTCGGCGGCGCAGCGCGTGGTGACGCTGAAGGAGCTCCTGGGCGTCGCACCGCCGCTCGCCGAGATTCGCGCGGCGCTCATCAGCGGCTTCACCGAGAAGCTCGGCATCACCGCGGTCGTCGGCGCGATCACCAATGAGGAGGAAGCGCTCGCGCAGCGCTACCACGACGAGGAGATCGGCACCGACGCGTTCGTCGAATCGATCGACGATCCGGCGGCGAGTGGCGGCGACGGGCTCACTGCCGGGAGCGCGACGCCGGCAGGCGCGACCTCGGCCGGCGCACGCGTGCTGTCGGCGACACGCACCGGTCCCGGCGGCACGATCACCGCCTGGGTTCGCCTGGAAGGTGCAGGGCTCGCGCGCGTGCGCGAAGTGCTGCTGACCGGCGATTTCTTCGTCGCGCCGCCGCGCACCGTGCTCGACCTCGAGGCCGCGCTGCGCGGCACCGCGGCGGCCGACGTGCGCGACACCGTGCGCGCGTTCTTCGAGAGCGCGAAGCCGGGGCTCCTGAGCGTCGCTCCGGATGATTTCGCGCAGGTGATCGTTGCCGCGATCGAATCCGCGTGCCCCCCCGACGCGGAGACGTCCGCACCCGGCGCGCGGCCGTGAAGCCCATCCACGTCACGCCGCACACGTGAAGCTGATCCACGTCGCCCAGCACACGTCGGCCGAGTACCTCGGCCTGATCGAGGATCATCTCGAAGGCCGCGGCATCCGTTTTCGCTACTACCGGCCGTTTGCCGAACGCGGCGGACTGCCGATGCCGGTGACGGTGAAGGATGGCCTGATCCTGCTCGGCGGCGGGCCATGGGGGACTGCCGGAACGCGCGACCTCCCGACGCTCGAGCGCGAGGTTCAACTCGCGCGCCACTGCCTCGAACACGGCGTGCCCGTCGTGGGGATCGGCCTCGGCGCGCAGATCCTCGCGATCGCGGCGGGGGGCGATTCGGAAGCGGCGCCGCTC
>DASVGI010000068.1:0-30869 GCA_036379595.1 Casimicrobiaceae bacterium | reverse complement strand
CGGGACACGTCCCCGGTGTTCAGGCAAGAGGCAAGACCTGACCCCATCGGCGCGCGAGCGCGTCGGGCGACTGGAGCTCCGACTCGACTTCGAGGACGTCGATGCGAAGGAGCGTTCCGTCGCCGCAGGTGGCGATCATCGCGCCGCCGTCGATCGCGAGCGTCGCCGGCGTGCCCGGCTTCCAGACTGCACCCTCGGCGGAAAGTCTCGTTCGCAGCACGCGGGCCGGCCGGCCCGCCACGGTTGTGAAGGCGCCCGGATACGGCGGCGCCACGGCGCGCACGAGGTTGTGGATCGAGCGCGCGTCGCGCGACCAGTCGATGCGCCCGTCCTCGGGACGACGCCCGCCGTAGTACGACCCGTGCTCGATGTCGTTCGCACGACGCGGCGCTGTGCCGGCGATGAGCGCGGGGAGCACCGCATCGAGACAGATCTCGGCCGCGACGGTCACCTTGTCGAAGACCTCGCGCGCGGTGTCGTCAGGGAGGATCGGCACCGCCTGCTGGGCGACGATGTCGCCGGCGTCGGGCTTCGCGGCCATGTAGTGCAGCGTCGCACCGGTGCGGCGCTCGCCGTTAAGCACCGCCCAGTTGACCGGAGCGCGGCCGCGGTACTGCGGAAGGAGCGAGCCGTGCATGTTGAGCGCTCCGCGCGGCGCGACCGCGAGGAGCTTCGCGGAGAGCATCCTGCGGTAGTAGAAGCTGAAGATGAAATCGGGCGCGAGGGCCGCCACCTGCGCGACGAACGCCGGGTCGTTCGCATCGGCCGGGGCGGCGTGCGTGAGACCGAGGTCGTCGGCGATGTCGGCGACGCGCTCGAACCAGAGCGTCTCGGCAGGATTGTCGTCGTGCGTGACGACGAGCGGAACGTCGATATCGTGGGCGCGCAGGACACGCAGGCACCGCGCGCCGACGTCGTGATAGGCGAAGACGACAGCGCGCGTCACCTCGATGGCACCCGTTGCGCGTCCGCCACGGCGGCAGGAAGCGGCGTGGGCGTCTCGTCCACGTCGCGCTCGAGCACGGCGCGGATCACGTAGCTCGGTCGCGTGCGCACCTGCTGGTAGATGCGCCCGACGTATTCGCCGAGGAGTCCCACGCCGAACATCGTCCAGCCGATCAGGAAGAACGCGAGGATGTCGCGGTCCCACAGCGCGCGCAAGCCTTCGAGGAATCCGCCGATGATCGTTCGCTCGACGATGACGATCGCGTACAGGATCACCGAGATCAGCGCAACAACGATACCGAGTACCGAGAACATCTGCAGCGGCACCAGCGAGAAACCGGTCACGAGATCGAAGTTGAGCCTGATCAGCCGGTAGAGCGAGTACTTCGATTCGCCGGCGACGCGCTCGGCGTGCTCGACGTCGACCTCGACCGGGTGGTGGGCGAATGTGTAGGCGAGCGCCGGAATGTAGACGCTGACCTCGCGCGCGGCGGCGACCGCGTCGACGATCTCGCGACTGTAGGCGCGCAGCATGCAGCCCTGGTCGGTCATGCGGATGCGCGTGATCCGCTGGCGCAATCGGTTCATCATGCGCGACGCGACGCGTCGCCACCAGTGATCCTCGCGCTTTCTGCGCACGCCGCCGACGTAGTCGGCGCCCGTGTCCATCGCCGCGAGCAGCTTCGCGATCTCCTCGGGCGGATTCTGCAGATCGGCGTCGAGCGTGACGACGCGCCGGCCGCGCACCCGGTCGAAGCCGGCGATGATCGCGAGGTGCTGCCCGAAGTTCGCGTTGAAGAGGATGACGCGCGTCACGTCGGGCCGCGCGGCGAACTGGTCGGCGAGGAGCGCCGCCGACCGGTCGCGGCTGCCGTCGTTGACGAAGATCACCTCGTAGGGGACGCCGAGCGCGTCGAGCGCCGGGTAGAGGCGCGCGAAGAGCGACGGTAGGCCGTCTTCCTCGTTGTAGACCGGAATGACGACCGAGACCTGGGGGGCCGTCATCGCCCGCCTCGGCGGTTCTGTGCCACGACCTCGGCGCAGGCGTCGCACACGCGATCGACGTCGACCGTCGTCATCGCCGCGTGCAGCGGCAGCGTCACCGTCGCCGCCGCGATACGCTCGGTTTCGGGAAGGTCGCCCTCGCGATAGCCGTAGCGGCGGCCGAGTGTCGAGAGGTGCAGCGCTTCGTAGGACATGCCGGTCATGATCCCGCGCGCGGCGAGCGCATCGCGGAACTCCTTGCGCGTGATCGTCAATTGCTCGAGCGGCAGCAGCACGCAGAACATGTTCCACGACTGTCCGTCGCCGTCGACCGGGCGCAGCGGAAGCTCGCAGGCGGGGTCGGTCGCGAAGCGCTCGAAATAGCGCATCACGAGGCTCCGCCGCGTCGCGAGGAAGGCGGGAAGGCGCTCGAGCTGCGCGAGACCGATGCGCGCGCTGACATCGGAGAGGTTGAACTTGCCACCGGGAAACGCGACGTCGCGCGTGCCGTCGGCGAGGCGCTCGATGCCATGGAAGCGCAGCGTCTCGATCCTTCGCGCCTCGGCGGTATCGTTGCAGACGATCGCGCCGCCCTCGATCGTCGTGATGTTCTTGTTCGGGTGGAAGCTGAACGTGACGAGGTCGCCGATCGCGCCGACCGCGCGGCCGCGGTAGCGCGATCCGAGCACGAGCGCCGCATCCTCGATCACGCGCAGGTTGTGGCGCTTCGCCAGTGCGTACAGCGCATCGAGGTCGGCGAGCGATCCCGGCCAGTGGGTGGGAATGATCGCGCGGGTGCGCGGCCCGATCTTCGCTTCGACCTGATCGAGGTCGATGTTGCGCGTCACCGGCACGCAGTCGACGAAGACCGGCGTCGCACCGACCCTGGCGATCATGTTGAGCACAGTGAAGAAGCTCTGCGCGCAGGTGATCACTTCGTCGCCGGAACCGATGCCCGCGAGCTGCAGCGCCACTTCGACCGCAGCCGTCGCCGAGGTCAGCACGCGCACCGGGCGCCCGTCGCAATGCGCCGAGAGTGCTACCTCGAAGCGCTCGACCCACGGCCCGCTCGTGATGTGTCCCGAGCGCAGGACGTCGGCGGCTGCCGCGACGGTCGCCTCGTCGAGCAGCGGGCTCGCGAACTTGAGCGGTGCGGTGGCGGTCATCTCAGCTCCGCGCCACCAGCCACACGCCGGCGATGATGACGCCGATACCGAGCCAGCGCTGCAGCGACACCGATTCGCCGAGCAGGAAATGCGCGGCGATCGCATTGACGATGTAGCCGAGCGAGAGCATCGGGTAGGCGATCGACACGGGCACGCGGGAGAGCCCGAGGATCCACACGACGAGGCTCACCACGTAGAGCGCCGCGCCGCCGATGAAGTGGCCCTCGGTCGCCATGCGCGCGAAGGTGCGCGTCCAGTTATCGGCGTCGAGCGTGAGTACGCCGAGGTGGTTCGTCCCCGCCTTCAGCAGGAGCTGCGCCGCGGCGTTCAGGAGCACACCGGCGATCAGGAAGAGGAAGGCGGTCGCACCCATCGCAGCGCGTCAGTGCCCGGAGCTCGTGCCGCGGCGTTCGACCATCACGCGCCGCGAGTCGCGTGCGACGACGGTCATCGGCAGGTGTTCGGCGTTGAGTTTCGCCCACGTGTCGGGCGACATCAGCGCGTAACCCTGCGAAAGCGCGCGCCAGCGCGACGCCCATGTGTCGACCGACGCGATCGCGAGCGACGGCTCGAGGTCGATGCCCGGGCCGAGCTCGTCGCGCCACGCGACGACCGTGGTCGTGCGCCGGAGGTAGAACGGCAATGTCTGGTCGTACATGCGTACCTGGTAGAAGGGCGCGCTGCGATCGTACGGAGGATCGGCGCGCTTTTCCAGCGTTGCGACGAGATCGGCTGCCGACCGCGTCGCGCGGAACACGTCGGAGCCCTGGAAGAACGCCTGCATCGCGAGCATCGTCGCGATCGCGATCACGGCGATCCCAAGCATCCGGGGCGGTGACGCGACCGGCGACGACGTCGAGCCGGGTCCATGCAGCGCGGCGCCGAGCCCGCGCCCCGCATCGCGGTCGCGCCAGAGCAGGAACGCGCCGAGCGCGTACCCGCCGGTGGCGATGCCGAGGCCGAGCTCGACCCACGGCCCGAGCGCCACGTAGAGCGCGCGTGGCGTCCTTGCGTCGCCAAGCTGCGCTGCGAGGTGGGGGTACCCGACGAGTGCCGCGATCCACAGCGCGAGCGTGCTCGCGACGAGAAAGAGTGCGAGCCACGCGAGCGCGCGGCCCGGCATCAGCGCGAGCTGCCAGCCCAGCACCAGCGCGAGCGCCGGGAACATCGGCAGGATGTAGGACGGCAGCTTCGAGCCCGAGATACTGAAGAAGACGAGGACGAACGCCGCCCACGCGAGGCAGAAGCGCGGCCACGCGAACGCGCTGCCGCCGACCATGCCGTTGCCAACCGAGCCGATACCGACCGCGCCATGGCCGGTCGCGCCGTCGCGCCACGCCGCGCGGACGCGCGCAAAGAGAACTCCGGTCCACGGAAGCATCCCGACGACGACCATCGGCAGGAAGTACCACCACGGCCCCGGACGATGGAGCTTCGTCGTGAGGAAGCGCTCGACGTGCTCGTGAATGAAGAAGAAGCGCGGAAACTCTGGGTTACGCATCGAGACGACGACGAACCACGGTGCGGCGATCGCGAGCAGGAGGACGAGCCCCTTGCCGAGATGAAGGCGGCGCCACGGGCCGAAATCGCGCGTCGCGAGCGAATACACGATCAGCGCGCAGGCCGGGATCGCGAGCGCGACGGGGCCCTTGGTGAGCACGCCGAGCGCAGCCGCCGCCCACGCGACGAGCATCCAGCCCGCGCATGCCCGCCGGGAGAGCGATGCGCGCTGCGCGAGCAGGAACGCGCAGAGCGCGACCGCGAGCCAGAAGGAGAGCATCGCGTCGAGCGTCAGGATGTGCGCGATACCGAAGTGCCAGACCGAGCTCGCGAGCACGGCGCCGGCGAGGAGGCCGGCCGATGGTGTTGCGATCATCGCGCCGGTCACTCCGACCACGAGCACCGTGAGGAGGCCGGCGATCGCCGTGGAAAGGCGTGCGCTTCCGTCGCTGATGCCGAAGGCGTCGAAGGTCGCTGCGGTCAGCCAGTACTGCAGCGGCGGCTTCTCGAAATACTTGATGCCGTCAAGACGCGGCGTGACCCAATCGCCGGTCACCGTCATCTCGCGCGCGATCTCCGCGTAGCGGCCCTCGTCGGGATGCTGCAGTCGCCGCTCGCCGAGGTTGGCGAACCACACGAGCGCCATGACGATGGCGAGCGCGGCGACGACGGCGCGGGAGAGCGTGATGGACAAGGGTCTCGAGTCGAAAGCGCCGCGGCGACTGATCACGTGGCCGGTCGCATGCGGCAGCGCATTCTACCCTGCACACCGTGCTAAATTCCTTCGTTTCCCCGCGCCGACCGCCGTGCCGACCGTGTCCGTCCCCCTCGTCCTTTACGACAACTACACGCGGAGCCTTCGCGAGTTCGCGCCGCTCGACCCGGCGGGGCCGGTCCGCCTCTATACCTGTGGACCGACGGTCTACGACTACCAGCACATCGGCAACTTCAGGACCTTCCTGTTCGAGGACGGCTTGAAGCGCGTGCTGCGCTGGAACGGCTATCGCGTCCGGCACGTGATGAACATCACCGACGTCGGACACCTCACGTCCGATGCCGACACCGGCGAAGACAAGATGGAGAAGGGCGCGCGGCGCACCGGGCGAAGCGCGTGGGAGATCGCGGCGCTCTACACGCAGGCGTTCGTCGACGACATGCGCGCGCTCGCGATCGATCCTCCCGACGTGATGCCGCGCGCGACCGATCACATCGGCGCCCAGATCGAGTTCGTCGCCGAGCTCGAGCGCCGCGGCTACACCTATCGCACCGCGGACGGCATCTACTTCGACACGTCGAAGCAGCCCGACTACGGCTACCTTGCGCGGCTCGATCGAGCGGGCCTCGAAGCCGGTCGCCGCGTCGATCCAGGCGACAAGCGCTCGGCGACCGACTTCGCGCTGTGGAAATTCTCGCCGGCGGGCAGCCAGCGCCAGATGGAGTGGGAGAGCCCGTGGGGGCGTGGCTTCCCGGGCTGGCACATCGAGTGCTCGGCGATGGCGCGCGAGTATCTCGGCGACTGGTTCGACATCCACTGCGGCGGCGAAGACCACATTCCGGTCCACCATACGAACGAGATCGCGCAGACCGAGGCGCGCGCGGGCACGCGCCTCGCCAACTTCTGGATGCACGGCTACTTCCTGCTGCAGAACGACGCGAAGATGGCCAAGTCGGCAGGCGTGTTCCTTCGCGTCGGCGCGATCGTCGAACGCGGCGTCGATCCGCTCGCGTTCCGCTATCTGTGCCTGACCGGACATTACCGCAGCCAGTTGAACTTCACCTGGGAGGCGCTCGATGCGGCGGCGACCGGGCTCGCGCGCCTGCGAAGCGGCTTTCATGCGCTTGGGCCGGCTCCGGACGCGTCGCAGGATACTGAAGCGTCACCTGATCCGGCGGCACTGGAACGTTTCACCGCGGCGATCAACGACGATCTCAACTTCCCGCGAGCGCTCGCCGTCGCGTGGGACGTGCTGCGCGGCGATCTCACCCTGCCGGTGAAGCGTGCGACGCTCGCGAGGTTCGACGACGTGCTGGGCCTCACGCTCGCCTCGTGGCGCCCCGCGAAGGTCGTCATTCCACCCGCGATCGAGGCGCTCGCGCGGCAGCGCGCCGCGGCGCGACGCGCGAAGCAATGGGCCGAGTCGGACCGCCTTCGCGACGCGCTGCGTGCGGCCGGCTGGGAGATCGAGGATCGCGCCGACGGTTACGCGCTGAAGCCGCGGGCGTAGGAGTCAGCGTCCGCGCTCGTGGCGCCACATCACGTCGGAGACTCCGGCGTCGCGATTGAGCACGCGCGCGAGCACGAAGAAAAGGTCGGAAAGACGGTTCAGGTACTTGCGCGACGGCTGGGTCACCGGCTCCGCGGCGGCGAGGGCGACCACTGCGCGCTCGGCGCGCCGGCAGACCGTGCGGGCGACGTGGGCGAGCGCGGCCGGGCGCGTGCCGCCCGGAAGCACGAATTCCTTGAGCCGCGGCAGGTCGGCATTGAGCGATTCGACCGCATCTTCGAGCCGCACAACGTCCGCTTCAGCGATCGCCACGTGTCCGGGGATCGACAGCTCGCCGCCGAGGTCGAACAGTTTGTGCTGAATTTCGGAGAGGAGGGTGGCCGTGGCCGCGGGCAGCGCCTCGACGGAGAGCAGCCCGACGAACGCGTTCAACTCGTCGACGGCGCCGATCGCAGCGATTCGCGGGCTGTCCTTGGCTACGCGCGAGCCGTCGCCGAGGCCAGTCGTGCCGGCGTCGCCGGTCCGCGTGACGATCTTCGAGAGCCGGTGGCCCATATCGATTGCACCTCCTCCGTCGTGCCGATGCTCGTCGATTTTGCTAGGATTGTCCACTCGTCGCTGACGCTTGCGCGCGGTCGCATCGATCGCGGCAGTCACCCGGAGGAGCCGCGCCGTGGCCAGTCAGGGAATCTACGATCTCCATCTCGAGCGCCGGCCGGCGAATCACGCGATGCTGACGCCGCTGTCGTTCATCGCGCGCACGGCGTACACGTGGCCCGAGCATCCCGCGGTGGTTCATGGGCCGCGCCGCTACACGTGGAGCGAGACGTATGCGCGCTCGCGCAGGCTCGCTTCGGCGCTCGCGCACCGCGGCGTCGGCGTCGGTGACACGGTCGCCGTGATGCTCGCCAACACGCCGGAGATGGTCGAGTGCCATTTCGGCGTGCCGATGACGGGCGGCGTTCTCAACACGCTCAACACCCGCCTCGATGCCCCGACGCTCGCCTTCATGCTGAACCACGGCGAGGCGAAGGTGCTGATCACCGACACCGAGTTCGCGCCGCAGATCGCCGCGGCGCTGAAGGACGTCGCGAAGCGCCCGCTGGTGATCGACGTCGTCGACGTGCTGGGACCCGGCGGCGACCTCCTCGGCGAATGCGACTACGAGACGTTCATCGCGAAGGGCGACGCCGATTTCGCGTGGCAGCCGCCCGAAGACGAGTGGAACGCGATCTCGCTCAACTACACGTCGGGGACGACGGGCAATCCGAAGGGCGTCGTCTATCACCACCGCGGCGCGTACCTGAACGCGCTGTCGAACATCGTCGACTGGCAGATGCCGCGGCACTCGGTGTACCTGTGGACGCTGCCGATGTTCCACTGCAACGGCTGGTGCTTTCCGTGGACGATGGCCGCCAACGCGGGTACCAACGTCTGCCTGCGCAAGGTCGAAGCGAAGCCCGTTCTCGACGCGATCCGCGAGCAGCGCGTCACGCACTATTGCGGGGCGCCGATCGTCCACTCGATGCTGATCAACGCACCCGATGAGCAGAAGCGCGGCATCGCGCATCGCGTGAGCGGGCTTGTCGCCGCAGCGGCTCCGCCGGCGGCCGTGATCGAGGGCATGGAGCGGATGGGCTTCGACATCACCCACGTCTATGGCCTGACCGAGACCTACGGCCCGGCGGCGGTCTGCGCGAAGCATCTCGACTGGGAGCGCCTCGACATCGCCGCGCGCACCGAGCGCAACGGGCGCCAGGGTGTGCGCTACACGTGCCAGGAAGGCATGACGGTGATGGACCCGGAGACGATGCGCGAGGTCCCCGCCGACGGCGAGACGATGGGCGAGATCATGTTCCGCGGCAACATCACGATGAAGGGCTACCTGAAGAATCCCGACGCCTCAGCCGAGGCGTTTGCCGGCGGCTGGTTTCACTCCGGCGACCTCGCCGTGCTGCAGCCCGACGGTTACGTCAAGATTCGCGATCGCTCGAAGGACGTCATCATCTCGGGCGGGGAGAACATCAGCTCGATCGAAGTCGAGGATGTGCTGTATCGCCATCCCGCGATTCTCGCGGCGGCGGTCGTCGCGAAGCCCGACCCCAGGTGGGGCGAGACCCCATGCGCGTTCGTCGAGCTGAAGCCCGGAGCGACGCTCTCCGAAGCCGAGGTGATCGAGCACTGCCGCGGACACCTCGCCCGCTTCAAGGTGCCGAAATCGGTCGTGTTCGGCGAGCTGCCGAAGACGTCGACCGGGAAGATCCAGAAGTTCATCCTGCGCGAACGCGCGCACTCCGTGAAGGCCATCGAATGAACGCCACCATTGCCCCTGTGGCCGCGAGCTCCGTCGCGGCCGATTACGTCGTCGCCGAGACGCGCGACGGCGTTTGCACGCTGACGCTGAACCGCGGCGACCGCTTCAACGCGCTGTCGCGCGCGATGCTGGAAGCGCTCGACGCAGCACTCGACCGGGTCGGCGCCGACCGCAGCATTCGCAGCGTGGTGCTTGCCGGAGCGGGACGCGGCTTCTGCGCCGGCCACGACCTCAAAGAGCTGCGCGGAGAGCGCTCCCCCGAAGGCCGGCACGCGATCTTCGATCTCTGCAGCCGCGTCATGCTGAAGCTGACGCAGGTGCCGCAACCGACGATCGCGCGCGTCCACGGCATCGCCACGGCGGCGGGCTGCCAGCTCGTGTCGATGTGCGACCTCGCGGTGGCCGCCGACACCGCGCGCTTCGCGCTCCCCGGAGTCAACGTCGGCGTGTTCTGCTCGACCCCGGCGGTCGGCGTCGGCCGCAACGTGTCGCGCAAGCGCACGATGGAGATGCTCCTGACCGGCGAGCCGATCGATGCCGCGACGGCCCTCGCGTGGGGCCTCGTCAACCGCGTCGTGCCGGCGTCCGAGCTCGACGCCGCGGTGGCGCATTTCACCGACCTGATCGCGGCGCGCAGCGCGTCGGTCATCGCGCTCGGGAAGGCGGCCTTCTACCGGCAGATCGACACGACGCTCGCCGGCGCGTATGCGCTGACCGGCGACGTGATGGCGTGTAATCTCGACGATCCCGATTCCGACGAAGGCATCGACGCTTTCCTCGGCAAGCGAGCGCCGCGCTTCGGCGGTTCGAGCCCGGGCTGAGGCCCAGCTGAGTCGGGTTCGCGCGCGGCCGTCATGGTCGCGCCGACATTGCCAAGCCGAGGCACAAACCGGATAATCCGCGGCACACGGAGGGCAGGGGGCGCCGGAGCGCCGCAGCGTACGATCGTACATGGCGACCGACATCATCCTCGAGACTCGCGGACTCACCAAGGAATTCAAGGGCTTCGTCGCCGTCAACAACGTCGACCTGGCGATACGTCGCGGTACGATCCACGCACTGATCGGGCCCAACGGCGCCGGGAAGACGACCTGCTTCAACCTGCTCACGCATTTTCTCGTCCCGAGCCGGGGTACGATCTTCTATAACGGGCGCGAGATCACCGGCGCGCGGCCGGCGACGATCGCCAAGCTCGGCCTCGTGCGCTCGTTCCAGATCTCGGCGGTGTTCCCGCACCTGTCGGTGCTCGAAAACGTTCGCATCGCGCTGCAGAGAAAGCGCGGCGCGTCGCTCGATTTCTGGCGCTCGGAGCGCGTGCTGCGCGCGCTCGACGCGCGGGCGCGCGAGCTGATCGACGCGGTCGGCCTCGAGGGCTTCGAGGAGACGGCCGCCGGCGAGCTGCCCTACGGGAGAAAGCGCGCGCTCGAGATCGCGACCACGCTGGCCCTCGATCCCGAGATGATGCTGCTCGACGAGCCGACTGCGGGGATGACCCACGAGGACGTCGAGCGGATTGCCGCGCTGATCAAGAAGGTCGCCGCGAACCGCACCGTGCTGATGGTCGAGCACAACCTGTCGGTGGTGTCCAACCTGTCGGATCACATCACCGTGCTCGCGCGCGGCGAGATACTCGCCGACGGCGACTACGCGACGGTGTCGAAGGACCCGGCGGTGATCGAGGCCTACCTCGGCGGCGGTCATGCGTGACCGCGCGACCCGCCGACCCTCTGCGCATGGCTGAGGCCGCGCGCGCCGCAGCACCGGCACCGGCGCGATTGGCCGCGGCGCTGCTCGCCGTGCGCGGGCTGCAGGCGTGGTACGGCGAGTCGCACATTCTGCACGGCGTCGACTTCGATGTCGCCGAGGGCGAGGTGGTGACGCTGCTCGGGCGCAACGGCGCCGGCAAGACGACGACGCTGAAGTCGATCATGGGCGTCGTGCCGCGGCGCGAGGGATCGATTATGTTCGAGGGCGCCGAGACGATTCGACTCGCGTCGAACCGGATCGCGCGGCTCGGCATCGCGTGGTGCCCGGAGGAGCGCGGCATCTTCGCGAGCCTCGACGTCGAGGAGAACCTGCTGCTGCCGCCGAAAGTGCGCGACGGCGGGCTCAGCGTGGCGCAGATCTACGAGTTGTTTCCGAATCTGCTCGAGCGCCGCCGCAGCCAGGGCACCAAGCTCTCCGGCGGCGAGCAACAGATGCTCGCGATCGGGCGCATCCTGCGCACCGGCGCGCGCCTCCTCCTGCTCGACGAGCCGACCGAGGGACTCGCTCCGGTCATCGTCCAGCAGATCGGCCAGACGATCGTCACGCTGCGCAACCGCGGCTTTACGATCCTGCTCGTCGAGCAGAATTTCCACTTCGCAGCCACCGTCGCCGACCGGCATTACGTGATGGAGCACGGCCGCGTCGTCGACATGATTCCCAACGCGGAGCTCGATGCCAGCATGCCCAAGCTGCACCGGTACCTGGGCGTGTGAGCAGCATCGATCCGTTTTCGCAGCAGCGTTTCAACGAGGAGAGGTGAGATGAACAAGGCAAGACGCAGTCTGCTCGCGCTGGCAGTCGCCGGCGCGCTGGCGATCGGCACCGCGAGCGCGGATATTCCGAACAATACGATCAAGCTCGGCGTGTTGTCGGACTTCTCGGGGTTGTACAAGGACCTCGGCGGCGAGGGCTCGGTCGTGGCAGCGAAGCTCGCGGTGCAGGACTCCGGCATCGAGAAGAAGGGCATCAAGGTCGAGATCATCTCCGCCGATCACCAGAACAAGCCCGACGTCGGCTCGGCGATCGCGCGCCGCTGGTACGACGCCGAAGGCGTCGACGCGATCGTCGACGTGCCGACCTCGAGCGTTGCGCTCGCGGTCGCCGATGTCACCAAGCAGAAGAACAAGGTGTTCCTCGCTTCGGGCCCGGGCTCGTCGGATCTGACCGGCAAGTCGTGCTCGCCGAACACCGTCCACTTCACCTACGACACGTGGATGCTCGCGCACGGCACCGGCACCGCGATCACCAGGCACGGCGGCAATACCTGGTTCTTCATCACCGCCGACTACGCGTTCGGGCATGCGCTGCAGCGCGACACGACGGCAGCGGTCGAGCAGGCGGGCGGCAAGGTGCTGGGCTCGGTGAACGTGCCGATCAGCACGCAGGACTTCAGCTCGTACCTGCTGCAGGCGCAGTCGTCGAAGGCCAAGGTGATCGGCCTCGCCAATGCCGGCGGCGACACGATCAACTCGATCAAGCAGGCGTCCGAGTTCGGCATCGTCAAGGGCGGCCAGCAGCTCGCCGGCCTCCTGGTGTTCATCACCGACATCCACTCGATCGGCCTGCAGACCGCGCAGGGGCTGACGCTGACGACGACGTTCTACTGGGACATGAACGACCAGACGCGCGCCTTCGCCAAGCGCTTCGCGCCGCTCGACAAGGGTATCCATCCGACGATGGTGCACGCCGGCGTCTACGCCGCGGTGCTGCATTACCTGAAGGCGGTCGAGGCGCTCCACGACGTGAAGGACGGCGCCAGGATCGTCGACGAGATGAAGAAGCTCCCGACCGACGATCCGCTGTTCGGCAAGGGCTCGATCCGGGTCGACGGCCGCGGCATCCATCCGGCGTACCTGATGCAGGTGAAGACGCCCGCGGAATCGAAGTACCCGTGGGACTACCTCAAGCTCGTCGCCACGATTCCGGCCGACGAAGCGTTCCGTCCGCTGAAGGACGGCGGCTGCTATCTCGTGAAGTAACGACGGCGGCTCTTCGCGTCGCCTCCCCGCTCGAGCATCGCGGCGGGGAGACGGCGCGGGACCGGCGGCGGAGACCTCGATGCAGGCGCTGTTCGGACAGCTCTTGATCGGCCTCATCAACGGCGCGTTCTACGCGCTGTTGTCGCTCGGGCTCGCCGTCATCTTCGGACTCCTCAACATCATCAACTTCACGCACGGCGCCCAGTACATGCTCGGCGCGTTCTGTGCGTGGTTCCTGCTGCAGGACGTGCACATCGGCAGCTTCCAGTTCGGCTACTGGTCGTCGCTCATCATCGCGCCGATCGTCGTCGGAGCCTTCGGCATCGTGATCGAGCGCACGATGCTGAAGCGCCTGTACAAGCTCGACCACCTGTACGGGCTCCTCCTCACGTTCGGGCTCGCACTGGTGATCCAGGGCGTGTTCCGCAACGAATTCGGCTCGTCGGGGCTCCCTTACGACATCCCGTCCGCATTGACCGGCGGGGTCAATCTCGGCTTCATGTTCCTGCCGACGTACCGCGCGTGGGTGATCGTCGCTTCGCTCGTCGTCTGCTTCGCGACGTGGTACGTGATCGAGCGCACGAAGCTCGGCAGCTACCTGCGCGCCGCGACCGAGAATCCGGCGCTGGTGCAGGCGTTCGGCATCAACGTTCCGCTGATGGTCACGCTGACCTTCGGCTTCGGTGTCGCACTGGCGGCGCTCGCCGGGGTCATGGCGGCGCCGATCTACCAGGTGAGCCCTCTGATGGGCGCCGACATCATCATCGTCGTGTTCGCCGTCGTGGTGATCGGCGGCATGGGCTCGATCATGGGTGCGATCGTCACCGGCTTCGGGCTCGGCATCATCGAGGGGCTCACCAAGTACTTCTACCCCGAGGCGTCGACGACGGTGATCTTCGTCATCATGGTGATCGTGCTGATGATCAAGCCCGCGGGATTGTTCGGAAGGGAGCGCTGATGATGATGACCGCTCGTCCGGTGCCGGCGGGCGGGTCGCGCGTCGGCGGAGTGTTGCTCGGCACGCTCGTCATGGCGGTGCTGCTCGCAATCGCGCCGCTCGCCGATCTCTATCCGGTGATTCTCGAGAAGGCGATGTGCTTCGCGCTCTTCGCCTGCGCGTTCAACCTGCTGCTCGGCTTCGGGGGACTGCTCTCGTTCGGGCATGCGATGTTCCTCGGCACCGCAGGCTACGTGACTGCGTTCGCTGCCAGGAGCTGGGGTCTGCCGCCGGAGGTCGCGATCCTGCTCGGCACGCTCGCGTCGGGGCTCCTCGGCGTCGTGGTCGGGGCGCTCGCGATCCGCCGCCAGGGCATCTACTTCGCGATGATCACGCTCGCCGTGGCGCAGATGGTGTACTTCTTCTACGTCCAGGCGCCGTTCACCCACGGCGAGGACGGCATCCAGGCGGTGCCGCGCGGGCACCTGTTCGGGATCGTCGACCTGACGAACCCGCTCGCGATGTACTACACGGTGCTGGTGATCTTCATTGCCGCGTTCCTGCTCATCTACCGGATCGTCCATTCGCCGTTCGGGCAGGTGCTGAAGGCGATCCGCGAGAACGAGCCGCGCGCGGTGTCGCTCGGATACGACGCCGACCGCTACAAGCTCCTCGCGTTCGTGATGTCGGCGACCCTTGCCGGCCTCGCCGGCGCGGTCAAGGCGATCGTGTTCCAGCTCGCGTCGCTCACCGACGTCCATTGGACGATGTCGGGCGAGGTGGTGCTGATGACGCTGCTCGGCGGCATGGGGACGCTGTTCGGCCCGGTGGTCGGCGCGTTCGTACTGGTCGCGCTCGAGAACTACCTCGCCTTCCTCGGCGAATGGGTCACCGTGATCACCGGCGGCATTTTCGTGATCTGCGTGCTCGCGTTCCGCCGCGGGATCGTCGGGGAGATCACCGCGTGGTGGGTGGCGCGCCGTGCCAGGCGCCAGGACGCCGCGCGCGGCCGCTCGGCCGTGGTTTGACCCGTCCCGCGCCGACGCGATAAAATCGAGCGGTTTGACGGACGGCATCGCGCCGTAACCGCGGCACCGGGCCGGCGTCGGGATTCGCGGAGGTGAACGAAGGGGCCGGCAGGGCAGTCATTTCGGATGCGCGTCGGGCTGGTCGTCGGCAACTGGAAGATGAACGGCGCGCTCGCGGCCAATGCGAAGCTTCTTGCGCGGCTTGCCGGCGAGTGGTCAGACCGGGCGTCACGCAGGCTCGCCGTGTGTGTTCCCGCGCCTTACCTCGCGCAGGCGCAGGCCGCCCTCGAAGGCAGCGCAGTCGCCTGGGGTGTCCAGGACGTGAGCGAGCACGCGGCCGGCGCATTTACCGGAGAGGTCTCGGCGGCGATGGCCGCCGAATTCGGCTGCCGTTACGCGATCGTCGGGCATTCGGAGCGCCGGCGGCTGCACGGCGAGACCGATCGCGTCGTCGGGGCGAAAGCCGGTGCGGCGCTCGACGCGGGGCTCACCCCGATCGCCTGCGTCGGCGAGACGCTCGCCGAACGCGAGCGAGGCGAGTCCGATCGTGTCGTAACGCGACAGATCGACGCGCTGATCGCGTCGCTCGGCGGAAGATTGCGCGACTGCGTCGTCGCCTACGAGCCGATCTGGGCGATCGGCACCGGCCGGACGGCGACGCCGGGCGAGGCCGAGGAGATTCATGCGCTGCTGCGGACGCGAATGGGCGCCGCCGGCGCGGGCGACGTGACGCTGCTCTACGGCGGCAGCGTGAAGGCAGTCAATGCGGCGGCGTTGTTCGCGATGCCGGACGTCGACGGGGCGCTGGTGGGCGGCGCGTCGCTCGACGCGGACGAATTCATGGGCATCGCCCGGGCCTGAGCGGGCCGGCGATGCGGAGCAGGCGAGAATGAGCTTGTTGCAGACCCTGGTTCTTGTTCTCCACGTGCTGGCGGCGATCGCCATTTGCGCGTTCGTCCTCCTGCAGCACGGGAAGGGTGCCGACATGGGCGCCGCGTTCGGCGGCGGCTCGGCGGGCAGTCTGTTCGGCGCGTCGGGTTCCGCCAATTTCCTGTCACGAACGACGGCGATCCTCGCGGCGGTGTTCTTCGCGACCAGCGTCGGGCTCACCTGGTTCGCGTCGCAGCGCAACGCCCCGGTCGGCGTCATGGAAAAGGCGGCCGCCGAGCAGAGCGCGGTGCCGGCGCCGGCGTCGAAGGCGCCCGCCAGTGCGGCGGGCAAGTCCGTGCCGGCAGGCGAGGTCCCTGCGAGCGGAAGCGGTCAGGTGAGCGGTGCTGCACCGGCGGCTGCGGGGCAGGCGCCGGGAGGCGCACCGGCTCCGGCAACCGGCAAGACACCGGCAGGAGAAGTGCCGAAATGACAATCACGCCGACGTGGTGAAATTGGTAGACACGCTGTCTTGAGGGGGCAGTGGCGAAAGCCGTGGGAGTTCGAGTCTCCCCGTCGGCACCAGCGAATGGTGGGAAGGAATGATGAAGATTGGGGCGGGCGCACGTCGGTTTCATCGTGTCGACGCCCGGCTGGCTGCATGCGTTGGATAAATTGGATGAGGATGGGAAATGCGGAAGCGGGCTCTTGATTGTCGCTCCCCTCGATCCTCGCTCCTCGTTCCCGAATCCTCGATCCTCACTCCTCACTCCTCAATCCTCACTCCTCAATCCTCACTCCTCAATCCTCGTCCCTCGCCCCTCGCCCCTCGTCCCTCGCCCCTGACCTTGCTCACCGAATACTTCCCGATCCTCGTCTTCATCCTGTTCGGCATCGTGCTCGGCGCGGTGATGCTGGGAGCGGGCCGGTTCGTCTCACCGAACCATCCGGACCCCGAGAAGCTCTCACCGTATGAGTGCGGCTTCGAGGCATTCGAGGACGCGCGGATGAAGTTCGACGTCCGCTATTACCTGATCGCGATCCTGTTCATCCTGTTCGATCTCGAGATCGCGTTCCTGTTTCCGTGGGCGGTCGTGCTTCGCGACATCGGCATGTTCGGCTTCGTCGCCATGCTGATTTTCCTTCTGATCCTCGTCATCGGATTCATCTACGAGTGGAAGAAGGGTGCTCTGGAGTGGGATTGAGCAATGGCCATTGAAGGTGTTCTCGAGAAGGGCTTCGTCACGACGACGCTCGACAGCCTGATCAACTGGGCGCGCAACGGCTCGATGTGGCCGATGACCTTCGGGCTTGCCTGCTGTGCGGTCGAGATGATGCACGCCGGCGCGGCGCGCTACGACCTCGACCGCTTCGGCGTGGTGTTTCGCCCGAGCCCGCGCCAGTCGGACGTGATGATCGTCGCCGGAACGCTGTGCAACAAGATGGCGCCCGCACTGCGCAAGGTCTACGACCAGATGGCCGAGCCGCGCTGGGTGATCTCGATGGGCTCGTGCGCCAACGGCGGCGGGTATTACCACTATTCGTACTCGGTCGTGCGCGGCTGCGACCGCATCGTGCCGGTCGACGTTTACGTCCCCGGGTGTCCGCCGACGGCGGAGGCGCTGCTCTACGGCATCCTCCAGCTGCAGAACAAGATCTGGCGCACCAACACGATCGCGCGTTGATGGCGGCCCTTCCGGACGATCTCGCCAGCGTGCTGCCTTCGGTGCTCGAAGGCGCCGCCGTGCGCGTTGCCGTCGATCGCGGAGAGGTGACGCTCGAGGTGCCGGCCGAGCACTACCTCGCGACGATGCAGACGCTGCGCGATCATCCGCGGCTCAGGTTCGAGATGCTGGTCGATCTTTGCGGGGTCGACTACGCGGGCTTCGCCGGCGGCGCGCGCGACGACCTGCGCTTCGCGGTCGTCGCGCATCTGCTGTCGCTGTCGCAGAACCGGCGCCTGCGCGTGCGCAGCTTCGCTCCCGACGACGATTTCCCGGTGCTGCCGAGCGTGATCGGCGTGTGGCCCTCGGTCAACTGGTTCGAGCGCGAGGCGTTCGACCTCTATGGCATCGTGTTCGCCGGCCACCCCGATCTGCGGCGCATCCTCACCGACTACGGGTTCGTCGGGCATCCGTTCCGCAAGGATTTCCCGATCTCCGGCTACGTCGAGATGCGCTACGACCCCGAGCAGGCACGCGTCATCTATCAGCCGGTGTCGATCGAGCCGCGCGTCGTCACGCCGCGCGTGATCCGCGAGGAGAACTACATCCGCGGCGAGATCGAGATCGCTGCGCTGCGCAGCCATAAAGGGGACGCGGCTTCCCATGGCTGAAATCCGCAACTACACGATGAACTTCGGGCCGCAGCACCCGGCGGCCCACGGCGTGCTGCGCCTCGTCCTCGAGCTCGACGGCGAGGTGATCGCGCGTGCGGATCCGCACATCGGCCTCCTGCACCGCGCGACCGAGAAGCTCGCCGAGACGCGCACGTGGATCCAGTCGCTGCCGTACATGGACCGGCTCGATTACGTGTCGATGATGTGCAACGAGCACGCGTACTGCCTCGCGATCGAGCGGCTCCTCGGCATCGACATCCCCGAGCGCGCGCAGTACATCCGCACGATGTTCGACGAGATCACGCGCATCCTGAACCACCTGATGTGGCTCGGCTCGCATGCGCTCGACGTCGGCGCGATGACGGTGTTCCTCTATGCGTTCCGCGAGCGCGAGGATCTGTTCGACATGTACGAGGCGGCGTCGGGAGCGAGGATGCACGCCGCCTACTATCGTCCGGGCGGCGTCTATCGCGATCTGCCCGAGCGGATGCCGCAGTACCAGGCGATGACGACGCGCAGCGCGCGCGCGCTGAAGGACCTCAATGCGAACCGGCAGGGGTCGCTGCTCGACTTCATCGAGGACTTCGCGCGCCGCTTCCCGGCCTGCGTCGACGACTACGAGACGCTGCTGACCGACAACCGCATCTGGAAGCAGCGCACCGTCGGCATCGGCGTCGTGACCGCCGAGCGCGCGATCGCGCTCGGCTTCACCGGACCGATGCTGCGCGGCTCAGGCGTGCCGTGGGACTTGCGGCGCAAGCAGCCGTACGCGGCCTACGACAAGATGGAGTTCGAGATCCCGGTCGGCGTCAACGGCGACTGCTACGACCGCTACCTGGTGCGCATCGCCGAGATGCGCCAATCGAATCGGATCGTTGCGCAATGCGTCGACTGGCTGCGCCGGAATCCCGGGCCGGTGATCGTCGACAACTACAAGGTGGCGCCGCCCCCGCGCGAGCGCATGAAGACCGGGATGGAGGATCTCATCCACCACTTCAAGCTCTTCTCGGAAGGCATGCACGTTCCGGCGGGTGAGGTGTACGCAGCGATCGAGCATCCGAAGGGTGAATTCGGCGTGTACGCGATCTCGGATGGAGCGAACAAGCCGTGGCGGATCAAGCTGCGCCCGCCCGATTACGTGCACCTCTCCGCACTCGACGAGATGGCGCGCGGGCACATGATCGCCGACGTCGTCGCGATCATCGGCACCCAGGACATCGTGTTCGGGTCGATCGACCGATGAGCATGCTCTCCGATTCGGCCCGCGCGAAGATCGACCGCGAGGCGGCGAAGTACCCGGCCGACCGCAAGCGGTCGGCGGTGATGGCGGCGCTCGCGATCGTCCAGGACGAGCACGGCTGGCTCTCCGTGCCGCTGATGGACGAGGTCGCGCGCTACCTCGACATGCCGCCGGTCGCCGTGTACGAGGTCGCGAGCTTCTACGAGATGTACAACCGCGCGCCGACCGGCCGCTTCAAGCTCACGCTGTGCACGAACCTGCCGTGCGCGCTTGCCGGCGCGAATGCGGCCGCGAAGCATCTGCACGACCGGCTCGGCGTCGAGTTCGGCGAGACCACGCGCGACGGCTGCTTCACGCTGAAAGAGGGCGAGTGCATGGGCGCGTGCGGGGATGCGCCGGTGCTCCTCGTCAACAACAAGCGCATGGAGAGCTTCATGACGCCGGAGAAGCTCGACGCGCTCCTCGACGAGTTGACACGTGCCGCGGCACGCGGCGAGGGCACGCCCAATGCGGTCCAGCCCAATGCGGTCGAGCCCGCAGCGAAGCCATGAACGCGCCGTCCGACTTCATCGATTACGGTCCCGACGCGGTGCTCCTCGCCGGGCTCACCGGCCGCAACTGGCGTCTCGCCGATTACGTCGCGCGCGGCGGCTACGAGGCGCTGAAGAAGATTCTCGCGCAGAAGACGCCACCCGACGAGGTGATCGCCGAAGTGAAGAAATCGGGCCTGCGCGGCCGCGGCGGCGCCGGCTTCCCGACCGGGCTCAAGTGGAGCTTCATGCCGAAGCAGTATGCCGGCGACAAGTACCTCGTCTGCAACTCCGACGAGGGCGAGCCGGGAACGTTCAAGGACCGCGACATCCTGCGCTACAACCCCCACTCGGTATTCGAGGGGATGGCGATCGCCGCGTGGGCGACTGGCAGCAACCGCGGCTACAACTACATCCACGGCGAGATCTGGGAAGAGTACCTGCGCTGCGAGGAGGCGATCGAGGAGGCCTACGCGGCGGGTTTGCTCGGCAACAACATCCTCGGCAGCGACTTCAGCTTCCATCTCTACAACCATCACGGTTACGGCGCGTACATCTGCGGCGAGGAGACGGGGCTGCTCGAATCGCTCGAAGGCAAGAAAGGCCTGCCGCGCTTCAAGCCGCCGTTCCCCGCCAACGTCGGGCTCTACGGCAAGCCGACGACGATCAACAACACCGAGACCTTCGCCGCGGTGCCGTGGATCATCAGGAACGGCGCCGAATGGTTCCTGAATCTCGGGCTGCCGAACAACGGCGGCACGAAGATCTTCTCGGTGTCGGGCGACGTTGCCCGCCCCGGGAACTACGAGGTGAGGCTCGGCACGCCGTTCGCGAAGCTCCTCGAGATGGCGGGCGGCGTGCGCGGCGGACGCGCGCTGAAGGCGGTGATCCCCGGGGGCTCGTCGGCGCCGGTGCTGCCGGGTGCGACGATGATGGACCTCACGATGGACTACGACTCGATCGCCAAGGCAGGCTCGATGCTGGGCTCGGGCGCGGTGATCGTGCTCGACGACACCCGCTGCATGGTGCGCAGCCTGCTGCGGCTCTCGTACTTCTACTACGAGGAATCGTGCGGCCAGTGCACGCCGTGCCGCGAGGGCACCGGCTGGATGTGGCGGATGGTCAACCGCATCGAGCACGGCAAGGGCCGCCTCGAGGATCTCGACGTGCTGAACAACGTCGCCGACAACATCCAGGGTCGCACGATCTGCGCACTGGGCGACGCCGCCGCGATGCCGGTCCGGAGCTTCATCCACCACTTCCGCAGCGAGTTCGAGCACCACATCGAGCACAAGCGCTGCCTCGTCGCGGACTACCTGTGAACGCACCGCTCGTCAACGTCGAGGTCGACGGCCGCGCCGTGCAGGTGCCGCGCGGCACGATGCTGATCGAGGCCGCGGCGCAGCTCGGCATCTACGTGCCGCACTTCTGCTATCACCGCAAGCTGTCGATCGCCGCGAACTGCCGGATGTGTCTCGTTCAGGTGGAGAAATCGCCGAAGCCGCTGCCCGCGTGCGCGACGCCGGTCGCCGACGGGATGAAAGCGTGGACGCATTCCGAGCAGGCGGTCACCGCGCAACGCGGCGTGATGGAATTCCTGCTCATCAATCATCCGCTCGACTGCCCGATCTGCGATCAGGGCGGCGAGTGCCAGCTGCAGGACCTCGCGGTCGGCTACGGCGCGTCGGGAACACGCTACATCGAGCCGAAGCGCGTCGTCGTTCACAAGGAGCTCGGCCCGCTGATCGCCGCCGAGGAGATGACGCGCTGCATCCACTGCACGCGCTGCATCCGGGTCGGCCAGGAAATCGCCGGCATCATGGAGCTCGGCATGATCGGGCGCACCGAGCACGCCGAGATCGTCTCCTTCGTCGGTCGCACCGTCGATTCGGAACTCTCCGGCAACATGATCGATGTCTGTCCGGTCGGCGCGCTCACCTCGAAGCCGTTCCGCTATTCGGCGCGCACCTGGGAGCTCACGCGGCGGCGCAGCGTGTCGCCGCACGACGGCCTCGGCGCCAACCTCGAAGTGCAGGTGAAGAACGACCGCGTGATGCGCGTCGTCCCGTTCGAGAACGAGGCGGTCAACGAGTGCTGGATCAGCGACAAGGATCGCTTCTCGTACGAAGCGCTGAACGGTGATCAGCGGCTCACCTTGCCGATAATCAAGCAGGGCGGCGAATGGAAGGAGGTCGACTGGCCGGCGGCGCTCGAATTCGCCGCACAGGGACTTGCCGACGCCGTTCGCAAGCGCGGTCCCACGGCGCTCGGCACGCTGATCTCGCCGCACGCGACGCTCGAAGAGATGGCGCTCGCCGCGCGCCTCGCGCGTGGCCTCGGCAGCGACAACGTCGACTTCAGGCTGCGGCAGACCGACTTTCGCGACACGGCCCTGCGCGAAGGCATCCCGTGGCTCGGCATGCCGATCGCCGCGATCGAGCACCTCGATCGCGCGCTGGTGATCGGGAGCTTCCTGCGCAAGGACCACGCGCTGCTCGCGCACCGGCTGCGCCAGGCGGCGAAGCGAGGCGCGCAGATCACGTCGCTGCATTCGATCGAGGACGACTGGCTGCTGCCGGTCGCGCACCGCGCGGTCGTGCCGCCGTCGCTCGTGCCGATGATGCTCGCCGAGATCGTCGTCGCCGCGGCGCACGGGGCAGGGAAGCCCGCGCCGGCGGCCCTTGGCGCCATCGAGCCGACCGCCGGCGCCGAGGTGATCGCGGCGAGCCTTCTTTCCGGCGAGCGGCGCGCGATCCTGCTCGGCAACTACGCGATCCAGCATGCCGAGGCGGCACAGATCACGGCCCTCGCCGGAGCGCTCTCCAGCCTCACCGGCGCGACGCTCGGCGTGCTGACCGAGGCCGCCAACACGGTCGGCGGTTACGTCGCCGCTGCGCTGCCCGCGACCGGCGGCCTCGATGCGCAGGCGATGCAGGGTGTCGGCGGCGGCGAAGCGTGTCGTGCATGGCTTCTGCTCCACGCCGAGCCCGAGTTCGACTGCGCGTACCCGGCGACCGCGCGGCAGGCGTTGCAGAAGGCCGATTTCGTCGCGGTGCTGTCGCCGTTCCGGCACGGCCTCGCGTACGCCGACGTCGTGCTGCCGATAGCACCCTTTACCGAAACCGCGGGCACCTTCGTCAACTGCGAAGGACGCGTGCAGTCGTTCCGCGGCGTTGCAGCTCCGCTCGGCGCCGCGCGTCCGGGGTGGAAGGTGCTGCGCGTGCTGGGGTCGCTTCTGGAGATCGACGGCTTCGACGCCATCGACAACTCGGAGTCGGTGCGCGACGCGCTGCTCGCGGGTCGCGTGACCGACGGCATCGTCGCCGGTCTCTCGAACGCGTCGCGGATGGAGATCGTGAAACCCGCGACCGTCGCCGCGGCGGTCGAGCGCGTCGCCGACGTGCCGATCCATTTCGCCGATCCGCTGGTTCGCCGTGCCGCTTCGCTGCAGCAGACCGCCGACGCCCGCGCGCCGAAGGCGCACGTGCACCCGACGCTCCTCGCGACGCTCGGCATCGAGGAAGGGGCACAGATCCGACTGCGCCAGGGGGGCGGCGAGGCGGTGCTCGCGACCGAGGTCGACCGCGGCGTGCCGCCCGGCGTCGTCCGCGTGGCCGCCGCGCATCCGTCGACCTGCGGGCTCGACGGCCTTTCGGGCACGGTCACCGTGGAGCGCGCGTGAGCACGATGCTCGAACCGGTCCAGGCCGCGATGGGCGCGTGGTGGCTGCCCGTGTGGACGATCGTCAAGGTGATCGTGATCGCGATTCCGCTGATCATCGCCGTCGCCTACCTCACCTACGCCGAGCGCAAGGTGATCGGCTGGATGCAGGTGCGCATCGGGCCCAACCGCGTCGGGCCGCTCGGGCTGCTGCAGCCGTTCGCCGACGTGCTGAAGATGCTGTTCAAGGAGATCGTCGTCCCGTCGGGCGCGAACCGCTCGCTCTTCTACATCGCGCCGATGCTCTCGCTCGCGCCCGCGCTCGCCGCGTGGGCGGTGATCCCGTTCACCGGCACGCTGGTGCTGTCGAACATCAACGCCGGGCTCCTCTACATCCTCGCGATGAGCTCGCTCGGCGTGTACGGTGTGATCCTCGCCGGCTGGGCGTCGAACTCGAAGTACGCGTTCATCGGCTGCCTGCGCTCGGCCGCGCAGATCGTGTCGTACGAGATCGCGATGGGCTTCGCGCTGGTCGGCGTGCTGATGGCGGCAAACAGCCTCAACCTGCGCGACATCGTCGCGGGCCAGGAAGGGGGTGCCGCGTACTGGTACGTCTGGCCGCTCCTGCCGCTCTTCGTCGTCTACCTCGTGGCGGGCATCGCCGAGACCAATCGCCACCCGTTCGACATGGCCGAGGGCGAGTCCGAGATCGTCGCGGGCTTCCACGTCGAGTATTCGGGCATTGCGTTCGCACTGTTCTTCCTCGCCGAATACATGAACATGATCCTGATCTCGGCGCTCGCGACGATCATGTTCCTCGGCGGCTGGCTGTCGCCATTCCCGATCCTGAACGACGTGTCGGTCTTCGGCGTGCACCCGTTCGGCGACGGCATGCTGTGGATGGCGATCAAGTGGGCCGCCGTGCTGCTGATCTTCCTGTGGATCCGCGCGACGTTTCCGCGCTACCGCTACGACCAGATCATGCGTCTCGGCTGGAAGGTGTTCATCCCGGTGACCATCGTCTGGATCGTGTTCATCGGCGCGATGATGCAGACCCGCTACGCGGGCATGTTCCATTGAGAGGCGGCGAGACGATCGTGCTGCGCCGGATCCGCGAATTCTTCGACACCTGGCTCCTGATGGAGCTCTTCCGCGGCATGGCGGTGACGGGGCGCTATCTCTTCGCGCGCAAGATCACCGTGCAGTTTCCGGAGGAGAAGACGCCGCAGAGCCCGCGCTTCCGCGGCCTGCACGCGCTGCGCCGCTACCCGAACGGCGAGGAGCGCTGCATCGCGTGCAAGCTGTGCGAGGCGATCTGCCCGGCGCTCGCGATCACGATCGAGTCGGCGCAGCGCGCCGACGGCACGCGGCGCACGACGCGCTACGACATCGACCTCACCAAGTGCATCTTCTGCGGCTTCTGCGAGGAGAGCTGCCCGGTTGACTCGATCGTCGAGACGCGCATCCTCGAATACCACGGCGAGCGTCGCGGTGACCTCTATTACACGAAGGAGATGCTGCTCGCGGTAGGTGATCGCCACGAGGCGCAGATTGCGGCGGATCGGGCGGAGGATGCGCGCTACCGATGACCTTCACCTCCTTCACCTTCTACTGCTTCGCGGCGATCCTCGTCATCGCGGCGCTGCGCGTCGTGACGACGCGCAACCCGGTGCACGCGGCGCTGTGGCTCGTGCTGTCGTTCTTCAGCGCCGCCGGGATCTGGATCCTGCTCGAAGCCGAGTTCCTCGCGATTGCGCTGGTGCTGGTCTACGTCGGCGCGGTGATGGTGCTGTTCCTGTTCGTCGTGATGATGCTCGACGTCAATTTCGAGGGCCTGCGGCAGCACTTCAGGAGCTATCTGCCGGTCGCCGCGGTGGTCGGCGCGCTGGTGCTGTTCGAGATGGCGCTGGTGATCATCGGCAGCCACGTCGGGCGCAGCGTGAACGCGCCGCCGTCGCCGACCGGTAGCAACACGAGCGCCCTCGGAAAGCTCTTGTACGTCGAGTACGTGTACCCGTTCGAGATCGCGGCGGTGGTGCTGCTGGTGGCGATCGTCGCTGCGATCGCACTGACGCACCGCACGCGGCGGAGAGCGAAGTACCAGGATCCATCGTTGCAGGTGAAGGTGAGGGCAGCCGACCGGGTCCGTCTCGTCCGGCTGCCTTCGGAGCATCCGCCGGCCTGAGCCGGCACCGGGTGCAGGGAGAGGCGATGCCGTCGTGGGGAGAGCTGACGCTTGCGCATTACCTCGTGCTGGGGGCGATCCTGTTCGCCATCAGCATGGCGGGCATCTTCCTCAATCGGCGCAACGTCATCATCATGCTGATGGCGATCGAGCTGATGCTGCTCGCCGTCAACCTGAACTTCATCGCGTTCTCGCGCTACCTCGGCGACATGGCCGGGCAGGTGTTCGTGTTCTTCATCCTGACGATCGCCGCGGCCGAGTCGGCGATCGGGCTCGCGATCCTGGTGCTCTTGTTCCGCAACGCCGGATCGATCGACGTCGAGAAGTTCGACGAGCTCAAGGGTTGATCCGGCGATGACGATGCGCGAGCTCTACCTCCTCGTGCCGCTGGCGCCGCTGGCGGCGTCGATCGTCGTCGGATTGTGGGGCCCCAGGCTCGGCCGGAGCGTCTCGCACTGGCTGTGCATCCTCGGTGTCGCGGCGTCGTTCGTCGCGTCGATCGTCATCGCGCTCGACGTGCGCGCCGGGCACGTGTTCAACGGCGACGTCTACACGTGGCTCACGACCGGCGGCGTCAAGGTCTCCGTCGGGTTCCTGATCGATTCGCTGACGGTGACGATGCTGCTCGTGGTGAGCTTCGTGTCGCTGATGGTGCACATCTACACGGTCGGCTACATGGCCGACGATCCGGGCTACACGCGCTTCTTCTCGTACATCTCGCTCTTCACGTTCTCGATGCTGATGCTCGTGATGAGCAACAACTTCGTGCAGCTCTTCTTCGGCTGGGAGGCGGTCGGGCTCGTCTCGTACCTCCTGATCGGCTTCTGGTTCGAGCGCCCGAGCGCGAACTACGCGAGCCTGAAGGCGTTCATCGCCAACCGCTTCGGCGATTTCGGCTTCGTGATCGGGATCGGTCTCGTCCTCGCCTATTTCGGGACGCTCGACTACGCGCCGGTGTTCGCGCAGGCGGGCTCGCTCGCGGGTGCCGGCTTCGCGCCGTGGCCGGGCGGGCACTGGTCGGTGCTGACGGCGATCTGCATCTGCCTCTTCGTCGGCGCGATGGGCAAGAGCGCGCAGGTGCCGTTGCACGTGTGGCTCCCCGATTCGATGGAAGGCCCGACGCCGATCTCGGCGCTGATCCACGCCGCGACGATGGTCACCGCGGGGATCTTCATGGTGGCGCGGATGAGCCCGCTGTTCGAATGGTCCGACACCGCGCTCGCGTTCGTCACGGTGATCGGCGCGACGACGGCGCTCTTCATGGCGTTCCTCGGCATCGTGCAGAACGACATCAAGCGCGTCGTCGCCTATTCGACGCTGTCGCAGCTCGGCTACATGACGGTCGCGCTCGGCGTCTCGGCCTACTCGGCGGCGATCTTCCACCTGATGACGCACGCGTTCTTCAAGGCACTGCTGTTCCTCGCCGCGGGCTCGGTGATCATCGCGATGCACCACGAGCAGGACATGCGCAAGATGGGCGGACTGCGCCGCTACATGCCGATCACCTACTTGACGGCGATCGTCGGCTCGCTGGCGCTCGCCGGCATCCCGCCGTTCGCCGGGTTCTACTCGAAGGACGCGATCATCGAGGCGGTCGAGCGCTCGCACGTCGGCGGGCACGCTTACGCCTACTTTGCCGTCGTCGCCGGGGTGTTCGTCACCGCGCTCTACACGTTCCGGATGATCTTCATGACCTTCCACGGCGAGGAGCGCTTCCGCCACGCCGACGAGCATGCGCACGACGAGCACTCCGCCGACGCGCACGACGAGCATGCCCACGACACCGGGCCTCCGCGCGAGTCGCCGTGGGTCGTCACGGTGCCGCTCGTCCTGCTCGCGATCCCGTCGGTGTATTCGGGCTGGGTTCACGCGCAGTCGTTCCTGTTCGGGCACTGGTTCGGCCAGTCGATCGTCGTGCGCGAGCCCCACGCGGTCCTCGCCGAGCTCGGCGCCGAGTGGCACGGCCCGGTCGATTTCGCGCTGCACGCCTTCTCGACGCTGCCGTTCTGGCTGGCCCTCGCCGGCATCGCGACGGCGGTGTGGATGTACCTGGTAAGTCCCGCGCTGCCGGCGAAGATCGGGGCGCGCTTCCATGGGATCTACACGCTGCTCGTCAACAAGTACTACTTCGACATCTTCAACGACTGGTTCGTCGCCGGCGGCGCGCGCTGGCTCGGGCGCTTTGCATCCAATTACGGCGACCGCACGATCATCGACGGCTGGGTGGTGAACGGCTCGGCGCGGCTCATCGGGTTCGCGTCGCGCGTCATGCGCCACATCCAGTCGGGCTACGTCTACCACTACGCGTTCGTGATGATCATCGGCGTGTTCGGCCTCCTTTACTGGTGGGGCGTCCGGTGAGGGCGCCTCGATGACGCCGTACCTGTCGCTGTCGATCTGGGTGCCGATCGCCGCCGGCGTCGCGGTGCTCGGCTTCCGGCGCGACCGCGACGCCGCGTTCGCGCGCTGGGTGGCGCTCGCCGGCGCGATCGCCGGATTCCTCGTCACGATCCCGCTGTGGGTCGGCTTCGACGATTCGACGTCAGCGATGCAGTTCGTCGAGATGGCGTCGTGGATCCCGCGCTTCGACATCCACTACCACCTCGGCGTCGACGGCTTCTCGATGCTGTTCATCCTGCTGAACAGCCTGATGACGATCATCGTCGTCTGGGCCGGGTGGGAGGTCATCCAGTCGCGCGTCGCGCAGTACATGTCCGCGTTCCTGATCATGTCGGGGATCATGAACGGCGTGTTCTGCGCGCTCGACGGCATCCTGTTCTACGTTTTCTTCGAGGCGATGCTGATCCCGATGTACCTGATCATCGGGGTGTGGGGAGGGCCGAACCGGATCTACGCGGCGCTCAAGTTCTTTCTCTACACGCTGCTCGGGTCGATCCTGATGCTGGTGGCGCTGATCTACCTCTACAGCGTGTCGCAGACCTTCGAGATTCTCGAGTGGTACCGCGTTCCGCTCGAATTCGGCGTGCAGATCCTGCTGTGGATCGCGTTCTTCCTCGGCTTCGCCGTCAAGGTTCCGATGTGGCCGGTGCACACGTGGCTTCCCGACGCGCACGTCGAGGCGCCGACCGGCGGGTCGGTCGTGCTGGCCGCGATCATGCTGAAGATCGGCGGATACGGCTTCGTGCGCTTCATCATGCCGATCGTCCCCGACGCGTCGCGCTACCTGACCGGCTTCATGATCGCGCTGTCGCTGATCGCGATCATCTACATCGGCTTCGTCGCGATCATCCAGCCCGACATGAAGAAGCTGATCGCTTATTCATCGGTCTCGCACATGGGGTTCGTCACGCTCGGCTTCTTCCTCTGGAGCGCGGTCGGCGTCGAGGGCGCGATGGTGCAGATGATCTCGCACGGCTTCGTGTCGGCGGCGCTGTTCCTCTGTATCGGCGTCATGTACGACCGGCTTCACTCGCGCCAGATCGCCGACTACGGCGGCGTCGTCAACCCGATGCCGAAGTTCGCGGCGCTGATGATGCTGTTCGCGATGGCCAACGTCGGCCTCCCGGGGACGTCGGGGTTTGTCGGGGAGTTTCTGGTGATCATCGCAGCGGTGAAGGTCAACTTCTGGATCGGCCTCGGCGCCGCGGTGTCGCTGATCCTCGGCGCCGCGTACACGCTGTGGATGTACAAGCGCGTGATCTTCGGGGCGGTGGCCAATGCGAAGGTTGCGGCGATGAAGGATATCGGCAGCCGCGAGTTCTGGATGCTGATGGTGCTCGCCATCGCCGTGCTGTGGATCGGCCTGTGGCCGCGGCCGATCCTCGACGTCATGCACGCGTCGGTCAACGATTTCCTGGTCAACGTCGCCCGCTCGAAGCTCTGACATGCCTGCCTCGCTGAACGCGCTCGCTTCGCTGCCGGAGATCGTCGTGCTGGCGGCGGCCGCGCTGATCCTGGTCGTCGACCTCTTCATCCCCGACGACCGCCGCCACTTCACCTACTGGCTCACGCAGCTCGCTCTCCTGGTCGCGTTCGCGGTCACGCTGACGTCGTTCCGGCTCGAGGCCGTCACCGCGTTCAACGGCCTCGTCATCGACGACATGCTCGCCGATTTCCTGCGTCTCGCATGCATCATCGCCGTCTCGCTGGTGCTGTTCTACTCGAGGAGCTACCTGACCGCCCGCGGCATGTTTCGCGGCGAGGTGTTCGTGCTGATGCTGTTCGCGCTGCTCGGCATGCAGGTGATGATCACCGGCAACAACTTCCTCACGCTCTACCTCGGCCTCGAGCTGTTGTCGCTGTCGCTCTACGCGCTGGTCGCATCGTGGCGCGACCATACGGCGTCGACCGAGGCGGCGATGAAGTACTTCGTACTCGGAGCACTCGCGTCGGGGATGCTGCTCTACGGCATGTCGATGATCTACGGCACCACCGGGTCGCTCGACCTCACGACGGTGGCGCGGGCGATCGGCGCGCACCAGGCGAGCCCGGCGCTCCTGCTGCTGGGCATCGTGTTCGTCGTGGCCGGGCTCGCGTTCAAGCTCGCGGTGGTGCCGTTCCACATGTGGGTTCCGGACGTCTACGACGGCGCGCCGACGCCGGTCACCGTGCTGGTCGGCACCGCGCCGAAGATCGCGGCGTTCGCGATGGCGCTGCGGCTGCTCTCGTCGGCGTTGCAGGGCAGCGCCTTCGACTGGCAGGGGATGCTGATCGTGCTGTCGGTGCTGTCGATGGTGCTTGGCAACGTGATCGCGATCGCGCAGACGAACCTGAAGCGCATGCTCGCCTATTCGACGATCGCCAACATGGGCTACATGCTGCTCGGATTGCTGACCGCCAACCGCTATGGTTATTCGGCGGCGATGTTCTACGTGATCGTCTATGCTCTGACCAGCCTCGGCTCGTTCGGGATGATCATGCTGCTGTCGCGCGAAGGCTTCGAGGCCGACAAGCTCGACGACTTCAAGGGATTGAACCGGCGCTCGCCGTGGTGGGCGTTCATCATGCTGCTCGTGATGTTCTCGCTCGCCGGGCTGCCGCCGACGGTCGGCTTCTACGCGAAGTTCATGGTCATCGAGGCGGTGATCAACGACGGCTTCGTGTGGCTCGCGGTGATCGCGGTCATCACGTCGCTGATCGGCGCGTTCTATTATCTGCGCGTGGTGAAGCTGATGTACTTCGACGATGCCGCCGACACGCAGCCGATCGCCGTGCGCTTCGATACGCAGCTCGTCCTCTCGATC
>DASVGI010000067.1:0-11293 GCA_036379595.1 Casimicrobiaceae bacterium | reverse complement strand
GGGGGTCAGGTCTTGCCTTTTGCCTGCGCGGCCCGCGCGGGCAAAAGGCAAGACCTGACCCCAGCGCGGCGGAAGCGGCGGTGCACCCACCACCACTGCTCGGGATGGCGCAGCACCAGCCGCTCGAGTGCGGCGTTGCAGGCGCGGGTCGTGCGCCGGATCGCTTCGTTGGTGTCGTCGCAATCGACGACGGGCACCGCGTCCCCGAAGCGCAGCACGTGTCTGCCGTCGGGCTCGCGCCAGCACGACGCCGGGACGATCGCGGCACCGGTCGCGAGCGCGAGGATCGCGAGACTCTTGAACGTACCCGTCGGCGTTCCGAAGAACTCGACGTCGATGCCGTCGGCGCCGCCCGCGTACTGGTCGAACGGGAACACGACGACGTCGCCAGCCTCGAGGCGTTCGACGATCCGGTCGAGCGAGCCGCGCTTGCCGATGACGCCGAAGCCTGCGCGGTGGAAACGCCGGGTGACGAGACGATCGAGCCAGCGCGGCTTGATCGGCCGGCGCACGAAGTGGAAGCGTCCGCGCACCTGCGGGTAATTCTGGATCCCCGCCACCGTCGCCACCTCCCAGTTGCCGAAGTGGCCGGTCAGCACGAGCACGCCGCGCCCCCGCCCGAATGCATCGATGAATGCATCGAGCCCTTCGACGCGCACGAGCGCGCGCCGCTGTTCGGCAGTCATCGTCCTGAAGCGCAGGAACTCGGAGACGAGCCGCGCAAGGTGGGCGTAATGCGCCTGCGCGAGGCGCCGGATCTCGGACGGCGGGATTGCCGGGCCGAAGACGCGGCGCAGGTTGTCGACGATCACCTTCCGCCGTACCGGCAGCAGGTGATAGAGGACTCTTCCCGCGAACGGCACTTCGGTCGCGACCGGCAGCGCAAGCGCGACCGCCGACGCGCCGACCCGGTCGTGCGTGAGCGAGATGGCGATCGACGCGAGGCGCGCCTGGTCGAGGAGCGCCTGCGCGCGCCGCGTGCAGATGACCCTGGGCGCCCCGTAGCCGTCGCGCTCGACGGAGAAGTCGGATGGCTCGATCCTCCCCGCGGCGAGCTCGCGCGGGAAGAGCTTCACGCACGCCTCCTTCGCCGCGAAGCGCGCAGCGAGGCTCGCGACGCGCCCGGGGCCGTCGCCGCTGTCGGCAAGCTCGCGTGCCGAGAAGAGCTTGCCGAGCTCGCCGGCGGGCGTTGCCGCGAGCAGGCGTTCGATCCGCGCGATCTCGACGCTGTCGATCCCGCAGCGCGCACCACCGGTCGCGATGTCGGTCGCGATCTCCGTCGCTTCGACCGACGTGCGGACGGCGATCGCCGGTGTCGGGGTTGCGGTCATTGCCCGAGCGCCCGCACGACGAGCGCCGCGTCGGTGCCCGCGAAGCCGCGACACAGCACGAGCGCGACATCGCCGCTGACCGCCCTCGTCTTGCGCGACACCGGCAGCCTCGCGCAGTCGGGATCGAGCTCGGCGAGGGGTGCGACGCCCGGCACCACCTTCGCGCGCAGCGCGGCGAGCGCGATCGTCGCCTCGACGATGCCCGCCGCCGCGATCAGGTGGCCGATCGCCCATTTGAACGCGGTGACCGGCGGACACTTCGCGCCGAAGACGCGCAGGATGCCGCGCGCTTCCGATATGTCCGACTGCTGCGTCCCGTTGCCGTGCGCGACGATCATCGCGACGTCGCCGCGGTCGAGCCCGGCATCGGCGAGTGCGAGCGCGATCGCACGCGCGGTGCCGTCGCCGTCGTCGCGGATCGCGAGGAGGCCCGTCGCCTCTCCGACGTGCCCGCCGCCCAGCACCTCGCCGAGGGCGACGCCGCCGCGCGCGGCGAGCGAAGCGCGCGTTTCGAGCGCAAGCGCTCCCGCGCCTTCGCCGAACACGCTGCCGTTTCGCGTGCGATCGAACGGCCGCAGCGCGTCGGCCGCGAGCAGCCCACAGCGGTGGTAATAGAGCACGTTCTGCGGCTCGATCGGCGTGTCGTGACCGATCGCGATCGCGCGGTCGGCTTCGCCGTTTTCGAGCGCCTCGGCGGCCTCGATCACTGCGAGCGAGCCGCCAACGCTGTGATTCGTGATGCACGCATTGCTGCCTTTGAGGCGATTGCGGATGCCGACGTGGCAGAGCACGTTGTTGGGGAGCGTCCGCAGCAGCCACATCGGGTTGACCGTCTCGGCGAGCTTCGCGCCGAATGCCGGCAGCTCGCCGTTCGCCTCGTGCAGGAGTGACAGGTAGTCGTACTGGTTTTCGAAAGCGCCTCCGCCCGAGCCGACGTAGCAGCCGCTGCGGTCGGCGAACACTGCCGCCGCGGCGGCATCGAGCGACGCGCGGTGCGCTTCGTAACCTGCTTCGGCCGCGGCGCGGTCGCCGGCGTAGATGCCGAGGAAATCGGTGCGGCGAATGAACTTGTGCAGCTTGCGATCGTCGACGAGCTCGCGCGCGTTGAAGTCGGTGATCTCCGCCGCGATCTTCACCGGCCAGTCGCGCGTCTCCCACGCGGTGATCGGGCCGATCGCCGAGCGCCCGGCGACGATCGCCGCGAGCATCGCGCCGGGATCACGTCCCAGCCCCGAGACGGCGCCGGCGCCTGCGATCACGACGGGAGGTCGCGTCTTCGTCACGATGGGTCGACAGGAGCGGGCGTGGCTGACATCGTCGTCATGGGCCGATCGCGTTGCGCGAGCTCATCCTGCGACGTCCACGAGATCGGGGCGGCGCAGCGCGACGCAACTGTTCGAGCCGCCGAAGCCGAACGAGTTGGAGAGCGTCATCCTGATCGGCTGTCTCCTCGCTTCACCGACGACGAGGTTCAGGTCGCACTCCGGATCGGGAACGCGGTAGTTCGCGTTGACCGGCATCGTCGCGCGGTCGATCGCGAGCGCACAGATGGCGATCTCGACGGCTCCCGCGGCGGCGATCAGGTGTCCCATCGAGCTCTTCGTCGAGCTCACGGCGACACGCTTCGCGTCGTCGCCGAACACCGCGCGGATCGCCGCGCTTTCGCTGCGGTCGTTCATCCCGGTCGAGGTGCCGTGCGCGTTGATGTAATCGACATCCTCCGGACGCGCGCCGGCGTCGGCGAGCGCGGCGCGCATCGACTGGATCGGGCCATCGCCGTCGGGCGGCGAGTCGGTGATCCGGTAGCTCGATAGCGAGTTGCCGTCGCCGGCGAGCTCGGCATAGATGCGTGCGCCGCGCGCGCGCGCCGCCGACCACTCCTCGAGCACCAGAAAGCCCGCTCCTTCGCCGAGCACGAAGCCGTTGCGCGTCGCGTCGAACGGTCGGCTCGCGCGCTCGGGCGTGTCGTTGTCGGTCGAGACCGCGGAGAGCAGGCAGAACCCGGCGAGGCCGACCGGGTTCACCATCGAGTCGAAACCCCCGGCGAGCACGCGATCGACGGCGCCGCGCCGGATCAGCTTCAATGCGGTGCCGATCGCCTGCCCGCCGGAGGCGCACGCGGTGTGCACCGACGTCGCGTAGCCGCGGATGCCGAAGCGCCGCGTCAGGAGCGCGACACCCGCGGTGCTCTGGCTGCGGCAGAACGCCACCGGATCCGCCGCCGCATCGTCGTCGAGGAGCGCGTGCGCATCGAGATCGCCTTCGGGCGCCGAATGCCGCTGCACGGCGGCGAGATCGCGGAACTCGACCCCCATCATGCCGGTGCCGACCGCGCAGCCCCAGCGCTCGTCGTCGGCGGGAGTCGGCGCGATTCGCGCATCGCGCATCGCCGCTTCGGCGGCCGCGAGCGCGTAGCGGTGCGAACGGTTCGCGTACTTGACGAGCTTCCTCGGCGCGGTGATCACGTCCGGATCGAATCGCTTGACCTCCGCGGCGATCCGCGTCGGGAAGCCCGAAGCATCGAACGAGGCGATCGACGCGGCGCCGCTCGCGCCCGCGCACACGGCCGCCCACGTCGACGCCGCATCGTTACCGACCGGCGTCACGGCACCGATGCCGGTGATCGCGACGCGCCTGCGGCCGCTCACCGCGATCCTGCCCGCCGATCGAATCGGCTCATTGCGCAGCCCCGATCTCGGCGGGCGCAGCCCCGATTTCGACGCGCGCCGTCGCGACGAGGCGCCCATCGGTGCGCGCGGACAGCATCGCGCGCAGCACGGCGCCGTCGGCCGCTGCGGCCGTGGCACCTGAGTGCCCGGTCGTCGTACCGACGTGTTCCGTCTCGGCAAGCTCGACGTCGAGATCGAGTCGCTGCCCGGGCTCGATGAACGAGCGCATCTTCACGTGGGTGATCTTGATCGGGCGCGGCGCCGCGGCGCCGAGCGCCGGCGACCCCGCTGCACAATCGAGTGCGAGCCGGAGCTCGGTGTCGAGAAGCAGCGTCGCCGGAAACACCGCGCGGCGCGGAAAATGATCGCCGAAGAACGGAGCCTCGCGGGGAACGTCGAGCGACGCGCTGCGCTTCTTCCCGGGATCGTCGGCGGTGATCGTCACCGGCAGCGGGGCGATGCCGCGGAAGCGGCCCGCGGGCGCACCGCCGTCGCGCAGCAGCGCGAGGCGCGCGCGCAGCGCCTCGGGCGCGTCGAAGTCAGCGACCGGCAACATCGGCCCGAGGCAATCGACGAGCTCGATCACCGGCCGCATGCCGACCGACGCGCGGCCGTTGTACGCGACCGCATCGTCGTCGCATTCGAGGATCTCGACGTCGAGGTCGAGCTCCTCGCCCGGATGTGCATCGTCGTGAAAGTGCGTTTCGGTCGCGAGCGCGGCGACCGGGCGTCCGCGAAAATCGATGCGATCCATCGCCACCCACGCGGCGAGCTGCCCGACCGCCTCGGCCACGAGGCACGACGGAAACGACGCGATGTCCGCGGGTATCGCGAACGTCGCGTGCGCGCGCTTTCCCGACTCGAACCGGTCGATACGGTCGACGAACGAGTATGCCGCATAGACGACGTCAGGTTGCATCGCCTCCGGCTTTGGGTCCGACCGGCTCGGTAGCAGCGTATTCACCGCGTGACGGGGCAAAGGGCAAGACCTGACCCCGGTCAGGCTTCCTTCTGCGCGCGCACGACGAGCTTGCAGAACGTCGTCGGCGTGAAGAGCCGCGGAATGTCGGCGACCTTCATCGGATTCTTGAAGCGCTCGGCGGGAACCTCGGAGAGGTAGCTCCTGAGCTGGGCCATCCCTTTCTCGGTGACGATGCCGCCCTGCTCGAAGTCGGCATCGGGAAGGTCTCCGCGCGCGTTCTCGACGATCTTGCCGCGTGGAATCTTGATCTTGAAGGCACGCTCGAGCCTGAACACCATGTCGAGAAAATCGATCGACTCGGCGTCGAGGCCCTCGATCAGCGACACGTCGGGCTTGATGTCGCCGACGTCGCAGCCGAGCGCATCGGCCATCGTCTCGGCGACCTTCGGAAACACCGCGTCGATTTCCTGCTGGGTGACTGTCGTCTCAGCCATTGCCGCACACTCCCTTCAGTCGAATTTGAATCCACCGTCGACGTGGAACACCTGGCCGGTGACGTACGCCGCGTAGTCGGACGCCAGGAACCACACCGCGTTGGCGACTTCCTGCGCGGTGCCGTAACGCCGCAGCAGGATCCTCGCCTTTACTTCGTCGCCGGCGAGATCGCGCACCGCCTGCGACATCTCGGTATCGATGACGCCGGGCGCGACCGCGTTGACGCGGATCTTCCGCGGCGCTAGCTCGACGGCGAGCGCGCGCGTGAACGCGTCGACGGCGCCCTTGCTCGCCGCGTAGTTGGTCTGGCCGCGCCCGCCCTTGCTGCCCGCGACCGAGCTCATGTTGACGATCACGCCCGCGCGCTGCATCACCATATACGGCGCGACCGCGCGCGTCACGTTGAAGACGCCGCCGATATTGGTGTCGAGCACCGTCGCGACGTCGTCGTCGGTGAGCGCGGTGAGTGGGTTGTCGCGAATCACGCCCGCGTTGTTCACCAGCACGTCGATGCGGCCCGCACCGTCGGCGAGCTTCTCGGCCGCCGCCTGGCACGCCGCGCTGTCGCGCACGTCGACCTGTGCTGCGCGCACGTCGTGACCGCTCGCGGTCGCCGCCGCGACGACCGCATGCGCGGCGTCGTCATTGCCGCGATAGAAGAACATCACCCGTGCCCCGTCGGCGGCGAGGGTCTCGACGATCGCGCGCCCGATGCCGCGGCTGCCGCCGGTCACCAGCACCGACTTCCCGGCGAGTCCCGATGCCGCGTTCATCCCGAAATCGCGAAACCGCCGTCGACGACCAGCGTGTGGCCGTTGATCATCGCCGCCTCCGGCAGGCACAGAAGGTAGACGGCGCCGGCGACGTCGTCCGGGGTCAGCACCGGCCCCGCCGGCGTGCGTCGCGCGAAATCCGCGAGGAGCTCGGCACGGTTCGGGAACCAGGCGAGCGCGTCGGTCTCGACCACTCCGGCGCTCACCGTGTTGACGCGGATGCCGCGCGGTCCGAGCTCCTGTGCGAGCGCGCGAACGAGCGCTTCGAGCGCCGCCTTGGAGGCGCCGACGAAGCCGTAGCCCGGCATCGCGCGCTGCGCGCCGAGGCTCGACATCGCGATGATCCGTCCACCGTTCTTCATCAGCGGCACCGCGTGCCGGGCGAGCAGGCTGATCGCGAGAGCATTGGTTTCGAGGCACCAGCGCCAGTGCTTGAGGCCCATCTCCATGACCGGCTTCAGCACGCCCGACGCAGCGTTGCTGACGACGATGTCGAGGCGATCGAAGTGCCCGCTGAGCGTATCGAACATCTCGTCGACGCTCGCTGGAATGCCGACGCTTCCCTGCAGCGCCACCGCGCGGCGTCCCTGCGCGCGAAGCTCGGCGCACAGCGCTTCGGCCTCGTCGTGACTGTTGTAGTAATTGACGGCGATGTCGGCGCCGGCGCCGGCGAGCTTCCTCGCGATCGCGCGACCGATGCCGCGGGCGCCTCCGGTCACCAGCGCCACCTGCCCTTCGAGCACACCGGTCATGGCCATCGCGCGCAAAGGATCGCATTTTACCCGGCGCGGGGCAGGGCCGCTCCCGGCGGTTTTTCCTTGCTGCGCGCCTGCGCGGCCCGCACCAGGTGCTGCACTTCGAGGCACCAGTGACGCTTGACGCTGTACCAGACGTCGGCAGCCCAGAGCACGTGCCGTTGCGCCTCCTCCGGGAGCTTCGTGAGATCTTCGTGGTGCGCGGGAGTCCAGGCGTTGATCCACGCGCGCACGGCGGGGTCGCGCGGCAGCGACGCCGTCAGCGGCACGAAGATGTGGCTGTAGCTGTCGGGAAGCGTGACGTTGCGAACGTGAGCCGACCCCGTCGCACGGTAGCGCTCGCCGTCCCCGGGAAAGTCCCACGCGATGAGATCGACGCCGAGCGAGAATCCGGTGAAGTCGTCGACGGTGTCGGGAATGTCCTGCAGGCGGTCGATCATCGACCACTGGTTGGGCAGCAGGAACGCGGCACCTCCGGCGGCGACAGCGCTCGCGTAGGACGCCGACACGCCGACCACCGGACGCGGTCGTCCCGTGTAGGGATCGACGATCGTCGTGCCCGGCTCGTAGCTTCCCGAGATGGGATCGAACGCGGAGAGCGGCCTCCCGAAATCGCCGGCAAGGTCCTGCAGCACCCGCACGACCTGCATGCCGCCCTGGCTGTGACCGATCAGCATCGGCCGCAGTCCGCTTCGCTCGTACTCCCACGCGACGATGCCGGCGATCTTCGCGCTGTCTTCGTACGGGCTGTACGACCACTCACCGGTGCCGGGATCACGGATGGCTTTCTCGGGGTAGCCCATCCGGGTGAGAAACAGTCCGAACGACTTCATCAGCAGGTAGACCGGGTACACGCCGCCGTGCAGCAGGATGATCCGCGGGGCGGGGCCTTTCGCGAGCACGTCGCGCACGTCGGCGTCGCCCAAGTGATCCGGGTCGAGCGCGAGCAGGCGGTCCTGCACGGCGAGCGGCGGCAGTGCGGCGAACGGATCCAGCCGAGCGGCGGGCGCCGATCCTGCGGGCGCCGGAAGCTCCGCGCAGGCGGCGAGCGCGATCGCAACGACGATCGCGGCCGCGGTGATGCGGCCGATGCTGGCGATGCGGTCGAGGTGGGTCATGGCAGGCTGCGGATACGACCGAGCATGTCCGCCCACATCGCGTCGATCTCGGCTCGCGAGAAGGCGGCCGTCCGAAACGAGATGCCGATGCACACCGACCCCGCTGCCGTCGTCGCCGCCAGCACCATCGGTGCGAGTGGGCCGGTTGGCACGCCACGCAGGTATTCGGGCACGGCGACCGCCGAAGGATTCCATAGCGCGTCGACGTTGAGCGTCGACGTCCCGGCATTGACCGGATAGCCCTTGGCGTACACGCACATCCGCTGTCGCGGTGTCTGGAAATGCCCGATGATCCGGTCGACCCGCATCGCGAGAAGGCCCGCGAGATAGAGATGCTCGCGCTTGATGCGCGCGGTGGCGCGATGGATGTCACGCGCGAGCGCCTCCAGCGTGATCCCCGGCGGAACCGGATGCGAGACGCGGAACGAGCCGAGGAACTGGCCGAATGCGTCGCGCGCGGCCTCGCCGTGCAGCTCGCGCAGATTCATGATCGACGCCGCGCCGAGCTCGCGCCGGCGGGCGGCGCCGAGGCGCGAGCGCGTCTCCTTGTCCCGCGCGAGCAGCAGCAGCGCGAGCAGCAGGTCGTTGAAGGTGACGCCCCAGCTTCGCGCCGCGTTCCTGAGCGCCTCGATGCAGTCTGCGTCGAGGCGATAGAGTGCGAAGCCGTTGTAGCCTTCCGCGATGTCGCGGTAGCGCGGCCGCAGTGTGCGGCGACAGCTTCGCGTCATCGCCGGGATTCCCGCGACGGCGCGCGCGACGCGCAGAGGATGGTGCAGGAACAGCGGCAGGTGCGTATGCGGGTAGATCCGCGGGCGTCCCCCTGCCCGCGGCGCTCCCGCGAGGCGAGCGGCGATGCGGTTCAGGAGATCGACGATCGAATCGCCGCCCGCGACAAAGTGGTCGTAGGCAACGCCGAGGAATCCGCCTCGCGCGTCCGGAGCGACGAAGAAGCGGAACGGATCGAGCGCTCCGTCGCCGGCGAAGGGCGTGTTCATCTGGCGCTCGATCTCACGCTCGAGGCATCCGTACGTATCCGCCGCGGTGCATCCCGCGGGCGCGATCGTCTCGATCCGCGTCGTCGACGACCACCCGCGCCATCCATAGCGATGGCGCCTGCGGTCGAGCTCGAGCGTTCCCAGACCAAGCCGTGCGCGCTCGGCGTCGATCGCGGCCGCGAGCGTGCGGCAATCCGGCAGTGCGGGCAGGCGCAGCGCGTGAACGGCGGTGTACGGATGCTGCTCGCGCCACTCGAGCATCGTCACCTGAAAGATGTTGAGACGCCCGGGCAGGCGCTTCATCGTGCCGGGCTCCGACGCGGCACCGCGCGAACCGTACGCGTCGCGCCGGCTGCGGGGACCGTGAGGGTCCCGCGAGGCGGAACGGCCGCTATCTGAATCGCGGCAGGAAACGGCCGGTGTGTGCGACATAGCGGCGCCAGGCGTCGCCGTGCACCGACGCCAGCTGTGTCTCTTCCGCCCGCGCCTTGTAGTGGATCCACCCGATGTGGACGACGGCGAGCGCGATCATCGCCGGGGTCGGCAGCACCACCGCGGTCGCCGCCATCATCAGCATGCTGCACGCGTAGATCGGGTGCCTCACGCGCCGGAACGGTCCGTCGGTGATCAACGGGGTCTTGCGCTCGCTGATGTCCATCCGCCACTCGGATCCCATCCGATGCCAGCAGTGCAGCGTCGTCGCGAGGCACGCGACCGCGATCAGCGCCGCCAGCCAGCGCAGCGCGCCCCACGCGCCGAACGTCGCGAATCCCGACACGGCGAGAGCACCCCCGGTACGACCGACGGCGAGCCACGGCAACACACACCACCCGGCGACGACCGGAACGACGACGAGCCACAGGAGCCGCTCGGATCGCCGCTCGGGAATCAGCCCGACGCCGTGGCGATGACGGCGCCGGACGTGCAACGCCATCGCCCCGACGCGCAGCCAGTACGCCGAGACCGTCAGCGCAACGACGAGAAGCGGGACGTCGCGCATCGGAGTTCAGCGCGCAGCGGCCGATCGCGAATGCTTCCGCGTCAGAGGCGCTCGATGATGGCGGCGATTCCCTGTCCTCCGCCGATGCACATCGTGACGAGGCCGTAGCGTTTGCCTGTCCGGGCGAGCTCGTACATCGCCTTGATCGTCAGAATGCAGCCGGTCGCGCCGATCGGATGCCCGAGGGCGACGGCTCCGCCGTTCGGGTTCACCTTCGCGGGATCGAAGCCGAGCTCCTTGCCGACCGCGAGCGCCTGAGCGGCGAACGCCTCGTTCGACTCGATGACGTCGATGTCGGCGAGCTTGAGGCCCGCCTTGCCGAGCGCGTTCCTGACCGCGGTGACCGGCCCGAGGCCCATGATCTTCGGATCGATGCCAGCGTGGCCGTACGCGACGAGCCGCGCCATCGGCTTCGCCCCGGCGCGCTTCGCTGCCTCGGCTTCCATCAGCACGACCGCGGCCGCCGCATCGTTGATCCCCGACGCGTTGCCGGCCGTGACCGTCCCGTTCTCCTTTGCGAACACCGCCTTCAGCTTCGCCATCCCGTCCAGCGTCGCATCCGAGCGGACGTGCTCGTCGGTGTCGAACGACACGGGGCCTTTGCGCGACTTGAGCTCGATCGGCAGGATCTGCGACTTGAAGCGACCCTCCGCGATCGCCGCGGCCGCGCGCCGGTGACTTTCGACGGCGAACGTGTCCTGCTGCTCGCGGGTGATCGAGCACTTCGTCGCGACCGTTTCGGCGGTGACGCCCATGTGCACGGTGTCGAACGGATCGGACAACGCGCCGACCATCATGTCGATCACCTTCGCGTCGCCCATCCGCGCGCCCCAGCGCTCGCTCGGCATCGCGTACGCGGCGCGGCTCATGCTCTCGGCGCCGCCGCCGACGGCCACGTCGATGTCACCGAGCAGAATGTACTGCGACGCGCTGACGATCGCCTGCATCCCGCTGCCGCAGAGCCGGTTGACGGTCAGCGCACCGCTCGCGTGCGGGAGCCCGCCATTGATCGCTGCGACGCGCGAGATGTACATGTCCTTCGGCTCGGTGTGGATCACGTTGCCGATCACGCACTGGCCGACCTGCTGCGGATCGACCTTCGCGCGCGCCACCGCCTCGCGCACCACGCGCGCGGCAAGATCGCTCGGCGCGAGGTCCTTGAGCGAACCGCCATAGTCTCCGATCGCCGTGCGTACGCCGCTGACGATCACTACTTCGCGCTGGCTGGCCATCTT
>DASVGI010000066.1:0-23043 GCA_036379595.1 Casimicrobiaceae bacterium | reverse complement strand
CGCGCGCTCGACGACCGCAATGTCGGCGCGCCACGCGGCATTGATCGCTTCGCCGCGATCGAAGCGTCCCTGGCGGAACCACCACGCGTCGTATTCGGCGGCGCGCGCGCGGTAGTAGGCGATCTGGTGATCGAGGATGTCGCGTTCGGTCGGCACGATACGGCTCGTCGGCGGCAGCGAACGCCAGTGTGGCCATTCGTTTCCTGGCGATTCGCTTGCCGAATCGCGATTCTAATTCGACCGTGACCACCACGGCACCCGCACGCGCACTCGGCTGGGTCGACGAGCCGGCGGCCGAGGGTGTGCCGGGAACGCAGCTTCGTGCGCGGGGCTGGGCGCTCGACCCCGCCGGCATCGCAGCCGTCGAGATCCGCTGCAACGGCGCGCGCCTCGCTGCGCGCTACGGGCTTCCGCGCAGCGACGTGGCGGCGATCCACGCCGGCTTTCCGAACGGCGAGCGCTGCGGCTTCGATTTCGATGCCGACCTCGCTCCGTCGATCGGCGCGTTCGCGCTGCCGCGCCAGCGCGTCGAGTTCGTCGCGATCACGCGCGACGGACGCGAGACGCTCATCGCTGTGAAGAGCCTGATCGATCCTTCGCGGTCAGGGTTGTGGAACGGCGTTGCGGCGCCGGGCACGCATCCGTTTCAGCTGCTTCCGGCGCTCTCGGGCATTCCCGACGGCGGCATCGGCCCGCTCGAGCATCGCTACCGGCCATACGAATCGGACACGATCCGCGTCGGCATGCGCGTTCCGATCCTCTACCTGCGCACGACGAAAGGCGCTGACGGCGACTACGCGTTCGATGCAGAGTTCGATACCGCGCGAACGAGCGGCGGGCGGCGCATCGCCGATGACTCGCTCGCCGCCCTCCTCGAAGCCGCACGCAAACGCGATCTGCCGCTTCTCGTCACGCTGAACGGCGGCATCTGGGCCGACGCCTCGGGAAGCGCGCCTGAGTGGGACATCAACGACGCACTCGAGGAGGACGTCGCGAACTGCCAGTGGAACGAGCGCGACGAGGTGATGCCCGACGACATGCTGAAGCACCTGCCGGGCTCGCAGGAAGCCCCCGAGCTCGCACGCGCGCTGACGCTCAACGTCTATGCGAGCGAGGTGCGCCGGTACAAGAAGCGCAACCTGCAGCAGGCGGCTGCCGTGCTGGTGCCATGGATGCGCCGGTATCCGGGGCTCTTCGTCGGCGTCAACCTCGACCCCGACGTCTACATCAACCCGTTCTTCAACGAAGAGCAGTGGTACGACTACAACCCCGGCACGCTGCGCCAGTTCCGGCACTGGCTCGCAGGGACGGGACCGTACGTCGGCGCGTCGCTCCCGGGCGTTCCCGATCTCTCCGCGTACCGGCGCGCCGACCCGCTGACGCTCGCCGAGGTCGCCCGAGTCACCGGCCGCGGCATCCGAGACTGGGACGACGTCGATCCGCCGCGCAGCTTCCCGCGCGAATCTGGCCGCGAATACTGGAACGACCCGTGGGTCGCGCAATGGGAGCGATTCCGGCGCCATCTCGTCAGCCTTCATTACGACGATCTCGCGCGCTGGCTGATCGAGGCCGGGATACCCGGCGAGCGGATCTGGTCGTCGCAGGGATTCATCGGAACGCATCCGGGATGCATGCCGTTGGCACTCTTCGAAGCGAGCCCGGTGAAGAACTACGATTCGGGCGGCGTCAGCATTGCCGGCAGCCGGCCGCGCGGCGCGCACCTCGGCGCGATCCTCTACGGGAGCGCCGCCGACAACACGACCTCGACCGAGAACGGAAAGCCGCTGCACTCGATCCTCGCCGAAGTCGACCCCGATTTCGCGGTGGTCGAGTTCAACACCGCCGACCTCCAGAACCTGGGCGCGCATCCGGAATACGTGAGCGCGTACCGCGGCCTGCGCGACCTGTGGAACGCGCAAGCGAGCCTCGTCTCGCCGATGGCGTGGAACGGCTCCAGCGGGCTTTATGCCGGAACCGCCGGCTACGCCGCGCATACGGCTTGGCGCGATACGCCGCTCGAGGACGCCGCGCTCGACTTCCTGCTCGACCGCGCGGGACTGCCGCGCGAATCGCGACTGTGGACCTTCGGCTCGCAGCGTTACGCCGACGACGACGGCTGGAAGGCCGAGGTCGGGCACGCGGTGGCAGGGCCGGGAAGGCTCGCGCTCTTGCCCGATCACGACGGGCGCATCGTGCTTGCATCGCCGCGCGGAATCCGTTTCGACATCTCGCGCGGGATGATCGTCATCCTGGGGCTCTCGGTGAATGCACCCCTCGCTTCGATCGCGATCGATGCAATCAGCGAGCGCGACGGCTCGCCGCCGCTACATTCCGCCGTCGGAATCGACAGCACCGGGGATGGCTGCCTGCGCCACACGGCAGCAGGAATTGCCATCGCGGTCGCGACAGCGTCGGTGGAGCCCGATACGTGCGAACCCAACACGTTCGTGCGAAGCGTCGACCAGATACGGATCGAGCTTCATTTCAGCGCGTCGGATCCGGTCGGACTTGCGCGGATCGCGATCGTCGCCGCGGCGCCGCGTCCCTCATGACGATGTTGCGGCGAGTGCGCACATGCCGACTGCCTCGCTCCCGTATCCCTCGGGGATCCAGCCTTTGTCGATCATCTGCTGCCGGATCGTGAGCGAGGTCGTGTAGCGGTGATTGACGTCCGCGCGATTGCCGTAGAGCCGGTAGACCGGCACGGTCCGGTCCGGGCAGGAGCCGTCAGCCATGTTCGGAAGGTAGACGTAGAACGCATTCGGCGTTTCGAGCAGCCATTGCGCCGGCCATTTCTCGTGTACGGCCGCGCATTCCGCGGGTGAGGCCGAGAAGAAATGCGTATCGAGTCCGTACTTCGGAAGCCCGTAGTAGCGGCACACGGGCGATAGACCCGACGGGGGATCACCGGTCGACGGATCTGTGATGTAGACGGGGAACGACTGCCCGGTACGCGTCCACCCGGAAAAGTAGCCTGCATCGAGCATCGCGATTTCGGATGCGTACGCGGTCGTGAAGTAGTGGTCGCGTGGTGCGTTGTAGTACTCGATTGCATTCGCGACGTTGGCATCCGCCGTTACATAGGCGGTCGTGCTTCCAAGTGCGTCCTCAAATAGCGCGTAACTGGTGTCCCAAGGATACTTATAGGCAGCGTACCAGCGAAACGTATAAACCCCAGGCGGCAGCGCCGGGCCGCGTTGGACGGTCTCGTACGGTGCGGGTGTAAACCAACCCGAGCCAAGGTCGACGTAGACCGTCGTATCGACGAAGTTTCCAATGACTGCGATGTCAACCTTGGCGACGGCAGCTGGCGGACCCATAGCCACCCCGCTCACGCGAATGTCATAATGGAAGCGATGCCACTGGGACCGGCGGCGCCAGAGAAATACCAGTGGGCAGGGTCTGCGCAAACGAATTCGACCAGGCGATCGCAGCGACGATTCCTGCCGTCGCCGCTACCCAAGTCAAATTAGAGCGACTTTTCCCCGTCGAGGGCGTAGTCGGAACGAAACGTTCTGCAGCGAAGTGCATTGCGCACTCCCTCGCCCGAATCACTCAAGCCTGATCGCGCTCCCCGATATTCTTCCGCGCACCCGGGGCTCGGAGGTCACGCTACAGCGCTACAACGTAACCGTCAACTGTCGCAGGACGACGACCTATCGTGTCGCCGATGTATCAGATCGCCGACGTATCGGGTCGCAGCCCACGGTGGCACGCTCAGCGATCGTCGAGCTTGTTCTCGACGTAGGTCCGATCGCGCAGCTGGCGGACGAATTCCTCCCACTGCTCGTCGCTCTTGCGCTGCTGGATCGCGCGCCGCGCCTCGTCGTGCTTGCGCTTCTCGGTGATGTCTTCCTTGCGGCGGCCGAGCACTTCGATCAGATGCCAGCCGAACGGCGAGCGCACCGGCTGCGAGACCTCGCCGACCTTGAGCTTGTCCATCGCATGCTCGAAATCGGGAACGGTGTCGCCGGGTGAGAGCCAGCCGAGGTCTCCTCCCCGCGTCGCCGACCCGTCTTCGGAGTTGGCGCGCGCAACGTCCTCGAACTTCGCGCCGGCCACGATCTGTTCGCGCAGGCGCTCGATCTTCGCCTTCGCCTCGGCCTCGGACATCTGCTCGTTCACCTTGATCAGGATATGCCGCGCGTGGGTCTGCTCGACCACCGTGCGCTGGTCGCGATCGCGCTCCTCGACGAGCTTCACGATGTGAAAGCCGCTCGGGCTCTTCAGGATGCCAGAGACCGCGCCGGGCTTCATCGTGGTGACGACGTCGACGAAGATCGTCGGCAGTCGCGCCGGGGGGCGCCAGCCAAGGTCGCCGCCCGACGACGCGTCGGGCGCAGCCGAGTACGTGGCGGCGACTTCGCCGAAGTCCTTGCCTCCCTTGATCGCATCGAGCGCCTGCTCGGCGCGTTTGCGGCTCGCATCGATCGCCTGCGGCGTCGCCTGCTCGGGGACCGGAATGTAGATGTGCGCGAGATGGTATTCGCGGTCGCCTCCGGCGCGCGCGGCCTCGGTCGCGAGGTAGTTCGCGACTTCGCCGTCGGTGACGATGATCTTGCTGTCGACCTCGCGCTCGCGCACGCGCTGGATGATCACCTGGCGCCGGATATCCTCGCGGTAGTTGTCGTACGACACGTTCTCGCGTGCGAGCACCTTGCGAAAATCCTCGGGTGACAGCTTGTTCTCCTGGGCGATGCGAAGGATCGTGCGCTCGACGGTGGTGTCGTCGACGCGGATGCCGTTCTCCTTCGCGTACTGGAGCAGCGCCCTCTGCACGATCAGGCGCTCGACCACCTGCTTTTCGAGCACGTCCCCGGGTGGCGGCGTGATGTTGGAGGCCTTGAGCTGCTCGAGAAATACGCGCCGCGCCTCGTCGAGATCCCACTGCGTGACGGCCTCGTCGTTGACCACCAGCACCACGCGATCGAGCGGAACGACTTTCGCGGCCGACGCGGCGGTCGACGATGCAGCGGGGGGAGCGGTGACGGCGGTCGGGGCCGCCGGAGCTGGACTGGCGGTCTGCGCCAGTGCCGGAGCAGTGAGCAACACCGTGCACGCCGCGAGCACGAGGTGTGCGATGCATGCGTCGAGGAGGCGACAGCGGGCCATCGGAGGACTCCAGAAAGATGCTAATACTCGGGAAGCGGTGCCGGCCCGTTTTCGGGCGGAGCTGGCTCGTTCGTGGGCCGGTAGCCCGGTACGCTGCGGCGCAGGAGATCGAGGGGGCTGGTTCCTACCCGCGCAAGACCGTTGAGCTCGAGCTGCACGAATATCGACGTGGTCGCCTGTTGCGTCGTCGTCGTGAGCCGCTGGCCGACCACGCGCAGCACCCAGCAGTCGCGATTGTACTCGATGCCCGCCACGGCTTCGAGCGTCTTGCGGTCGCGCAGCGAGTAGTTCCACCGCCCGATCAGGTTCCAGCGCGGGGAGAGCGGCCACTGACCCGAGAGGTCGACCTGCTTGATCTGCGTCGGCTGACCGGTCGGGTCGGTGAGCGAGCGGGTGTAGCGCCAGGTGAAATTGAGCACGTGGCCGAGCGTCGGCGTGTAGCGGAAGCCGACGTTCATCCGCTCCACTTCGCTGTTGTCGAAGTTGTACTGGAGCAGGCTCGCGAGCGACCACGCATCGGAGAGTTTCCCCTCGGCGGAAGCGAGGAAGTCCGACGTCGCCGCCTTGCGCAGCGGCTCGGAGAGGCTCACGCGCTGATCCTCGTAGTAGAAGCGCTGGCCGACCGCGAGGCGCAATCGCTCGCCACCCGTTCGCTGATCGAGAAAGCGCGACGTCAGCGCCAGCGTCAACTGGTCGGCGTCGCCGATGCGGTCGCTGCCGATGTAGCGGTTGTCGGAGAAGAGCTGCGAGAAATTGAAATCGTCGAGCGCGGTATCGAATACCGGCGCGTTGTCCTGCCGCCGATAGGGGACGTAGACGTAGTACGCGCGCGGCTCGAGGGTCTGCGTAAGCGGAGTCTTGGCGACGTCGATGTCGCGCTCGAACACGAGTCCCGCATCGACGCTGGTGATCGGAATCGCGTAACTGGGGTGCAGGTCGGGAAGCCCCGGCGTCGTCTGATCGAGCGTGTATTCGCGCAAATGGACGCCGGTGCGCGCGGTGACGAACCACGCGGGCCCCTGACGGCTCCACGCGACCGTCGGATAGAGCACGAGGCGCTCGCCGGTCGGCACGCGGGCCGGCTGCGAGAAGCGCGCGAACTCGGCGCTGCCGCTCCACGTGAGCCCCATCCAGTCGGTGTCCTGCAGCATCGCGAGCAGCTGCGGCACGCGGTTGTACGGCGGCGTGACCGGCGCGTTCGGATCCTGCAACGTCTGGAAGCTCTGCGTACGCGCGAGGATCGTCAGCGGCCCCGCGGAAGCCTGCAGCCCGGCGTCGCGCGGCAGCGATTTCTGCGACGTGATCGCGATCCGGTCGGCGAAATCCGCGAAGTAGGTGTCGTCCGAGACCTTCTGCACGTTCACGAATCCGGAAAGCCACGGCTCGAACTGCTGCGTATGTTGCCACGCGAGTTGATAGCGGTTGTCGCCGGTCACGTGATCGTGCGGCAGGTACTCGGTGTCGATCTCGCCGGTCGCATGTCCGCTGGTTCCGTCCGGGTTCCCGAGCAGGTAGCGGAACTGCGTGCCAAGCATGAGCCCGCGCTTGCTCATCAGCCGCGGCGTCAGCGTCGCGTCGTAATTGGGGGCGAGGTTCAGGTAATACGGTACGGTGACCTCGAGACCGCGCACCCCGGTCGAGCCGAGCGCCGGCGTGAGAAAGCCCGACTTGCGCGCATTGGTAAGAGGGAAATCGAGCCACGGCGCGTAGAGCACCGGCACGTTCAGGAAGTGCACGGTTGCGTCGTGCACCGTGCCGACCTTGCGCAGATTGTCGACTTCGAGCTCCTCGCCGCGCAGATACCAGTCAGGGTCGGTCGCCACACAGGTCGTGTACGTCGCGTCGGTTGCCTCGTAGCGATCGGGGCCGGCGAAGCGAATCTCGTCGGCGGTCCCGTGCGCGGAAGCCTCGGAGACGAAATAGCGCGGCTTCCTGAAGAAGCCCGTTTCGGTGTCGCGCTTGTACTCGAGCTCGGGGCCGCTGATCCAGTCGGCGCCCCGCCGCAGCAGCACGTCGCCGACGCCGTGGATCGTTTGCGTGTCGGTCGAATACGAGAGCTTGTCGGCGAGCACGGTCTCGTTGCGCGTACGCAGCTCGACGTGTCCTTCGGCGGTGACACGATGATTGTCCCCTTCGAGACGATCGGCGCGCAGGAACAGCGCGCCGCGCGGCTCGCCGCCGTTGAGTGGCGAAGGCGCCGCAGCACCGCCAGGGGCCGGCATCGCAGCCGGAGAGGCGATCTGGGGTGAAGCCTTGAGCACGAGCTCGTCAGCGGGAATCGCTCGCGCAGCAGTGAGCGCCGCGAGCGCAACGACCGCTGCGGCAGGCACGCCGGCGGGGAGCTTCATCGACGAAACGCAGTCAATCGGGTTTGCTAGAATCCGCGCATTCTAGCCCCGGCGCCGGCGGTTTCGCTCTCGCGAGATTGCGCGCGAACACAGCACCCGCGCGCAGGCAATCCGATGCCCGACGCTTTCTCTGCCGATCCACGGCTCGACACGCTGCGCACATGGGTCGCGGCGACGCTCGCGACCCCCGCGTTCGCGCTCGCTCCGGCGTCGTCCGACGCGAGCTTCCGGCGCTACTTCCGCGTGAGTCCCGGCGCTTCGTCGGCGCCGTCGCTGATCGCGATGGATGCACCCCCGGAGCGGGAAGACTGCCGCCCGTTCGTGCACGTCGCGGGCCTGCTCGCCGACGCCGGCGTCCACGCGCCACAGATCGTCGCGTCCGACCTCGAGCGCGGCTTCGTGCTGATGACCGATCTCGGCGATCGCACCTACGCCGATGCTCTCGACGACGCGAGCGCCGATCCGCTCTATCGCGATGCGATGGACGCGCTCGTGCGCTGGCAGCGCGCGACGCGTGAGGGTGTGCTGCCGCCCTACGACGATGCGTTGCTGCGGCGCGAGCTCGCGCTCTTTCCCGACTGGTATCTCGCGCGACACCTCTGCGTCGTGCCCACGGCCGCCGAGCGCGAAACGCTCGCCGCGACGTTCGACCTCCTCGTCGCCAACAACCTCGCGCAGCCGCGCGTCTACGTCCACCGCGATTACCACTCACGCAACCTGATGCATTGCACGCCCAACCCCGGCGTGCTCGATTTTCAGGACGCCGTGATCGGCCCGATCACCTACGACCTCGTGTCGCTGCTCCGCGACGCGTACGTCACGTGGCCCGAGGAGCGCGAGCTCGACTGGGCGATCCGCTACTGGGAGAGAGCGCGCGCTGCGCGGCTCCCCGTCGCCGGCGATTTCGCGGCGTTCTACCGCGATTACGAATGGATGGGCATGCAGCGCCAGCTCAAGGTGCTGGGGATCTTCGCGCGCCTCTGTCATCGCGACGGCAAGGACCGCTACGTCGCCGACATGCCGCGCGTCAGCGGCTATCTGCGGCGCGCAGCGGCGCGCTACCGCGAATTCGACCCGTTGCGGCGCGCGCTCGATGCGTTCGATGCGCGCGCGGAGCGGCGCTGATGAGCGCGCGCGCGATGATCCTCGCCGCCGGGCGCGGTGAGCGGATGCGCCCGCTCACCGATGCGACGCCGAAGCCGCTGTTGCCGGTCGGCGGCAAGCCGCTGATCGTCCGCCAGATCGAAGCACTTGCGCGTGCCGGCTTCGACTCGATCGCAATCAACGTCTCGTGGCTCGGCGAGCGAATCGTCGACGCGCTGGGCGACGGGGCGCGCTGGGGTGTGCGCATCGCGTGGTCGCGCGAGGCCGAGCCGCTCGAAGTCGCCGGGGGAATCGCGCATGCGCTGCCGCTCGTGCGTCCGGGCCCGATCCTGATCGTATCGGGGGATGTCTGGACGCACTACGACTACCGCGCGCTCAGCGCGCGCATCGCGGCGATGGAAAGGCCGGATGCGCGGACGCGCGTGCACCTCGTCATGGTGCCGAACCCGACCTGGCACGCCAACGGCGATTTCGCGCTCGACGGCGAGCGTATCGTCCTCGACGGCGCGGCGCGCTGCACCTACGGCAATATCGGCATCTACGACAGCTCGCTGTTCGCCGGGCTCGCGCGCGAATCGAAGGTGCCGCTGCTGCCGTACCTGCGCGACTGGATCGCGCGTGGCCTCGTCTCGGGCGAGCGCTACGATGGGCCGTGGGTCAATGCGGGAACGCCCGCCGACCTCGACGCGCTCGATGCGCGGCTGAGCGCTGAACACGATGACCTTTGAGCCTCTTCAGCAGAATGCTGCGAACCCTCTGCTCGATTTCTCCGGGCTGCCGCGGTTCGATCTGATCGAGGCGCGGCACATCGAGCCGGCGATCGACGCGCTCCTCGCGCGGGCACGCGCCGCGGTCGCCGCGGTGATCGACGATCGCGGCCCGGCCGACTGGGACCGGGTCGTCGCGCCGACCGAGACCGCGTTCGACGAGCTCGATCGCGCCTTCGCGGTCGCGTCGCACCTCAATGCAGTCGCGAGCACGAAGCCGCTGCGTGCCGCCTACAACGCCGTGCTGCCGAAAGTCACGGCATTCGACACCGAAGCCGCGCAGGACCCGCAGCTCTATGCACGTTATCGGGAGCTCGCGAGCGGCCCGGCGATGGCGACGTTCGCCCCGGCACAACAGCGCGTCGTCGCCAATGCGCTGCGCGATTTCCGCCTCGGCGGCGCCGACCTCGATCCGGACAAGCGGGCGCGCCTCAAGGTCGTTCGTGAGGAGCTCGCCACGCTCGCCGCGCGCTTCGACGACAACGTGCTCGACGCCGAGGACGCGTGGTCGTATCTCGTCACCGACGAGGCGCAACTCGCCGGTGTGCCCGACGACGTGAAGGCCGCCGCGCGCGAGGCAGCCCGCGCGGACGGAATGGACGGCTGGAAGCTCACGCTGCGCGCACCGTGCTACCAGCCGGTGATGCGGCACGCCGACGATCGCGAGCTGCGGGCGCGGCTGCATCGCGCCGCGGTCACCATCGCGTCCGAGCTCGGCAACTCTGCGCAGTACGACAACAGCGAGGTCGTCGCGCGCATGCTGGTCCTGCGCGACGAGGAAGCGCGGCTCCTGGGCCACGCGAGCTATGCCGGGCTCTCGCTGGTGACGAAGATGGCGGGCTCGCCGGAAGAGGTGCATGCGTTCCTCCGCGACCTCGCCGATCGCGTGCGTCCGTTCGCCGCACGCGAGCACGCCGAGCTCGCCGCGTTCGCACGCGAGAAGCTCGGTATCGACGAGCTCGTCGCGTGGGACATCGCGTGGGTGTCGGAGAAGCTCCGCCAGCATCGCTTCGCGCTCTCCGAGGAAGAGGTGCGCGCGTGGCTTCCTCTCGACCGCGTGCTCGCCGGCCTCTTTCGCGTCGTCGAGACGCTCTACGACGTCACGATCCGCGACGCTCGGGCGAGCGTCTGGCACCCGTCGGTACGCTTCTACGAGGTGGCGGGTCGCGATGGCGACCTCGTCGGGCAGTTCTACCTCGATCTCCATGCGCGCGAAGGGAAGCAGGGCGGAGCGTGGATGGACGATGCGATCAATCGCCGCCGCGTCGGCGCACGCGTGCAGCCTCCGGTCGCGTGGCTCACCTGCAATTTTCCAGCCCCGGTGGCAGGCGCGACACCACACCTGACGCACCGGCAGGTGATCACGCTGTTCCACGAGTTCGGCCACGGTCTGCACCTTCTGCTGACCCGCGTCGACGTCGCCGGCGTATCGGGCCTGCAGGGCGTCGAGTGGGATGCCGTCGAGCTGCCGAGCCAGCTGATGGAGAACTTCTGCTGGAACCGCGGTGTGCTGGAATCGATGTCCGCCCATGCTGTCGTAAGCGGCACGCTGCCGCACGAGCTCTTCGAGCGCATGCTCGCCGCGCGCAATTTCGGCAGCGGGATGGCGCTCGCGCGCCAGCTCGAGCTCGCGCTGTTCGACCTCCTCGTGCACGGCGGCGGCGAGTCCGCGCCGGCAATGCCGCCGCAGAACGCGACGCCGACGCAGATCGCGTTGCCGCCGCAGAACGCGACGCGGTCGCAGAACCCGACGCGGTCGCAGAACCCGACGCCGACGCACGATCTGCGCAGCGTGCTCGCTTCGGCGCATGCGGTGCTCGATGCCGTGCGCGCCGACGTCGCCGTCGAGCCGCATCCCTCGTGGGACCGCTTCATCCACCACTTCGGCCACGTCTTCGCCGGCGAATACGCGGCGGGCTACTACAGCTATCTGTGGGCCGAGGTGATGGCCGCCGACGCGTTCGGCCTGTTCGAGGAAGCCGGCGTGCTGTCACCGGTAGTCGGTGCGAGGTTCCGCGACGAGATTCTCGCGGTGGGAGGAACGCGCCCGGCGCTCGACTCGTTCGTCGCCTTCCGCGGCAGGGCGCCGCAGCTCGACGCGCTTCTGCGCCATAATGGCCTCGTCGAAGCATGAGATCGCACTCGAGGTCCGCCATGATGCTCGCCCTGATGACCGTCGTGACGATGCTGTCGGTGACCGCAGCGTCGGCGCAAACGTATCGCTACGTCGACCCGTCCGGTCACGTTGTCTATTCCGACCGGCCGCCGCCTGCTTCGGCGAAGAATGCAGCGCAGCGCGACCTGACGGCGAACGTCATCGACACCGATGCGCTGCCGTTTGCGACGCGCGACGCGATGAAGCGCCACCCGGTCACGCTCTACACGTTCGATTGCGACGTCTGTCGGAGCGCCGAGGCGATGCTCGCGAAGCGCGGTGTGCCGCATGCCGTCGTGATCGTGACCAGCGAGGAAGGCGCCGCGAAGCTGAAGGCGCTGACCGGCGGGCAGTCGGCGCCGGTGCTACAGGTCGGTGAGGGAAACATCGCGATCGGCTACAACGAGGCGCGCTGGCAATCGATGCTCGACGCCGCGGGCTATCCGAAGGACGCGCCGCCGCTTCGCGCGAAGGCGCCGGCCGCGCCTGGGGGCGACCGCGCGGCGGCGGGAGCTCCAACGCAGGGTGGTGCACCGGGGGCCGCGCCGCAGGGCGGCGCTCCGGCGACACCAACTCAGGGTGGCGCCGCGCCGACAGCGCCCAAGGGGGCGTCGCCCGCGGCGCAGCCGGGCACGCCGCCTGCCGCAGCACCGTCCGGACCGGGCACCGGCTACCCGCAGTGATCGACAACCCGAGGTCATCATCGATCCGCAACGATCGACGATTCGCAATGATCGTCGGGCCGTCCCGCATCCGATGAAGCTCGTCACCTGGAACGTCAATTCGCTGAACGTGCGGCTGCCGCGCCTTCTCGACTGGCTCGCCGCGCACGCGCCCGATGTCGTGTGCCTGCAGGAGACCAAGCTCGACGACGCGCGCTTCCCGGTCGAAGCGCTGCGCGCGGCCGGGTACGAAGCCGTCTACTACGGGCAGAAGACCTACAACGGCGTCGCGATTCTCGCGCGCGAGGGGCTCGCTCTCGACGAGCCCGAGCACGGCATCGACGGCTTCGAGGACGAGCAGAAGCGCGTGATCGCGGCGACCATCGGCGGCATCCGCGTCATCTGTGTTTACGTTCCCAATGGCCAGTCGGTCGATTCCGACAAGTACGCGTACAAGCTGCGGTGGTGCCGCGCGGTGGCCGAGCATCTGCGCGATGCGGTCCGACGCCACCCGCAGCTCGTGATGGCGGGTGATTTCAACGTCGCTCCCGACGACCGCGACGTCCATGATCCGCGATTATGGGAGGGACAGGTGCTCTGCTCCGAGCCCGAGCGCGCGGCGTTTCGCGCCTTCCTCGCAGCGGGCCTCGTCGACAGCTTTCGCCTGTTCGAGCAGCCGCCGAAGGTTTACAGCTGGTGGGACTATCGCCAGCTCGCATTCCCGAAGAACCTCGGGCTTCGCATCGACCACATCCTCGTCTCCGAGGCGCTCGCCCCGCGCTGCACGGCGTCGACGATCGACCGCAATGCGCGCAAGGGCGAGAAGCCGTCGGACCACGCCCCCGCGGTCGTCGAGCTCGCTTCGGCCTGAGCATCGGCGCAGTCACGCGCTTGTGACTGCCCGCCGGCGCCCGCGCTCGCCGGTGCCGGCTTATCGCGAGGCTACTTCAGCCAGCGATCGGAGATGCTGCGATAGCTCCCGTCGGCGAGCATGATGTGCAGCCACTGGTCGACGAAGTTCTGGTACGCGGCGTCCCCCTGCGGCATCAGGTAGCCCTTCTCCGAGAACGTGAACGGCTTGTCCGGGTGCACCGCGCAGAGCTCGGGATGGAGCTTGTGCTGCAGCCGCGTCTCGGTCGCGTCGGTCATCATCAGGTCGGCCTTGCCGTCGACGATCTGCTGGAAGATCGTCACGTTGTCGGGGTAGTCGACGATCGTCGCGTGCTTCAGGTGCGAACGCGCGAAGCTCTCGTTCGTTCCTCCCGGATTGACGATCGCGCGCACACCCGGTCGGTCGATCTCGGCGAGCGTCTCGAACTTCGCAACGTTCTCGCAGCGAGTGATCGGTGTCTTGCCGTCGACGAGGTACGGAATGCTGAACGAGCCCTTCTTCTGTCGCGGAAGGGTAATCGAGATGCCGCCCATCGCGATGTCGCAGCGGCCGCTCGTCGCGTCGTCGAGGAGATGACCCCACGTCGTCTTGACGAAGACCGGCTTGACTCCGAGCGCCTTCGCGAGCGAGTGCGCCATGTCGATGTCGATGCCCTCGTACTCGCCGGTCTTCGGGTCGTGGAAGCTGAACGGCTTGTAGTCGCCGGTCGTGCACACTTCGAGCGTGCCGCGTTTTGCGATCGTCGCGAGGCGCGACGAATCTGCCCCGGGGGCGGCGCTCATCGTCGCGCAGCCGGCGAGCACGAGACAGAAAGGCACGACGAGCGCAAGCAGTCTGGTGGTTACGCGTCGTTCGATGCGCGGCATGGCGGGGTCCTTACGTCAGCGGGTGGTCGCGGAGCGTACACCATTTTCCAGTGCCGCCCGGCCTGCATTCGTCCTTGATTCGCGATTCCACTAATCCAAAAGTCTCATATCCAATGCCCTTCGACCGGTCAAATGATTCCGACTTCGTGACCGGGCCCGACTGAGGTCTCGGCGGTAACCCTCAATCAGGTACATCCCCCAGTGATTCAGCCGTCCCATTGATCTTCGACCCATATAACGCCATAATGTAGTTACGTGCCGATGGAATTCGTCTGGGACGAGAGCAAGCGACGGGCAAATCTCCGCAAGCACGGCATCGATTTCATTGGGTGCGAGGCCGTGTTCGCGGGCCGAACTCTGACAGCCGAGGACTTGCGCTTCCAATATGACGAACGCCGATACGTGACTATTGGTCTCTGGAGCGATCGGGTGGTCGCTGTCGTTCATACCGAAACGCTTCAGCAAATTCGCATCATTTCGATCCGAAAGGCGACTCGCGGTGAGCAAAAGCACTATTTCGAGGGTGTCAAGGACTGATTGGCGCCGCGTAGACGCGACGCGCGACGAGGACATCGACCTCTCGGGCAGCCCCGAGATGACGCCCGAGATGTTCGCGCGTGCGATCGCGCGGCAAGGGCTCAAGCCTTTGCGGACGAAGCGGCAGGTCACGATGCGAATCGACGCCGACGTGCTCGACTGGTTTCGTGCAAGGGGGCCTGGATACCAAACGAAAATCAATGCGCTGCTGCGCGCATACGTCGATGCGCATCGAACCGGCCGAGCGGACTGACGCGCAGCATACCGACCAGCACGCTCAACCGCGAACATTCTCGCCGCGGCCGACCGGGGTCGTCGCAGCCGCGCGGAGATGACGGCGCTACCCGCCGTCGCCGCGACGCGTGCCGAGCTCTTCCGTGAGCCCGAGCTCCTGGATCCTGCGCGTCAATGTGTTGCGTCCCCAGCCGAGCCAGGCCGCGGCCTCCGACCGATGCCCGCCGGTGTGCGCGAGCGCGCAGCGGATCAGCGTGCACTCGAACTCGCGCTGCAGGCGCTCGCCGGCGCCGCGCTCGCCGTGCGCGAAGGCGGCACCGAGCTCGCGATCGAGCGCATGCTGCCATCCGGCGTCGCCGCCGGCCACCGTGCCGGCTCCGGCGCGCACCTCGGGTGGCAGATCGGCGACGTCGACGCGCTGGCCGGGCGCCATCACGGTGATCCAGTGGCAGATGTTCTCGAGCTGGCGCACGTTGCCGGGAAAGGGAAAGCGCGTGAGGAGCTCGAGTGCTTCGTCGGCGAGCACTTTCGGCTCGACCGCGAGCTCGCGCGCGCTCTTGTGCAGGAAATAGCGGGCGAGCGGGGCGATATCGCCCGCGCGCTCGCGCAGCGGCGGCAGGCGCAGGCGCACGACGTCGAGGCGATGGAGCAGATCCTCGCGAAAGAGGCCACGCTGCACGCGCGCTTCGAGGTCCTGATGCGTCGCGGCGATGATGCGCACGCTCGCGCGCTGGGCGGCGTGGCCGCCGACGCGGTAGTACTCGCCGTCGGCGAGCACGCGCAGCAGTCGAACCTGCAGCTCGGGCGGCATGTCGCCGATCTCGTCGAGGAACAGCGTCCCTCCCTCGGCCTGCTCGAAGCGACCGCGACGCGTCGCCTGCGCGCCGGTGAACGCGCCACGCTCGTGCCCGAACAACTCGGATTCGAGCAGGTCGCGCGGGATCGCCGCAGTGTTGATCGCGACGAACGGACCCGCGGCACGCGGGCTGTGCCGATGCAGCGCGCGCGCGACGAGCTCCTTGCCGGTTCCCGATTCGCCGGTGATGAGCACCGTCGCCGACGATTGCGACAACCGGCCGATCGCGCGGAAGACCTCCTGCATCGCGGGCGCTCTGCCGAGGATCTCGGTCGCCGGCGCCACCGCGGCATCCGCCTCGGGAGTGCTCATCGCCTCGGCGGCCGCACGCCGGATCAGCGCGAGCGCATGCTCGACGTCGAAGGGTTTCGGAAGGTATTCGAATGCCCCGCCCTGGAATGCGGCGACGGCGCTGTCGAGGTCCGAGTACGCGGTCATCACGATCACCGGAATCTGCGGATAGCGCTCGCGCAGCTCGCGTAGCAGCGACAGTCCCGACTCGCCGGGCATGCGAATGTCGGTGATCAGCACCTGCGGCGCGCCGACCGCCAGCGCCTGCAGCGCCTCGTACGCCGATGCAAACGACTGGTACGCCATGCCTTCGCGGGCGAGCGCCTTTTCGAGCACCCAGCGGATCGAACGGTCGTCGTCGACGATCCAGACCGTCGCACCTGCCGCGGTGGCGGTCGCGGCGGGCCCCGCGATGGGCCTCGCTGCGGCTTCTGATTCGCGCGTCACGTCCATGCCGGAATCGCCTCAGCCGCGCGGCGCAGCGAGCGGAAGCACGATCGTGAACACCGTGCGTCCGGGCGCGCTCTCGCATTCGATCGTGCCGCCGTGCTGCGACACGTAGGTCTGCGCGATCGTGAGGCCGAGCCCGCTGCCGCCCTCGCGCCCGGAAACCAGCGGAAAGAAGACGTGCTCGCGCAGCTCCGGCGCAATGCCGGGTCCGTTGTCCTCGACCGCGATCGACAGCGCGGTGCGATGATGCCGTCTGCCCAGCGTGACGGCGCGCGCGACGCGCGTGACGAGCCTGACTGCCGGCGCCGCGAGCGCCGCGGCGGACAGCGCCTGTGCGCCATTGCGCGCGATGTTGAGCACCGCCTGCACGAGCTGGGCGGGATCGGCGTCGATGTCAGGGAGGCTCGTGTCGAAATCGCAGACCACCGGGATGGCCGGGAACTCGGCCTGCACGAGACCTTTCACGCGCACCAGCACCTCGTGCACGTTGGTCTTGCGGTACGCGGGAGCGCGGTGCGGCGAGAGCAGACGATCGACGAGCGAGCGCAGCCGGTCAGCTTCGGCGATGATCACTTCGGTGTATTCGATCAGCTGCGGGCGGTCGAGCTCGACCTGCAGCAATTGCGCCGCACCGCGAATGCCTCCGAGCGGGTTCCTGATCTCGTGGGCAAGGTTGCGGATCAGCTCGCGGTTCGCCTGCTGCTGCTCGAGCTGGCGCGCTTCGCGCGCGACCTTGAGCTGCTGATCGATGCGTCTGAACTCGAGCACCAGCGCCGCCCCCGGCGCATCGACCGGCGACGCCGTGCACGCGAGATACAGATGGCTCCTTCCCGGCGGATCGAGCTCGAGCTCCTGCTCGGCGCACGGTGCGCCGGTCGCGAGCGCGCGATTCGCGAGATCGTTGAGACGCGGTGACGCGCCGAACACCGCGTCGAGCGACTGCCCGGTGAGGCGGGCGACCGACCATTCGAAGAGGTTCTCGGCGGCCGGGTTCGCCCAGCTGATACGACGCTCTTCGTCGACGACGACCACGGCCGTCGCGATCAACTCGAGACCGCGCTCGAGCACGGGGCCCGCGCCGTCGTGCCGCGGCGGAACGAGCCGCAGCATCAATTACCTCCTCGGGCGCGGTCAGCGCGTCGCGGCGATCTCGCGGCGCAACGCGTCGATATTGCGCTGGTGCAGCGTGACGGCCTGGCGCAGGCGCTCGATGCGCTGGCGGTATTTCTCGGCGTCGCTCTTCTCGTCGGCGAGCGGCTGCGGCGCGCCGTTGCCGTACTCCTGCTGCGCGGCGGCGAGAAGCTTCTGCTCCTTGGCGAGCTCGTCATCGAGGATCTTGCGCCGCATGTCGTCACGGCTCTTCTGCACCTCGGGCTCGACGCGCGGGAAGCCCGGTGGGCTCGCCGTGTGCGCATTCTTCTCGGACGAGCGTCGCGGCGCCTCCTCGACGATGTCGCACGACAGCTTGCGCATCCCCTTCGTCGGCGCGACGTTCGAATAGACGATGTTCCCGTCGGCATCGAGGTACTTGCAGATCGCCGCGTCCGCCGGCGTCGCAATAGCGGCCGCAGCGGCGACGGCAGCAAGCCAGGTGAGGCAGACGCGCTTCGCGTTCGAACCGGGTTCACGTAGGGTCATCGCCGGCAAGTTTAACCAACCCGGCGGCGACGCGCCTTCCGATGCGGCGCGACGCCACTCCTTTCGCGAATCGCGCGTGAGCCTTCCGGGCCGCGCGCGTTCAGAGGCTGAAGTACATGTCGTACTCGACCGGGTGTGTGGTCATCCGGAAGCGCGTGACCTCCTCCATCTTGAGCTCGATGTAAGCATCGAGCATGTCGTCAGTGAAGACGCCGCCGCGGGTCAGGAACTCGCGGTCGCGATCCAGGTTATCGAGCGCCTCGTCGAGCGACGCGCAGGGATGCGGCACCTTGGCTGCCTCCTCGGGCTCGAGGTCGTAGAGGTTCTTGTCCATCGGATCGCCGGGGTGGGTCCGGTTCTGCACGCCGTCGAGCCCCGCCATCAGCATCGCCGAGAACGCGAGGTACGGGTTCGCCGTCGGGTCCGGAAAGCGCACTTCGACGCGCCGGCCCTTCGGATTGCTGACGTAGGGAATGCGGCAGGACGCCGAGCGGTTGCGCGCCGAATAAGCGAGATTGATCGGCGCCTCGAATCCCGGAACGAGCCGCTTGTACGAGTTGGTGCCGGGATTGGTGATCGCGTTCAACGCCTTGGCGTGCTTGATGATGCCGCCGATGTAATAGAGCGCGAACTCGGAGAGGCCCGCGTAGCCCTCGCCGGCAAAGAGGTTCTTGCCGCCTTTCCACACCGACTGGTGCACGTGCATCCCCGAGCCGTTGTCGCCGACGATCGGCTTCGGCATGAAGGTCGCGGTCCTGCCGTACGCGTGGGCGGTGTTGTGCACGCAGTACTTCAGGATCTGCAGCCAGTCCGCGCGCTGCACGAGCGGCGCGAACTTCGTGCCGATCTCGCACTGCCCGGCCGTCGCGACTTCGTGATGGTGCACTTCGACCGGCACGCCCATCTGCTCGAGTGCGGTGCAGATTGCCGAGCGGATGTCCTGCAGCGAATCGACCGGCGGCACCGGGAAGTAGCCGCCCTTGATGCCCGGCCGATGGCCCATGTTGCCGCCTTCGAGCTTCTCGGCGCTCGACCACGCGGCCTCGCTCGAAAATACCTTGCAATAGCTGCCCGACATGTCGACCGACCACTCGACCGCGTCGAAAATGAAGAACTCGGGCTCGGGGCCGAAGTAGGCGATGTCACCGAGGCCCGTCGATTTCAGGTAGGCCTCCGCGCGCTTGGCGAGCGAGCGCGGGTCACGCTCGTAGCCCTTGCCGTCCGACGGCTCGATCACGTCGCAGGTGAGGAGCAGCGTCGTGTCGTCCATGAACGGGTCGAGGTTCGCCGTCGCGGGATCGGGCAGCAACAGCATGTCGGAGGCCTGGATGCCTTTCCAGCCGGCGATCGACGAGCCGTCGAACGCATGCCCCGACTCGAACTTGTCGGCGTCGAATGCCTTCGCGGGCACCGAGACGTGCTGCTCCTTGCCGCGCGTATCGGTGAACCGCAGGTCGACGAACTTGACTTCCTTGTCCTTGATCAGCGCGAGCACATCAGCGGCGGTGGTCATGCACGACTCTCCTGGAGATGGGATGCGAATGGGGGTGAGAATGGCGACCGCATCGGCGGTTTCGCCGCGGTCCGGTTCATCAGCAGCTTAGCGATGACCGTGCCATTCGCGACAGAACGGCTAGCCCTTTGATTCCATGGCTTTTATCGGATGGAGCTCGCGTGGATCCGATGATGGCTGCACCTCGCTGGTGCGGTCACGCTACGCCGATTTCCATCCTGGTGCAACCATCCGAGGGCGACGACCTTTGTTGCGGCGTCGCGCGCGGTCATGGATAGAAAAGATAGAGCCGATAACCGGCCTGACGCGTCGCGCTCGCATCGAGGAACAGTTTGACCTGGCGCTCGCTGTGTGCGGCGAGCCCGGGCGCCTGCGCGCCGGCGGCGAGATAGTCGTCCGGCGTCAGCACCCTTCGGACCACCGCCTGGTCGGAGGCATCGGTCAGCGTGAGCTCGAGGTCGGGCCATGCGACAGCCCGGTCGGCACGATTTCGAAGCGTCGCAGTCAGCACGAGGAGACCGCGGTGCGCCGGATCGGCCTGCAGATCGGAGCCCTCGATCGAGAGTACGCCGGCGTCGCGTTGCGGCCCGGTCCGGCAGATGAGTGCCCGGCACAGTACGTCGAGCGCTGCGGCTGCCTGGGGTATCCGCGCCACGACGTCGTCGCGAAAGAGCGCTGCCAACTGGACCAGCAGTCCCGCCACCAGCACCGCAAGCGCGATGGCATAGAACGCCTTGCCGCTGCGCGTGGAGCGGCGCGGACGAAGGGCCGCCCGGGCTGCCTCGAGCTCAGCGATGTCGAGCGGCGAATCATCGGACGCAGCACCCTCGGCGGGCGCGGGCGACGGCGCGGGCTCCCCTTCGTCCAACCCGGATACTTCTGGCGGCGATACCTCCGACGGCGATACGTCCGAGGCCGGCGACGCCTCGGCGGCCGGCTCCTGCTCCTCCTCGGCCGCCTGCTTCACTTCGACCGGAGGCTCCGTGCTGGCTGCCTGCTCCGCGTCGCCCTCCTGCTCCACGGTCGCGGTCGCCTGCGCGTCGTCGGGCTTCGCCGCCTCGGCCTCTCGCTCCGGTGCCTCGAGCGCGCTCGCCTCGCGCAGCGTCACCGTCGCGCGCCCGCGCGCGAGCTCGTCGTCTTCGGGATGCGCCGATCCGCCCGCAGGCAGCGCGGTCGGGGCGAGGTCGACGCGGTGCGCCGTCGCGTCGAATACCGCGCGGCAGTGACCACAGCGGACCTGCCCTTCGCGCAGCGCGAGCTGCGCACCGGTCACGCGATAGACGGTCGCACATCCGGGGCAGCGGGTGAATTGCAGGTCGCTCACGAATCAAGGTCCGTCAACGCTATGTACGCAAGCGCGAACGCCCGCGAGAAGCACCCAGCCTTCGCGGGTCTCTTCGCGTCGCATCGTAAACCAGCGCGCGTACGCGTCGATCACCTCGTCTGCCTGAGCTTCGAGAATGCCCGCGAGTGCGATGCGACCACCGGCGCGACAGCGGCTCGCAAGAAGCGGTGCGAGCAGACGCAACGGATTGGCGAGGATGTTCGCGACGACGAGGTCGTAGCGAAGGTCGCGCCGAAGTTCATCCTGAGCGTCGCACAGAGGGTCGCGCGAAGATCCGCGCGATTCGCGCCGCTCGTCGGCGAGATGAAAGTGCGCGGCAACGCCGTTCGCACGCGCGTTGTCGCCGCTCGCGCGGATCGCCTGCGGGTCGACGTCGACGCCTTCGACACGCGTCGCGCCGAGCTTCGCCGCCGCGATGGCGAGGATCCCCGACCCGCAGCCGTAGTCGAGCACCGAGTCGCCGGCCCGTACGGTGCGTGCGAGCCAGGCGAGGCACATTCGCGTCGTCGGATGCGAGCCCGTTCCGAACGCGACACCGGGGTCGAGGATGACGGTGACGGCGCCGGCGACCGGAGGCTCGCACCAGCTCGGCACGATCCACAATCCCGGAGCGGCTTCGATCGGGACGTACTGCGCCCGGGTCGCGGCGACCCAGTCGCGGTCGGGAACCTCGTCGATGCGGCTTGTCGGCAGCGGCCGTCGCAGCGCGCGCGCCGCCGACGCGAGCGCGCGGCCCGGATCGTCACCGGGGCCGAACAGCGCGACGAGGCAGCAAACGGGCCACCAAACCCGCTCGTCGCCGACGCCTTCCTCGTAGAGCGGCGTCTCGTGCGCCGTTCCGGCGTCGGGGTCACCCGCATCGACCGACATCGCGCCCGCGGCGAGCAGCGCGTCCGACCATGCGTCGGCGTCGCGCGCCGTAACGTCGATGCGCAGCGCGCGATACGTCGCCTGCGGCTTCCGAGCCACCGACCCTAGGCAGCCTGCGCCCGCTGCGCGAGCCGCTCCTCGAGAAAATGGATCGACGTCCCGCCGCGCAGGAATTTCTCGTCGGTGAGAAGCTCCTGATGGAGCGGGATATTCGTCTTGATGCCGCCCACGACCATCTCGGAGAGCGCGACCCGCATCCGCGCGATCGCCTGCTCGCGCGTGTCGCCATAGGCGACGACCTTGCCGATCATCGAGTCGTAGTGCGGCGGAACGAAGTAGTTCTGATAGACGTGCGTATCGACGCGGATGCCGGGGCCGCCGGGTGCGTGCCACGCGGTGATGCGTCCCGGCGACGGCACGAACGTCCACGGATCCTCCGCGTTGATCCGGCACTCGATCGCGTGCCCGCGGTACGCGATGTCGCGCTGGCGAAGCCGGAGCTTCTGCCCGGCCGCGATGCGGATCTGCTCCTGCACGATGTCGAGGCCGGTGATCATCTCGGTGACCGGATGCTCGACCTGGACGCGCGTGTTCATCTCGATGAAGAAGAACTCGGTGCCCTGATACAGGAACTCGAAGGTGCCGGCGCCGCGATAGCCGATCTTGCGACAGGCCTCGGCCGCGCGGTCGGCGATGCGCGTCAGGATGCGCGGATTGATCCCCGGCGCCGGGGCTTCCTCGATGATCTTCTGGTGCCGGCGCTGCATCGAGCAGTCGCGGTCGAACAGGTGCACCACATTCTTGAACGCGTCGGCGATCACCTGAATCTCGATGTGCCGCGGCGCGACGAGGAAGCGCTCCATGTACACGCTGGGATTGCCGAACGCCGCCTGCGCTTCGGTGCGCGTCAGGTTGACCGCCGGCAGCAGCGCCGCCTCGGTGTGGACGACGCGCATCCCGCGCCCGCCGCCGCCGCCGGCGGCCTTGATGATCACCGGGTAGCCGACCGCGCGCGCGATCTTCACGATCTCGCGCGGATCGTCGGGCAGCGCGCCCTCGGAGCCGGGAACGCAGGGCACGCCGGCCTTCGTCATCGCCACCTTGGCGCTGATCTTGTCGCCCATCAGGCGGATCGTCTCCGGCTTGGGCCCGATGAACACGAAGCCCGAGCGCTCGACCTTCTCGGCGAAGTCGGCGTTCTCCGAGAGAAAGCCGTAGCCGGGGTGGATGGCCTCGGCGTCGGTGACCTCGGCGGCGCTGATGATCGCCGGGATGTTGAGGTAGCTCGCCGCCGCCGGCGCCGGGCCGATGCAAACCGACTCGTCGGCGAGCTTCACGTATTTCGCCTCGGTGTCGGCCTCCGAGTGCACGACGACCGTGCGGATGCCGAGCTCGCAGCAGGC
>DASVGI010000065.1:0-10039 GCA_036379595.1 Casimicrobiaceae bacterium | reverse complement strand
GGACTGCCGGTGGATTCGCTCCGGCGCGTCTACGACGAGCGCCTGCGCCTGTCACCGGGTGCGACGCGGCTCTTCGCATCGTTGCGCGCGCGAGGTGTCGAAACGCTCCTCGCGTCGGGCGGCTTCACGTTCTTCACCGATCGCCTGCAGGCGGCGCTGTCGATCGACTGGACCGTCGCGAACGAGCTCGAGGTGAGCGCGGGGAGACTCACCGGCCGCGTCAGCGGAGCGATCGTCGATGCCGCGGCGAAGGCCGCGCTGATCTCGACGCGTGCCGAGCGGCTGCGCGGGGACGACGGGCTCGTCGCGGTGATCGGTGACGGCGCCAATGACCTTCCGATGTTCGCCGTCGCCGACGTCGCCGTGGCGTGGCACGCCAAGCCCGCCGTGCGCGCGCGGGCGACGCACGCGATCGATCACTGCGGGCTCGACGCGGTGCTGAACCTCTTCGCCTGACGGCGATCGCCCCCGGTCCTCAGAGCCAGCGCAACGCGAGCGCCGCGACGACCGTGGGCGGCAGCGCCGCCGCGAGGAGCCCGAGCGGACGCACGGCCTCGTCGTCGAAGTAGCGGCGCAGGATCGAGATGCCGGCCGGATTGGGAGCGTTGGCGATGATCGTGAGGCCGCCGCCGGTCACCGCACCGGCGACCAGCATGTACTTGAAGGCATCGGAGAGCCCGTCGACGAGCGAGCCGAGATAGGTGAGCGCGGCATTGTCGGTGAAGGCGGTGAGGATCGCCGCGCCCAGGAACACCTGATCGGAACTCATCCGCATCAGGAGCGGTTGCAGCCACCAGCGCTGCTGCCCGCCGAGAACGACGAGCCCGGCGAGAAAGCACGCCACCAGAAGCCCTTCGCGCAGGATCAGCCGGCCCTGGTGGCGTCGATACGCCTGTGCGACGCCGAGGAAGAGCAGGAACAGGCCGAGGAACGCGGCCAGATGATGCGCAAGCACGACGATGCCCGCCAGGAAGGCTAGGTGGACGAGCACGAGCGTCGCCGGCACGGGCTCGCCCCCCGCTCCAGCGGCCGCGCCCGCATCCTCCGCGGGGCCCGCTCCGGCGTGCGCCGCGGTGTCGGCCGGCGACATGCGGCCGAGTTCGCGGCGAAACAGGAGCGTCGCCGCGAGCGCGTTGCCGGTTACCGCGAGCGCGGCTTTCCAGCCGAACGCGGTCATCATGAACACGGTATCCCACTGCCAGGTTCCGGCGACCATCAGTACCGGCGGCGCGGCGAACGGGGTCAGCGTGCCGCCGATCGAGACGTTGACGAACAGCACGCCAAGGGTCGCGTACTTCAGTCGCCGCGAGACGTCGGCGGCGAAGACGCGCTCGGCGAGGATCAGCGCGGCGAGCGTCATCGCCGCCGGCTCGGTGATGAACGACCCCAGAAGAGGCGTCACCGTCAGCACGGTGAGGTAGAACCCCATCGTCCCCGGCAGCGGGATCGCGCGCGCCAGCACGCGCACCGCAGCCATCGCGGTGCGCAGGATCGGGCGCGTGCCCGCGACGACCATGATCGCAAAGACGAACATCGGCTCGGTGAAATCGCGCGAGTCGACGTAGGCGATCGCGCGCGCCGCGCCGTCGGTTGCGAACATCGCCGCGACGAGCACGAAGGCCCACAGCCCGAACACCACCTCGACTTCGCCGAGGAGATGCCACAAACCCGCGTGAGCCGGCCGTGAATGCGCGAGACGCTCGAATGACCGGGTCGCGAACGTATGCAGGATCGCGACGGCGAACAATCCCGCGCCGACGAGCTCGATCGTCGAGGGGTTCATGACGGGCGCGACGCGCCCGCTACCCGCGCGATCAGATGACTAGATATTGAACGACTGGCCGCAGCCGCACTGATCCTTCACGTTCGGATTGTTGAACGTGAAGCGCTCGTTCAAACCTTCCTTCGTGAAGTCGAGCTCGATTCCCTGGACGTAGGGAAGGCTCTTCGCATCGACCAGCACGCGCACGCCGTGCGACTCGAATTCCATATCGTCCGGCTGGATCTCGTCGGCGTACTCGACCTTGTAGGCGAAGCCCGAGCAGCCCGAGCTGCGCACCGCGAGACGCAGGCCGACACCCTTGCCTCGCTGCGCCAGATGCGCGGCGACGTGCCTTGCGGCGGATTCGGTGAGCGTGATCGGCATCGTGGTCAATCCGGTAACGACTGAGCTTCCATTGTAACGCCTCCGCGAACACCGCGGCGGCGTGGGCGCGCGCGTGCCGCCGCGCCGCGCAGTGCGGCAACCTTGCGTTTCACCAGTGCCGCCGTGTATGCGATCTCGTCTGCCGTCGTGCCGCGCCCGAGCGAGAAGCGCAGCGCCCCGTGGGCGACCTCGTCGGAGACGCCGAGCGCACGCAGTACGTGCGACGGCTCCGCCGAGACCGATCCGCACGCCGAGCCCGTCGACACCGCGATTTCCTCCATCGCCAGCATCAGCTCCTCGGCGGCAATGCCTGTGAATGCGACGTTGAGCAGTTGCGGCACGCAATGGTCCGGATCGCCGTTGCGATGCACGCCGCCGATCGCAGAGAGGTCGCGCCACAGCCGGTCGCGCAGCGCGCCGATCCGCGCGTTCTCGGCGTCCATGTCGAGACCCGCGATGCGGAGTGCCTCGCCCATGCCGACGATCTGGTGCGTCGCCAGCGTGCCGGCGCGCAGGCCGCGCTCCTGGCCGCCTCCGTGCATCTGCGCGTCGATGCGCGCGCGGGGCCTGCGGCGGACGAACAGCGCGCCGACGCCTTTCGGCCCGTAGGTCTTGTGCGCCGACAGCGACATCAGGTCGACCGGAAGCGACGCGAGATCGAGAGCGACCTTCCCCGTCGCCTGCGCGGCGTCGACGTGGAACACGACCCCGTGCGCGCGGCAGATCGCACCGAGTACCGCGATGTCCTGCACGACGCCGGTCTCGTTGTTGACGGCCATCACCGACGCGACCGTGGTGTCCGGCCGCAACGCCGCGGTGAACCGGGTGGGGTCGACGAGGCCGCCGGCCCCGACCGGCACGCGCGTCACGTCGAATCCGTCGGCGGCGACCGCGTCGAGCGTATCGAGCGTCGCGCGGTGCTCGGTTGCCAGCGTGACGAGGTGCCGTCCGCGATCGCGCTGGTGCGATGCCGCGCCCTTCAGCGCAAGGTTGATCGACTCGGTCGCACCCGACGTGAAGACGATCTCGCTCGCGTCGCAACGGACGAGCGCGGCGACCTGGCCGCGGGCGCGCTCGATCGCCGCAGATGCGCGGCGGCCGAACGCGTGGCTGCGCGACGACGCATTGCCGAATCCTTCGCCGAGCCACGGCAGCATCGCCGCGACGACGCGCGGGTCGACGGGCGTCGTCGCCGCGTGATCGAGGTAGATCGGCGCACGCATGATGATCGCGCAGCGGCGCGTCGACCGGCCGCCGGCGTCGGCAGCTTACACCGTCGCAGCCGGCTCGTGCGAATGCGGCTCGCTGCCTGGCTGCGCCGCACGCGCGTCCTGTGTCGCGCATGCGTCCTGCGCCGCACGTGCACCGGGGGCCGGGCCATGCGACTGCGTCGTGTGCGTCTCGTTCTGCCGGCGCGCGAGGTCGGCGAGCGTCACCGAGCGCAGATACCCGAAGATGTGCGCGTTGAGGCCGGCCCACAGGTCGTGCGTCATCGAGCAGCGATCGTCGGCGCAGTGCTCGTCGCCGCCGCACTGCGTGGCGTCGATCGGCTCGTCGACGGCGACGATGACGTCGGCCACGGTGATCGCCTGCCCGTCGCGCGCGAGGCGATAGCCGCCGCCGGGGCCGCGGACGCTGTCGACGAGACCGTGCCGTCGCAGCTTGCCGAACAGCTGCTCGAGATACGACAGCGAGATCTTCTGCCGCTCGGAGATCGTTGCGAGCGTGACCGGCCCCGCCGCGCCATGCAGCGCGACGTCGAGCATCGCGGTCACCGCAAAGCGTCCTTTCGTCGTCAGGCGCACGATTGCCTCATCGCTATCGACGCGAGTCCGGCTCTGCACTGCATTCGCCGGCTCGCCATACCTGATCGAATTAGTCGGTCATGCGCCGGCAAAGTTCATTCGAGCATCTTGTTGATCTTGCCGACGTCGAACGCTTCGCCGACCGCCTTGTCCGCGTCGCACTCGACGCCACCACGGCGCAACTGCTCGATGAGCTGCGCGAAGCGCTCGTCGACCGCCGACGCATGATCGAGCAGCTTGTGGATCGCCTGCGCGATCGGGTCGTCGACGCCTTTGGTCACCGCATACGCGGAGAATCCGAGCCTGGCGGCCTGCGCCTCACGGCGGTCGTGGTCCTCCCCGGCGATCAGGCGCGCCGGGATGCCGACCGCGGTCGCGCCCGCGGGAACATCCCTGATCACGACGGCATTGGAGCCGATCCTGGCCCCATCTCCCACGATAATCGGGCCGAGCACCTTGGCGCCGGCGCCGATCACGACCCCCTTGCCGAGGGTCGGGTGGCGCTTACCCTTGTTCCACGAGGTGCCGCCCAGCGTGACGCCGTGGTAGAGCGTCGCGTCGTCGCCGATTTCGGCGGTCTCGCCGATGACGATCCCCATCCCGTGGTCGATGAACACGCGGCGTCCGATCACCGCGCCGGGGTGGATCTCGATGCCGGTGACCCAGCGGCTCCAGTGGGCGAGCCAGCGCGCGAGCCAGCGGAAACCGGCCCTCCACAGCCGGTGAGCGACGGCCCGATGCCAGACGAGCGCGTGGAGGCCCGGATAGCAGGTCAGAACCTCCCACGCCGTCCGGGCCGCGGGATCGCGGTCGAAGACGACGCGAATGTCCTCGCGCAGGCGATCGAGCATTGAGGCATTATGCCAGCTGGTCGCATTTTGCCTGGGGAGGAGGACCCGTCGTGCGTACCCGTTTCGTGATCCCCGTTACCGTACCCGCCCGCCGCACAGTGGCAGCCTGCCGCACAGTGGCAGCCTGCCGCACAGTGGCCGCCTGCCGCACAGTGACCGCCCATCGTGCACTGGCCGCGCTCGTTGTCACGTTCGCGATCTCGGTCGCGGGCATCCCTGCCGCGTGGTGCCAGGCAACACCAGGCACCGCTCCGGCCGGCGCTGCGGTTACGCAGGCGCCGAAGAGCGAGGCTCCGGCCACCCAGTCGAGCGCGTGCCGCAAGGCGAAGTCGAAGATCGCGCGCGAGCAGCGGACGATCGACAAGGTGCAGCGCGCGATCCAGCGTGCGCGCGACGGAAGTGCGAAGTGCACGACGAAGCCGGTCTGCGACAAGTACGCGACGAAGATCGAGGAGCTCGAATCGCGCCGCGCCCACCATGCCGCGCGCCTCACCAGGCTCGAGGCGGCGGGCAACTCGGCGTGCGGTCCGGGCTGACGCGCACGCGCACTCAGCGCAGCGCGACCGCGGCAACGACGATCGCGGCAAGCGCCATCGCGAAGAGCACCAGGTAGACCGACGCGACCAACGCGCCGCGGAGGATGACGCCGCTCCAGCGTCCGCGATAGACGGCTTTCAACGCGAAGAGGCCATACGCGGCGGCCCAGCCTGCGAGAAGCATCCGCAGGAATGCAGGAGCGATGGCGTAGACGAGGCCGATCAGGAACAGGAACGCGTGGTAGTGTGCGGCGAACACGAGGTGCGCCGCGTAGCGGCGCGGCCGCCCGGGATAGCGCGCGCCCCGGCCCGCGTAGACGACTTTCAGCAGCAGCGCGAAGAGCGGCAGCAACAGAATTGCCGCGTACGGCCCATAGCGGAAGAAGCTGGCCTGGATGCGGTCGGTCTGCTCGCTCCGCGGCAGTCGCGCGAACGCGTTGGCGCGCTTCGCCAGCGGCGCGAGCCACGACGGGTCGCCGACATCGTCGCCGATGACCACCGCCTTCGTCGACGCGTCGCCCGCATGCGTATGGCCGGTGACCTCGGGCACGTACGAGACCGCGCGGAACACCGCAAACATGGCGAGCGACATCACGAGGAAGAGACGACCCGGGCGGATGTAGCGACGCCTGCGCCCCGCGAAGTATTCGCGCGTGAGAAAGCCGGGCCGGAAGGCGAGATCCCTGAGCGTGCGCCACGCGCGGCCGTCGAGCGCGATGTAGCGCCCCGCCGCGTCGCGAAGGAACGCGGCCGCCGATGGCAGTGCGAGCTTCGTCTCCTGCCCGCACTTCGGACAATAGACGCCCGGCGCCGGCGCGCCGCAGTTCGCGCAGATCGCCCGGTCGGTCATCGTCGACGCTGGTCGATGCGCTGATCGATGCGCTGGTCGATGCGTGCAAGGATGCCACGCAGGATGTTGACCTCCTCGCGCTCGAGGCCGGTGCGACCGAAGAGCCGCCGCAACCGCTGAAAGAGCCGCCGCGGCCGCTGCGGATCGAAGAACCTTAGCTGCGTGAGCGTGCGCTGCGCGTGCGCGTACAACGCCTCGATCTCGTCGTGCGTCGCCGGTGCAAAGCGGGTACGCGAGGACGCCGCGTCGCCGCGGTCGGCGAGTGCGGCGCGGCGCACTTCCCATGCGACGACCTGAACCGCGGCGGCGAGGTTGAGGGACGGATACGCCGGGTTTGCCGGGATGCCGGCTGCGATCGTGCAGCGCGCAAGCTCGTCGTTGCCGAGTCCGGACATTTCGGTGCCGAAGACGAGCGCGACTTCCCCTCGCGTCGCCGCCTCGGCGGCCTCGCGCGCGGCACGCTCGAGCGTCATCACCCGGCCGGCAAAGTGACGCGAGCGTGCCGAGAAGCCGATCGAAAGCTCGGTTCCGGCGAGCGCGTCGTCGAGTGTCGCGGTCACCGTTGCACGATCGAGCACCTCGGCCGCACCCGAGGCCAGCGCAGTGGCGTCGGCGTGCGGGAACTGCGATGGTGCGACGAGCACGAGGCGGGTCAGCCCCATCGTCATCAGCGCCCGCGCCGCCGCGCCGATGTTGGCGGGCAGCGTCGGCCGCACGAGCACCGTGCGCATCCGCGCGAGCACAGGCGGATTCGCCGCGACGGTCGCCGCCGCGCTCGCGCGCGCATGCGGGTACGCGGGCCGGTTCGTGTTCATCGTGGACGAGGGCGCGCCGCGGGCGGCCGATCGGCCAGGCAGCCCGCCCCTGTAGAATCGGGATGGCCCGCATTCTGTCATGCGGCGATGCCTCGCGCGCACCGGACATTTCCATGCACCCAATGCTGACCACGGCGGTGAAGGCCGCCCGCCGCGCCGGGAACATCATCATGCGGGGGTCGCGCGAGCTCGACCTTCTCACCGTCACCCGCAAGGGCCCGAAGGATTTCGTGAGCGAGGTCGACCGCGCGGCGGAGGCGGCGATCGTCGAGACGCTGCACGCCGCCTATCCCGACCACGCGATCCTCGCCGAGGAAGGCACCGCGCGCGATCGCAATCGCGATGCCGAGAACCTGTGGATCATCGATCCGCTCGACGGCACGACGAACGTCCTGCACGGCTTCCCGCAGTACTGCGTGTCGATCGCGCTCGCGCACCGCGGCGTCGTGTCGCAGGGCGTCATCTACGACCCGGTGCGCAACGACCTCTTCACCGCGACGCGCGGCCGTGGCGCGTTCCTCAACGATCGGCGCATGCGCGTGTCGCGCCGCGCCCATCTGCGCGAATGCCTGATCGGCACCGGCTTCCCCTACCGCGAAGGCAGTGAGCTCGACATCTGGCTGCAGATGCTGCGCGTGATGGTCCAGCAGAGTGCCGGCCTGCGACGGCCCGGCGCGGCCGCGCTCGACCTCGCCTACGTGGCGGCCGGTTTCTACGATGGGTTCTTCGAGTTCGGCCTCAATGCGTGGGACGTCGCCGCAGGGAGCCTCCTCGTCCTCGAAGCCGGCGGCCTCATCGGCGACTTCGCCGGCGACGGCGACTACCTCCACGGAGGACAGGTGATCGCCGCGACACCGAAGGTCTTCGCGCAGATGGTCACCGTGCTCGCGCCGTGGCGCGCGGCGCTCGCGCACGAATCGGGACGCGACCGCTCCGACAGCAGCGTGGGCGACCGCTCCGACAGCAGCGTGGGCGACCGCTCGGACAGCAGCGTGTAGCGACGGCGGTATCATCGCGCCGTGCTTCCCCGCAATCGCTGGTTCGTCGCCTGTGCGCTCGCCTACGCGCTGCTCGGTGGCGCGCTCGGGCTCGCGTGGCTCGCGGCGCCGGGCGAGCTGCCGCCGCTTGCGCTGCGCGCCCATGCGCACCTGATGCTGGTCGGGTTCGTCGGCATGATGGTGTTCGGCATCGGCCTGCACATCCTCCCGCGGTTCACCGGCCATCCGCTGTTTTCGGAGCGGATGGCCGACGTCCAGTTCGCTTTCGCCAATATCGGACTGCTGCTGATGGTCGCCGGCTGGCTCGCAGGGATGCGCGCGCTCGCCACGACGGGCGGTGGCCTGGTATGGGCGGCTTTCCTCATGTTCGCAATCAACGCCGTGGCGACGGTGCGCCCGTGGGTGCGCCGCGGCTGACGGCCGGAACGACGATGGCCGAATACTCCGGTTGTGAGCTTCCCGAAGACCTCTGGTACGACCTCGATTACCTGTGGGCGCGGCCGAACGACGACGGCACGTTCACGCTCGGCATGACCGATCCGGCACAGACGATGGCGGGTCGCGTCGTGGCGGCGACGTTCCGCAAGGTCGGCTCGCACCGCACCGCGGGGCGCAGCGTCGCGACGCTCGAATCGGGCAAATGGGTCGGCGGTGTGCCCTGCCCGTTCGACGCGACGCTCGAGCGCGTCAACCCTGCGGTCGTCGCCGACCCCGGGCTCGTCAACGTCGCGCCATACACCGATGCGTGGCTCGTCGTCGTCCGTCCCGACGACATCGACGCCGCGTATGCGCGCCTCACTCGCGGCGAGAAGGCGATCGACGCGCTCAAAGCGTGGATCGACAAGTACCGGCTGCAGTGCATGCGCTGCACGCAGTGAGCGACACGCAGTGAGCGACGCCACCGCGCGTACCCCGGCCGTATCATGACGATCCGCGTGCAGCTGCTGACCTCCGAGTGGTGTGCGCCGTGCCGCGACGCCGAGGAGGTGTGGCGCGCGATCGCCGACCGGCGCGACATCGCCTTCGAGGTTCTCGACGTCGCCCAGCCCGAAGGGCGCGCGATCGTGTCGCGCCTTGGCGTGCGCACGATTCCCTCGACGATCATCGACGGCATGCTCGGCCACATCGGCGTGCCTTCCCCGTCCGAGGCGACCGCGCTCGTCGCCGCCGCGCCCGAGCGCGCCGCGGGTCCTCCCGCGTCGCGTTACGTCGGGATGAGCCTCGAGGCAACCTCGGCGTGGTCGGTCGTATCCGCCGTGTTCTATCTCGCGCTCGGCGGCGCCGCGCTGGTATTCGGCGGCGGCATCGATGGCGATCCGCCGTGGCGCGCTGCCGCGCTGCACGTCTACGGGATGGGATTCATCGCGTTCGTCGTGCTCGGCCTCGGCGAGCACCTGCTGCCGCGCTTCACCGGCGCGCCGATACGCGCCGGCGCAAGCGCATGGTGGCAGTTCGGCCTCGTGCACGCCGCGACGCTGCTGATCGCGGCGGGCGCGCTCGCCGGAGCACGCGCGATCGAGATAACGGGAGGGTGTGCTGCGCTCGCCGCGTTCGCGCTCTTCGCGTGGCGGCTCGTGCCGGTGCTGCGCGCGCGTCGCGACGACGGGCCCGACCCCATTGCAGAGATGCGTCGCGCAGGATAGCGGTGGGGATGCAGCGCGCACCGGTAAACCCGGCGCGGCGCATCCCTGAAGCGGGGTCCGGCCCGTAGATCACTTTCAACGCACCGGTGCGCGCGCCGTCCCGGCGCTGCCGGTCACCGACGGATCCCACGACCGCGGCAGGATCAGCTCGGCGACCAGCCCGGCATTGGGAGCATCGCGAAGCACGATGTCGCCGCCGTGCCAGCGCGCGATGTTGCGCGCGATGCTCAGGCCCAGGCCCGCTCCGCCGCTTGCGCGGCTGCGCGAGCCCTCGAGGCGGAAGAACGGCTCGAACACCGCCTCGAGCTGGTCTTCGGGGATGCCGGGGCCGCGGTCGCGCACCTCGATGCGCAGCGCGCGCTCGCCGTCGCTTAGGGTGATGTCGGCCCTTTCGC
>DASVGI010000064.1:0-10397 GCA_036379595.1 Casimicrobiaceae bacterium | reverse complement strand
CGGCAGATCGCGACCGGCTCGGGCTTCGTCGCGTTGCGACGATGCTCGGGCGAGCCTTCCTCGACGCGTCCCCGCCGGCACGCGGGCTCGCAGGGGCGGTCACAGGTGCGGCCGAGAATTCCCGGAAAGACGTTGGAGCGCCAGTTGACGAGATACGCGTCGCCGTAGCGGCCGGCGGCGATCAGCCGGATGTATTCGGGAACGGCGGTGTGGGCGGGGCAGGCCCACTGGCAATCGACAACCTTGTGAAAGTAGTCGGGACGCGCGGTATCCGTCGGATTCAATCCGGCTCCTCGCTTGTGGCGATCGGCGGTTGCGATGCTCTCGCTTTGATCGTACGCCAGCCGGCGAAGCAAGAAAAGCGCCGCGGGCGCAAGCGACTGATCTCCCCCGCTTTTTCCGCGACAACTGCGCAACACTTCGCGCAGCAGCGGTCAGCAAGTTCCGCACCGCGCTAGAATGGCTGCCCGCAGGCCGTGCTGCACAGCCGCGCGCCACGATGGGCCACTGCAGGTCATGAACGCTCCAGACCTCCCGACGATCCGACTCACCCAGTTCGCGCACGGCGGCGGCTGCGGGTGCAAGATCGCCCCTGCCGTCCTGCAGGACTTCCTGTCCGGCATTCCCGCGTCGCTCACGCCGCCCGACCTCCTCGTCGGCACGGAAACGTCGGACGATGCCGCCGTCTACCGTTTGAACGATCGCCAGGCGATCGTCGCGACGACCGACTTCTTCACGCCGATCGTCGACGATCCGCACGACTTCGGCGCGATCGCGGCGACCAACGCGCTGTCCGACATCTACGCGATGGGTGCGACGCCGCTCCTCGCGCTGGCACTCGTCGGGATGCCGGTCGACAAGCTTCCGGGCGGCGCCATCCGCGCGATCCTCGCCGGCGGGCACGCGGTGTGCGCGCGCGCGGGCATCCCGATCGCCGGAGGACACACGATCGATTCGGCCGAACCGATCTACGGTCTCGCCGCGATCGGTGTCGTCGACCCGGCGCGGCTCAAGCGCAACGGTGGCGCGCAGCCGGGCGACCTCCTCGTGCTCGGCAAGCCGCTCGGCATCGGCGTCTACAGCGCGGCGATCAAGCGCGACCGCCTCCCCGCAGAGGGCTACCGCGACATGATCGCGTGCACGACGCGGCTCAACACGCCGGGGATCGCGCTCGGTGCGCTTCCCGGCGTTCACGCGCTGACCGACGTCACCGGTTTCGGGCTCCTTGGTCACCTGCTCGAAATCTGCCGGGCCTCGTCGCTCGCGGCAGAGATCGACTTCGCGGCACTGCCGAAGCTTCCGCTCGCGACCGAATTCGCGCGCGACGGCTGCGTCACCGGCGCATCGGGACGCAACTGGGCGAGCTACGGCGCGGACGTGACGCTCGGCGCGGCGCTCGGCCGTCCCGAGCGCGACCTCCTCACCGATCCGCAGACCTCGGGAGGGCTCCTCGTCGCCTGCGCCGCGGAATCGCGCGACGCGGTGCTCGGCATCTTCGCGCGCGAGGGATTCGACGAGGCGGCGGTGATCGGCCGCTTCGCGGCGGGCGCGCCGCGCGTCCTCGCTGGTTAGGAAGCTCTGCGCAACCGGGACGGGCCCCATTTCAGGGGTGCGCCGCGTCGGGTAGCGGGGGGATGTTGCGGCGTGCGAGTTCGACCGCGGAGGCCGAGAGAGTGGGGTACCGCGACGGGCTCAAACACCGGCCGCATTGCGCGGCCGAACTCGCGCGTCACGGTACCCCACTCCCTGCCTCCGCGGTCGGTGTAGAGCGCGACGTAGCATCCCCACCGCTACCCGGCGGATCCCTGAAATCGGGCACCTCCAGAATCTGCAGAGCTTCGTTAACCGACTGCGCTCGCGAAATAGACGGCGAAATCGCCGCGCTCGTCCTGCCAGCAGCGCACGTCGCCGAATCCTGCCGCAGTCAGCATCGCGGTGAACGTCGACGGGTGGTACTTGTACGAGTATTCGGTGAGGATCCGCTCGCCCGCCTCGAAGCGCCGCGCGATGCCTTCGATGCTCACCGTCTGCGCTTTCCGCGCTTCGAGGTGCATTTCGATGCGCCCCTGCTCCGCGTCGTAGACGGCGACGTGCTCGAACGCGGCCGGATCGAACCGCGTTCCCAGCACGCGGTTGACGTGCTTGAGGATGTTGCGGTTGAAGGCAGCGGTGACGCCCGCAGCGTCGTCGTATGCGGCGTGCAGCCTCGCGTTGTCCTTGACCGTGTCGACGCCGATCAGGAGCCCGCTGCCTGATACGCCACGCCGTGCACGACACTGCGCGTGAATCGCGCGCAGGAAGCGCACCGCATCCGCGGGCACGAAGTTGCCGATCGACGAGCCCGGATAGAAGAAGATGACCGCGCCGTCGTCGAGGTCACGGGTGAGGTCGAGGCCGCGCCCCGCTTCGAGCGAACGCGCGAAATCGGTGACGACGCCGGCGACCTCGATCGCCGGATGCGCGGCTGCGACGCGCTCGAGCGCACGCTCGAGCTCGGGCGCCGCGACGTCGACCGCGACGTAGCGGCGCGGCGCGAGCCAGCGCATCCAGCCCTCGGCCTTGGCGCAGTCGCCCGCGCCGAGATCGACGAGTTGCTTTCCGGTGCCGACCGCCGCTGCGATTTCACGCCGGCGATCCGCGAAGATCGCCGCCTCGGTCCGGGTTGGGTAATACTCCGGCAATTCGCAGATCGCGGCGAACAATGCGCAACCGGCGGCATCGTAGAAGTAGCGAGGCGCAATCGAGGCCGGCACGGCGAGAAGCCGCGCCGCGAGCAGCTTGCGCCCGGCTGCCTCGTCGGGAAGGTCGCGCGTGCTGAGGGTGAAGCGCGCTCCTCCGGGACGCTCGGTGCGGCGCGGTTCGGGCAGCGGACGCCGCGTCAGCATGCGTGCCCCGCGCCGCGCGCGGCACGCCTGACGAACGACGGGAGCCGCGCCTGGACGCCGAACTCGACGCAGGTCTCGTCGCAGCCACCTCCGCCGGGAAGCTCGGCCCCTGGGATGCGACCGATTTCGAGCTCGCACCTCCTGCCGCGCTCGATGCGCTGACGCGGTCCGAGCGCTTCTATTTCGCCGATCAGTGCATCGCGCTCCCGCGTTCGGGCCTGCCCGTCGCGGGCTACACGCGCTCGATGCGCGCCGACGACGACGTCGCGCAATGGAGTCGCCAGTGGGGCGCGGATGAGCGCGCGGCGCGCGCGCCGCTGATTCTTCTCGGCGCCCCGCTTCGCGCCGACGACGCACGTCTCGACGCCGCAGCACGCTCGGTCACGATCGCGGGACAGAGCCGCCCGTTCGCACTCGCGCCGCGACTGCCGCTCAATCGCTCGTGGTTCGACGCGTCGTCCGCTGCGTGGTTCGCGTCGCACAAGCTGCGCATCCGCGCTTCGCTCGAAGCGGATACGGTCGTCGCGCGAACGCTGTGGCCCGAGGACTTCGCGCTCGCCGGCCCGCTGCCGGCGGCGCGTCTTGCCGCTGATCGCCCGGCAGCGCTCGCACTGCGTGAGCGCATACGCGCGGATCCGCGGGGTGGCGCACAACTGCCGTTCGCTGCGCATGAAATCGTGAAACGCTCGGGATGGACGGGGAGCTGGAAGGATAAACCCGTCCTCGCGATCCTCGTCAACGGCGCGCAGGGCGACGACGACGAAGCGTGGGCCGGACATTTCGCCGTCGTCACCGGGCGCACGTCCGCGCGCGGCTCGATCGCCGACCTCGTCGTCGACAATTTCTACACGCTCGACATCGTCAGCGAGAAAGGGATCCTCGCCGCTCCGGTCCCGTTCGACGCCTACCTCGGCGACGTCAACAGCGGCCAGGCGTGGTATCGACCGTCGTACGTGCTCGTCGCGGCGCTCGCGAGCGACGAAGCGCTGGCACTCGTTCAGGGCGCCTTCGATCGCGTCTACCGGCAGTTCTGGCGTCATCAGCTCGTCTACCGCCATTCGACGATGAACTGCGCCGGCGTGAGCGTCGACGTGCTGCGCGCACTCGGGCTTCCGGTTCGGCGGCGGATGCCGACGCGCCGCTGGCGCGCATGGTTCGCGCTGCCGTGGGTGACCTTCACCCAGCGTTCGCTCGCGAAGGGGCGCCTCGCCTGCGAATACCTCTCCGAGGACATGACGCGTCTTCTTCCTGCCGTCGCGTTCGAGGAAGTCGGCGCGACGTTGCTGGCGCTCGCGGGCGATGGGGCGCGCGGTCCTGCGGGATTTCCGCGCGGGCTCCTCGCCGGCATGCTCGCGCGCGACATCGAGGCGCTCGCATTCCTGCGCATTCCGCAGTTTCCGTCGTCGCGCCGATTCGGCTCGTGGCCGGTGGCATCGGCCGACGAGTATTTCGCCGCGATTCCGCGCGACCCGGCGAAGATGGAAACGGTGCCGGTACCGCCGCGGCCGTTCCCGCGCGAGCTTCGCGACGACGACCTCCTCCCGCCGCCGCGCCAGCCGTCGGATATCCCCCTCGCCGTATGGAGCGTCGCCGCCATTGCCGTGCTGGCCGCGTTCATTGCATGGCTCGTCGCACTCGTGTCACCGTGGCTCTTTTCACCGTGATGCGCGGATCGCGAGCCGGTACGACGCGAGCGCGGCGATGCCGCCGCCCGCGAGCACGACAATAGGCACAAGCCCGCCGCCGCCGAGGCCGGCGAGCAGCGTCACGACGAGCGGCGCCACCGACTTCAGCATGAACTGCGGACGCGCGAGCCGGCCGAGCAGCGCGCCGTAGTCGCGCTCGCCGAAGAGCACCCCGGGGACGGTGCCGCGCACGATCGTCAGCACGCCGTTGCTCCAGCCGTAGAGCAGCGCGAAGAGGAGCGCGACGATCCACGCCCCGTGAACCAGAGCGAGGACGACGAGCGCGCCCGCCATCAGCGCGAACGCCAGCGTGCCGACCGCGAGCGGTCGCAAGCGGTCCGAGAAGGCGAACTCCATCAGGCGGCCCGCGACCTGCATCGGGCCGATCAGCGCGCCTGCGAGCACCGCATCGCGCGGCGTGATGCCTCCGGCGCCGAGCAGCGTGACGAGGTGCGCGGAGACGCCAGCGGCGAGGAACGCCGCGATCGACAATGCCGTAGCGAGCCAGACGAAGGCGCGTTGCGTTCCCCGCGCGACAGGTCGCGCCGCGACCGCCATCGTGCCTGGAGAGCGCCGCGCTGCGCCCGGCACCGCGATCGCGTAGAGCGGCAGCGCGACGGCGAGGTTGAGCGCCGCATGCACGCCGAACGCGGCGCGCCAGCCGTGGCGCTCGAGCAGAAACTGCGACAGCGGCCAGAATACGGTGCTCGCGAAGCCGCCGAACAGCGTCAGCGCGGTGACCGCGCGACGATACGACGTCCCGGAGACGCGATGCAGCGTCGCGAACGCGGCATCGTAGAGGCCCATCCCCATCGCGGCGCCGGCAACGATCCAGCCAGTAGCCATCGTCGCCGCGCCGTGCGCAACCGCGAGCAGGATGCACGCGATGCCTGCGATGACCGACCCCAGCACGAGCACCGGGCGCCCGCCGCGGCGGTCGATGCTGCGTCCGGTCCACGGCGCGACGAGCCCCGATACGAAGAGTCCCGCGGTAAAGCTGCCGTAGAGGACCGTGTCGCTCGCTCCGATCGCGCGCGCCATCGGCGGACCCAGCACCGCGATCGAATAGAAGAGCGTGCCCCACGCGATGATCTGCCCGACGCCGAGGCAGGGAACGAGGCGCGACAGCGCGACGGCCGGCCCCGAGGCCGCGGCCGGCGAATCACCGCGGGCCGGCGCGGGCGGCGCGCTCAACGATTGTGAAACTGCGGCTTCCTCTTCTCGACGAATGCGCGCATCCCTTCCTTCTGGTCGTCGAGCGCGAAGGTCGAGTGGAACTCGCGTCGCTCGAACGCGAGGCCTTCGGTGAGCGACGATTCGTACGCGCGGTTGATCGCCTCCTTGACTTTCATCACCACCGGCAGCGAGAACGACGCGATCTTCGCTGCCGCTGCGAGCGCCTCGCGCTCGAGCTCGGCCGCGGGCACGACGCGCGCGACGAGCCCGCTCTTCTCGGCCTCGTCGGCGTTGACCATGCGCCCGGTCAGGCACCAGTCCATCGCCTTCGCCTTGCCGACGGCGCGCGGGAGCCGCTGTGTCCCGCCGAATCCTGGCATCGTGCCGATGGTGATCTCCGGCTGGCCGAACTTCGCCGTATCGGAAGCGATGATGAGGTCGCACGCCATCGCGAGCTCGCAGCCGCCGCCGAGCGCATAGCCCGCGACCGCGGCGATGACCGGCTTTCTCACGCGGCGGATCGCCTCCCAGTCGCGGGTGATGTAGTCGTCGCCGTAGACCTTCGCGTAGCTCCATTCGGCCATCGCGCCGATGTCGGCGCCCGCGGCAAAGGCTTTCTCGTTGCCGGTGATGACCGTGCAACCGACCGCAGGATCATCGTCCCAGGTGAGCAGCGCATCGCAGATCTCGCGCGCGAGCTCGTTGTTGAGCGCGTTCATCCGCTGCGGGCGGTTGATCCGCAGCAGCGCGACGCGGTCCTTCACTTCGAGGAGAACGTGTTCCGGCATGGGGTTTCGCCTTCAGCAAAGTTGGATGGGGAATCCTGAAGCGTACCGGACATCGCGTAGCAAGGCTAGAATCGAGGGATGAAGTGCTCATCGCATCGAACCTGGAGGCCGCAATGAACAAGGTATATCCGAACGCGACGCAAGCCCTTGCCGGGCTGCTGAAGAACGACATCATGATCGCCGCGGGCGGATTCGGGCTGTGCGGAATACCCGAGAACCTGATCCAGGCGATCGTCGACAGCGGTGCCGGGGGGCTCACGATCGTCGGCAACAACGCCGGCGTCGACGATTTCGGCATGGGGCTCCTGCTCAAGGGCAGGCAGGTGAAGAAAGTGATCGCCTCCTATGTCGGCGAGAACAAGGAGTTCGAGCGCCAGGTGCTCGCCAAGGAGCTCGAGCTCCGGCTGACGCCGCAGGGGACGCTCGCCGAGAAGCTTCGTGCGGGCGGCGCCGGCATTCCGGGCTTCTACACGCCGACCGCGGCCGGGACACTGCTCGCCGAGGGGCGCGAAACGAAGACCTTCGACGGTCGCGAGTATGTGCTCGAAGAAGGCATCCGCGCGGATCTCGCAATCGTCAAGGCGTGGAAAGGCGACAAGGCGGGCAACCTCGTCTACCGGATGACGTCGCGCAACTTCAATCCGATGATCGCGACCTGCGGCAAGGTGACCATTGCCGAGGTCGAGCACCTCGTCGAAGTCGGCGAGCTCGACCCCGACCAGATTCACACGCCGGGCATCTACGTCGACCGCATCGTGCAGGGAGCGCGCTACGAGAAGCGCGTCGAGTTCCGCACGATCGCCGGCACCGCGTCGAAAAAGGACTCACCAATCCGCGAGCTGATGGCGCGCCGTGCCGCGCAGGAGCTGCGCGACGGCTACTACGTGAACCTCGGCATCGGCATTCCGACGATGGTCGCGAACTTCATCCCACCCGGCGTCAACGTGACGTTGCAGTCGGAGAACGGGCTCCTCGGCATCGGCCCGTTCCCGACCGACGACAAGGTCGATCCCGATCTCATCAACGCCGGCAAGCAGACGATCACGACGATTCCAGGGAGCAGCTTCTTCTCGTCGGCCGACTCGTTCGCGATGATCCGCGGCGGCCACATCGACCTCTCGATTCTCGGCGGGCTCGAGGTGGCGATGAACGGCGATCTCGCCAACTGGATGGTCCCCGGCAGGATGGTCAAGGGGCCCGGCGGCGCGATGGATCTCGTGTCGGGCGTGAAGCGCGTGATCGTGCTGATGGAGCACACGGCGAAGGACGGCAGCAGCAAGGTCCTCGAACGCTGCACGCTGCCGATCACCGGCAAGGGTGTGGTCACGATGGTGATCACCGACCTCTGCGTGTTCGAGGTCCTGCCCGGAGGCAAGGGACTGAAGCTCACCGAGCTTCATCCGGGAGTCACGCTCGATACGGTCAAGGCGAAGACGGCGTGCCCGTTCGAGGTCGCGCTGAAACGCTGAGCGCTCGCGTCGTTCAATAACGCTCGCGGCGGGACGGCGTGCGCGCCGGGCGGTCCGTATCGCCGGCGGTCGACGGCAGTATCATCGACGCCAGGTGCTCGAACGGGTCGGGCATCGGGGTATGTCTGATACCAACATCGCCATGCATCTCGATGCCCGCGGTCTTCCTGTCTGCATTGCCGGTCCTGAGGCTGGTGCCGCTTTCGATCATCTCGTCACGGGCTATCTCACCTACCGAGCCGACACACCCGCCCGCCTCACCGCCCTGCTGGATGCCGATCCGGATTGCGCGCTTGCCCATTGCATGCAGGGCTACTTCGCCATGCTCGCCTTCAAGCAGGCCGTCGTTCCGGTGGCCGCCCAGGCAGCGCGCACGGCGCGGTCACTGGCCGCGAAGGCCACGACGCGCGAGCGCAGCCACATCGACGCGCTGACCGCGTGGACCGAAGGCGAGCTCGATCGTGCGATCGCATTATGGGAATCGATCCTGCGCAGCCATCCGCACGATGTGGTCGCTTTCCGGCTCGCACACTTCGTCAATTTCTGGCTTGGTCGCCCCCAGGACATGGTCGCATCGGTCGAGAGAGTGATGCCGGACTGGTCGGAGGACGTGCCCGGCTATCCGACGATACTCGCCTGCCGCTGCTTCGCTCAGGAGGAGACCGGCAACTATCTCGCGGCCGAGCCATCGGGACGCCGGGCCATCGAGCTCGATCCGGGCGATCTATGGGCCGCGCACGCGGTGGCTCACGTCATGGAGATGCAGGGCCGGCGCAGCGAAGGGACGGAATGGCTCACGACGCTCGCGCCCAACTGGGAGGGCAGCCACAATTTGCAGCACCATCTGTGGTGGCACTGCGCAGTGTTCACACTCGAGGACGGCGACCCCGCCGGCGTGCTCGAGCTTTACGATTCCCGCTTCCGTAATCTCGCCGCGCCGCTCACGGTCGCGTCGCCGGATGTCTATATCGACGTGCAGAACGCGGCCTCGATGCTCTTCCGGCTCCAGCGTCTCGGCATCGATGTGGGCAATCGCTGGGAGGAATTGGCCGACAAAGCGGAGGCGCGGATCGGTGACTGCCAATCCGCTTTCACCCTGCCGCACTGGATGATGGCGCTGACCGTGACCGGCCGCACTGCAGCCGCGAAGCGACTGATCGATGCCATGCGTGCCTTCGCCAACGGGCGCGGCACCATCCCGGCCATCGTGCGCGACTATGCCCTGCCCATCGCCGAGGCCCAGCTCGCCCGCGCGGCGGGACGCCACGCCGAGGCGGTCGCCCTCATGCGCCCGGTCATCGGTGGCATGTACCGACTTGGCGGCAGCCACCTCCAACAGGACGTACTCGAGCAACTTTTCGTCGATGCCGCCCTCGAGGCCGGCAGTACCGCGGATGTTCGCCTTGCCCTCGAGCGCGTCGCCGGCCGACGACCGATTCCGCCCGAACGTTTTGTCGGCTGGCGCGAGGCCGCCAGGCGAGCCGCTGCGGGAGCACAATAGGTCTTGATCGGATATGGTGGATTGGAAGCGGCTCTCGGAATCCGCGCTCCTCGACCGAATCGAGCAAGGGCCGCGCGCATGTCGGAGACCGATCGACGCCTTCGGGATGCCATGCGCATTCCACCTGAACGCCGACTACAAAATCCGCATGGCGATGCTGGCGGTGGTTTCTCGCGCAGTCGGCTCATTCGGTCGGATTTTCGTTCAATGCAATGAGACCGACGACGGCTTCAATCGATCGTTCCATTCGACGTACGGTGTCATCGATGAATATTGACGCAACGATGGTGAGCTCGACGTGACGAGCGGATACGTTGCGGACGATCCCGCCGGTGGACCTGATCCTCTCCGGGTCATTGCTCGCTTTCGGCGCGACGAAACGCGCTAGCGATGGCACCGCGCATTCTGGCAATAGGCGGCGGCGGGTTCCTCATGGAGGATTCACCTTCGCCCATCGATCGCTATGTCGTTCAGCTCGCCGGAACCACGAGACCCCGAGTGTGCTTTGTCTCCACGCCGAGTGGCGATCCTCCGGAGATGATCGAGAAGTTCTACGCGGCCTTCGAGCCGCTCGGTTGCGAATGCTCCCACCTCGCCTTCTTTCGCAAGCCCTTTCGCTCGTCACTTCCGTTGTCCGACTTCGCGGCACCGCTGTTGCAGCAGAACGTCGTCTTCGTCGGCGGAGGCAATACCAGGTCGGCTCTCGCGGTGTGGCGCGAATGGGGACTGCACGACGACCTTCGTCAAGCGTGGTCGCAAGGCGTTCTCCTGGCCGGGATGAGCGCAGGCGCGCTGTGCTGGTTCGCACATGGGGTCACCGATTCGCATTGGGGCGCCGGCTTGCAGCCGATGACTTGCCTGGGCTTCCTTCCCGGAGCTTGCTGCGTTCACTA
>DASVGI010000063.1:0-49897 GCA_036379595.1 Casimicrobiaceae bacterium | reverse complement strand
CTTCCGGACATGTCAAGGGTAGGTAAGGTTGTTCGCGTTGCATCGAATTAATCCACATCATCCACCGCTTGTGCGGGTCCCCGTCAATTCCTTTGAGTTTTAACCTTGCGGCCGTACTCCCCAGGCGGTCGACTTCACGCGTTAGCTACGGTACTGGGGAATCGCTTCCCCAACACCCAGTCGACATCGTTTAGGGCGTGGACTACCAGGGTATCTAATCCTGTTTGCTCCCCACGCTTTCGTGCCTGAGCGTCAGTGTTAGCCCAGGGGGCTGCCTTCGCCATCGGTGTTCCTCCGCATATCTACGCATTTCACTGCTACACGCGGAATTCCACCCCCCTCTGCCACACTCAAGTACGCCAGTTTCGATGGCAGTTCCCAGGTTAAGCCCGGGGATTTCACCACCGACACAACGCACCGCCTGCGCACGCTTTACGCCCAGTAATTCCGATTAACGCTCGCACCCTACGTATTACCGCGGCTGCTGGCACGTAGTTAGCCGGTGCTTATTCCGCCGGTACCGTCAACCGCCACGGGTGTTATCCGTGGCGCTTTCGTCCCGGCTAAAAGCGGTTTACAACCCGAAGGCCTTCTTCCCGCACGCGGCATGGCTGGATCAGGGTTTCCCCCATTGTCCAAAATTCCCCACTGCTGCCTCCCGTAGGAGTCTGGGCCGTGTCTCAGTCCCAGTGTGGCTGATCATCCTCTCAGACCAGCTACCGATCGTCGCCTTGGTAAGCCATTACCCCACCAACAAGCTAATCGGACATCGGCCGCTCCCTTAGCGCGAGGTCTTGCGATCCCCCGCTTTCCTCCGTAGAGCGTATGCGGTATTAGCGCCGCTTTCGCGGCGTTATCCCCCACTACGGGACACGTTCCGATGCATTACTCACCCGTTCGCCACTGAATGAGGAGTTGCCCCCTCACCCCGTTCGACTTGCATGTGTAAAGCATGCCGCCAGCGTTCAATCTGAGCCAGGATCAAACTCTTCAGTTCGATCTCTACAAAGTTCAACTCACTTGACTCATTGCGGCAGACCGCCCCGCTTGACACGGAAACGGCCGACCACACTAGCGTCGTGTGAGCACTCGAGTTTTGGAACGTCCGGCGCCGCCGACCCTGAACCTCGCGCGTTGCCGCGCGCGGAAACCTGGCCGCGGACACCGGGACCGCCGCCCCAGCACCCACACCTATCGATTGCGAATTGTTAAAGAGCGCGCCGCCGAAGTTCTCTTCCGGCGCCCCTTCCGTCGGGAAGGAGCGACCGCGACCCGTTGTCTTGCGAGCCCATCCGGGGTTGCGGTGCAGCAGGAAGGCGGATTCTAGACTACCGGCGCGGGAATTGCAAGCGAGGAGTTGACCGCTCCTTTTCCCGGCGCGACGGCGATCTTACGTCGGCCGCGGATATTTCCACTTGTTGTGCACCCACAGCCAGTCCGGCGGGCTTGCCCGGATCTCGGCTTCGAGGCGGCGCGCGTAGCGCTCGACGACATCGAGCTCGGCGTCGTGCGTGTAGGGCGGCTCGGCGAGCACGTGCAGGTGCACCGTGTAGCGCCCCTTCGCGACGCGGCGCATCGCGACGTAGATGACCGGCGCGTCGAGGAAGCGCGCGATCTTGTCGGCGCCGGTGAAGAACGCGGTGTCCTGATTGAGGAAGCGCGTCCAGTGCTTGTCCATGTTGCGCGGCGGCGTCTGGTCCGCGACCATCGCGTAGGCGCGCGCCTCGCCGGCGCGGCGCATCAGCTCGAACAGGAACGACTGAATCGCGATGGGCTTGCCGCCGAAGCGGCTGCGCGTCGCGCGGATGAACTCGTCGAGGCTCGCCACGCGCAGCGGCTTGTAGACGGCGTCGATCGGGATCGCGAACTGCGCGCCGGCCGCGGGAAGCAGCCATTCCCAGTTGCACACGTGCGCGGCGAGCAGCACCACCGGCCGTCCTTCGGCGACGAAGCGCTCGATGAGGTCGCGGTTCTCGATGTCGACGCGCCTGGTAAGCGCCTCGGCGCTCGCGCCGAAGCCCCAGAACGTCTCGGCCAGCGTCTGGCCGAGATTGACGTACGATTGCCTCAGGATCCGCGCACGCTCGGCATCGCTCTTCTCGGGAAACGACCGGGCGAGGTTGCGTGCGGCGAGCGCGCGGTGCCAGCGCAGCACGCGAAACGCCACAAACGCCGCGAAGCTCCCGAGCGCATACAGCACCGGCAGCGGCAGACGCGTGAGGGCTTTGAGGATCTGGCGCATGCGCGGTTGCGGCTCCCGACACGAGTGCGCCCGCCTTGGGGCGGGCGCTTAGGCCGGCGCAGACGCGACGCGGCAGGAAAGAGACCACTTGAGCTTAGACGAGAACCTCGGCCCCGGCAAATCGGCGACAGCGACCGGCAATCGTGCCGCGCAACCGGCGCTCGACGCTGGCGCGAACGCGATCACGCCCCTGCTGTCGCCGATGCCCGGTGTCATGCTGTGGTGGTGCGCGCTCGATGCGCCGGCGGCAGCGCTTCCCGCGCTCGAGGCGCTGCTGTCCGACGCGGAGCGCAACCGCGCTGCACGGTTCGGGACGGCGGCGCTGCGCGAACGCTACGTCGTCGGGCGCGCGTCGCTGCGGCGCGTGCTCGGGGCGATGCTGGGGCTGCCGCCCGCAGGCGTTCCGATCGTGCGCGGCGAGCGCGGCCGTCCGCGCCTCGGGCCCGGCGACGGTCACGGCGACGACGCGGGCGGCGGCGCCGGCGCGGGGACGCTCGACTTCAACATCTCGCACACGAGCGATGCGGCGATGATCGGTGTCGCGTCGGGCGTGCGCATCGGCGTCGACATCGAGCGCAGCGATCGCGCCATCAATGTCCCGGGCCTCGCGCGCAAGTTCCTCTCCGCGACCGAGCGCTCGCACGTCGCGACGCTCGACCCCGATGGCGCGCGCCGGCGCGTGCTGCAGCTCTGGACGTGCAAGGAGGCGATGAGCAAGGCGACCGGCGACGCGCTCTCGGCGCCCTTCGCGGAGCTCACCGTCGAGGTCGCGAGCGGGCCGCGCCTTTGCGACGGCCCCGCGCCGTACGTTCCGGCGCGCTGGGAGCTCAAGAGCGCCGCTGCACCCGAGGCGTTCTTCGCAACCGTCGCGCTCTGGCGTCCTTAGCGCGACCGTCGCGCTCTGGCGTCCTTAGCGCTGCCGCGCCCGTGCCGCCGGCGTCGCGGGCGACGGCGATCAGCGCCCGGGAAGCATCCGCGCGACGACGCCATCGCGATCGACGACGAGATGCTTCAGCGCGGCGGCGACGTGCACGACGATGAGCGCGGCGAACACCCAGGTGATCACGCGATGCGCGTTCGCATACTGCGTCCGCTGCGCGACGTCGTCCCAGCCCCAATGCGGCAGCGGAATGCCGAACACCTTGGGCCCGAAGCGGCTGAACGACGACGTGAGGTAGCCCGCGGCCGTCGACAGCACCAGCAGCGCGTAGAACGCGAGGTGATTGAGATGCGCGGCGCGCTGCTCCCATCCCGGCATCGTCGCCGGCAGCGGCGGCGCGCGGCGGAACATCCGCCGCACGCTCAGAATCACGATCAGCGCCGCCGTGACGATGCCGAGCGACTTGTGCAGGTTGTACCAGAACCCGCGCGCAGGCGTCAGCTTCGGCACGCCGACCATGTACCACCCCGTGGCGAGCAGCGTCACGACGAGGATCGCGATCGCCCAGTGCAGGACGATCGTCGCCGTGTCGTAACGATCGCTGCTCGCGGCGCGTGCGCCGCTCGCGACCTCGTGCTGCAGTGTGTTCGCGTGTGCGTTCGCGTGCGTGCTCATGCGTGTCGCGCTACCATGTCGCCTCGATCCGCGGGTTGCGGGCCGGTCATTGGAGCATAAGGTGATGCCGATGGTAAAGACGCGCGAGACCGCGACGACGCGCGAGGCGCTTCCGACGAGACTGGGTGCCGTACTTGCTGCTGCGATAGCGCTTGCACGCGGCGGCGGCGTTCTCGCGCTCGGCGTTGTCGTTCTCGCGCTCGGCGTCGTTGCGCTCGCGCCGAAAGCGACCGCAGCCACCACACCTGCAAACGTCGCTTACGTCAGCACGCCCGAAGGTGTTGCGGTAATCGATCTCGCGACGCTTGCCGTGACGAAGACGATCGACGTCGGCGGCAACGGGCCCCGCGGCATCGCCGTGACGCCCGACGGACGCGAGCTTCTGACTGCGAATCAGCATACGGCCGACGTCTCGGTGATCGACGCCGCAACGGGCAAGGTGCTGCGGCGCATCCACATCGGCAAGAACCCCGAGTTCATGCGCACCGATCGCGACGGCAGAACGGCCTTCGTCACCTACGAACCGTCGAGCGAGGGTGGTCCGCCGAAGAAGGGCGAGGACGAGGAGAAGGGTGGCGCGCCGGCCGAGGTCGCTGCCGTCGACATCGCCGCGGGCACCGCGCACAGCTTCCTCGCCGGCGGGCGCGAGACCGAAGGCGTCGAATTCTCGCCCGACGACCGTTCGATCGTCGTCGCGAACGAGGGCAACGACACGCTTGCGATCTACGACAAATCGAACGGCAACCTCGAGCGCACGATCGACGTCAGGCAGTGGGGTAGCCGCCCGCGCGGCGTCAAGGTCTCGCCCGATGGGAAGACGTGGGTGGTCACGCTCGAGAATTCGAACAACTTCCTCGTCTTCGACGCCGGCTTCACGATGCTGAAGTCGGTGCCGACCGCCGCCGGCCCGTACGGAGTCGCGTTCGATCGCAGCGGACAGCACGTCATCGTCGCCGCGGCGCGCGGGAGCCTGCTCGAAATCTACGCGACGGCAGACTGGTCGAAAGTCGCTTCGGTGCCGATCGGCAAGCGCTGCTGGCATTTCACGTTCACGCCCGACGATGCGAAGGTGATCGCCGCGTGCGGCCGCTCGAACGACCTGCGCGTCATCGACGCGAAAACCTGGAAGCCGCTGACGACGATCGCCAACGTGCACCTTCCCTGGGGGATCGTCACCTGGCCGAAGTCCTCCGGCAGCCTCGACAACCCGTGACCGCGCGCCCGACGACCCGGCAGCGCTGACGACACCATGCCAATCTACCGACTGGGCGCCGCCGCGCCGAACATTCCCGACTCGGCGTGGATCGCACCCGAGGCGACGCTGATCGGCAACGTTCGCCTCGGCGCACGCGTCACCGTGTGGCCGGCCGCGGTCATTCGCGGCGACGACGACCTCATCACGATCGGCGACGACAGCAACGTGCAGGATGGCGCGGTGCTGCACGTCGACCCGGGCGTGCCGTTGACGCTCGGCGCGCGCGTGTCGGTCGGCCATCAGGCGATGATCCATGGCTGCACGGTCGGCAACGGCAGTCTGATCGGCATCCAGGCGCTGGTGATGAACCACGCGGTGATCGGGCGCGATTGCCTCGTCGCGGCGGGTGCGCTGGTGACCGAGCGCAAGACGTTTCCCGACCGCACGCTGATCGTCGGCGCGCCGGCGCGCGCCCTGCGCGACCTCACCGACGCCGAAGTCGCCGGGCTGCGCGCGATCAGCGAGCGCTACGTGCGCCGCGGCGCGCGCTACCGGAGCGACCTGAAGCGAGTCGACGCACGCCCGTCCCCGGCCTGAGTAACGCGCCATCGACGTTCGCGGCCGCGCGCTCGAGATGGCCGCGAATCAGCGCTGCCGCACGCGCACCGTCGTGATCGCGGATCGCGGCGTGGATCGCCGCGTGCTCCTTCCAGACGACCTCGCGAAGCTCGGGATGCTGGATCACTTCGCGCATCGCACGCCGCAGATGATTCCAGAGCTTGCCCATCACGTCGACGAAGAGCGGATTGCCCGCGACGTCGTAGATGTGCATATGGAACGCCATGTCGGCGCCGATCAGTTCGGCGATCGAGCCCGACGCGAGCGCCCTGCGGCCGGCCGCGAGCAACTCCTCGCCGCGCGCGATATCCGCGGCCGTCGCATTCGTCGCAGCGAGATTCGCCGCGTAAGGCTCGAGCGCAAGCCGCAGCTGGTAGATCGAGCGCAGGAACGCGGGGTCGAGCGGAGCGACCCTGAGTCCACGCCTGCCGGCATCGACGAGCAATCGCTGCTGCTTCAGGAGCATCAGCGCCTGCCCTACCGGCTGCCTCGACACCGACAGCATCGAGGCGACCGAGTCCTGCGTGAGCCGCGCACCCGGCGCGAGCTCGCCTTCGCAGATCGCGCCGAGGATCGACTCGTACACCTGGTCGGCGATCGACGGCGCGGGGGCGAGGGTCTTCATCTAAGGCCTGTCAACGCTATGCACGCCAGCGGCGCTCGGCGTCGTCCCACGCGTCGAGCGCCTGCAGGTCGGGAACGCGCGCAAGTCCCGAGCGCGCGTCGGACGAGGCTGCCGCGGGGCTCACGACGACGTCGAGGAGCGCCGGGCGGTTGGCGAGCGCACGGTCGATCGCGGCACCGAGATCGTCGGTGCGGGTGACGCGCTCGGCGTGCATGCCGAACGCGCGCGCCATCGCCGCGTGATCTGCGAACTGCAGCCGCGTGCCGGTGACGCGCCCGAAGCGGCGCGCCTGATCGTCGACCTCGATCTGCCATGCACCGTTGTTCGCCACCACGATGAGCAGCGGCACGCGATGGCGCACCGCGGTGTCGATCTCCATCGCGTTGAAGCCGAACGCGCCGTCGCCGGTGACCACACAGACGGTTCGTCCGGGACAGGCGAGCGCGGCGGCGATGCCGAACGGCGTTCCGATGCCGATGCAGCCGAGCGGCCCGGGATCGAGCCACGTCGCGGCATGGATGCCGACGCGTGCGAAGCTCAGGAGATCGCCGCCGTCGGCCACGACGATTGCGTCGGTGCCGATCCGTTCCTGCAACGCGGCGAGGAGCCGGTTCGGATGCATGCGGCCTTCGGCGTCGTCAGGCGCGCTCCGCATGCTCGCCGCGAGCTTCGCCGCGCGCTCGACGTGTCGCCGCCGCAAGCCGTCCGCCCATTCGCGATCGGTGGCGGCCGAATGCGCGCCGGCCGCGGCGACGATCGCCGTCAACGCATCGCCGCAGTCGGCGAGGATCTCGACCACCCCGCGGCGGTTGTCGCGCAGCTCGCCCGGAGTGTCGGCGATGCGCACGAAGCGCGCGTCGCCGAAGACCGCGGGCGAGCCGTAGGCAAGCTGGAAATCGAGGCGCCGGCCGACCGTCAGTACGACATCGGCCTCACCGATCACTGTGCCGCGCATCGCCGCGACGACGGCCGGATGATCGTCGGGGATCACGCCGCGGCTTTCGCCGGTGTCGAGATAGACGGCGCCGAGACGATCGAGGAGCGCCGCGAGCGGCGCGCCCGCGCGTCGCGCGCCGCGGCCGGAGATCACCAGCGGCCGGCGTGCCGACCACAGGAGGTCGACCGCCGCGCGCACCGCGGCTTCGTGCGGCGCCGGTCCCGAATGAGGCCGTGGAGCAAGATGCTCGGCGAGCTCGACCGCCGGCGGCAGCGATGCACGCAGCGTGTCGGTCGGAAAATCGATGTAGACAGGGCCGGGCTCGCCTCCCTCTCCGAGCGCGCGAGCGAGTGCCTCGTCGAGCGCCGCCGGCACGAGCGCGGGCTCGCGCAGCGTGCGCGCATCGCGCGTCAGCGGCCGCACGAGCTCGACGTGGGGGAGATCCTGCAGCGCTCCGCGACCCTCCTGCGGCTGCGGCGGCACGCCCGAGAGGACCAGCACCGGCGCGCGCGCAGCGTGCGCGTTGGCGATGCCGGTGATCGCGTTGGTCACGCCGGGCCCCGCGGTCACGAGCGCGACGCCGAAGCTGCCGCGAAGCTCGCCGTACGCGTGCGCCATGTACACCGCGGCGCGCTCGTCGCGGACGTCGACGATCGTGATTCCCACGGCGTCGATCGCCATCCACAGCGGCATGATGTGCCCGCCGCAGAGCGCGAACACGCGATCGACGCCGCGCGCCTTGAGAAACCGGGCGACGTAGCCCGCGACCGATCGATCGACCTCGTTCACGACGATGCCTCCCTCGCTCCGGCGTCGCTCAAAACACCGGCCGTTCGCGATAGGTGCCCCACAGCCCCTTCAGCCGCTCGATGATCTCGCCCATCGTCGCTCCGGCAGCGACGAGATCGATCGTGACCGGCATGATGTTCTCGCGCTCGTCCTGCGCCACTGCGACGAGACGCTGCATCAGCGCGTCGACCCTCGCCTGATCGCGCCCGGCACGGACCGCGCGCAGGCGCGCGATCTGCCGCTCGGCGGTGGTCGGGTCGTAGGGGTGGAGCTCGATCTCGAACTTTTCCTCGGGCTCGACGTAGCGGTTGACGCCGATCACCGGCTTCTCGCCATTGGCCTTCTTCAGCGCCGTCTCGTAGGCGAAATCGGCGATGCGGCGCTGGAACCAGCCCTCCTCGGTCAGCTTGATCGTGCCGCCGTTGCGATCGACCTCGTCGACGATATCGAAGATCGCGCGCTCGTACTGCGTCGTCAGGCTCTCGACGAAGTACGAGCCGCCGAGTGGGTCGACGACGCTCGCGACACCCGACTCCTCGGCGATGATCTGCTGCGTGCGCAGCGAGATCTTCATCGCCTCCTCGGTCGGGATCGCGAACGCCTCGTCCATGCCGTTGGTGTGCAGGCTCTGCGCACCGCCCAGCACGGCGGCGAGCGCCTGCAGGCCCGTGCGCACGACGTTGATCCGGTACTGCGGCTTGGTGAGCGACGCCGCGGCGGTCTGACAGTGAAAGCGCAGGCGCATCGACTCGGGGTTCTTCGCGCCGAAGCGCTCGCGCATGATCTTCGCGTAGACGCGGCGCACGGCGCGGAACTTCGCGATCTCCTCGAAGAAATCGGCCTGGCAGACGTAGAAGAACGCGAGCCGCGGCGCGAACTCATCGACGTGCATGCCGGTCTTCGTCACCTCCTCGACGTAGGTGATCAGGTTGCACATCGTGAATGCGACCTCGTCGAGCGGCGAGCTTCCGGCCTCCGAGATGTGGTAACCCGAGATGTTGATCGGGTTATAGCGCTTCATGTTGCGCGCGCACCAGGTGATGCTGTCGCGCACGATGCGCACCGACGGCGCGACCGGGAACGCCCACTCCTTCTGCGCCTGATACTCCTTCAGGATGTCGGCCTGGATCGTCCCCGACAGCTTGTCGAGGTCGTAGCCCTTCTTGCGCGCGAGGGCGACGTACATCGCGAGCAGGATCCACGCGCTCGGATTGATCGTCATCGACACCGAGATCTTCTCGAGATCGATGCCGTCGAACAGGAGCTCCATGTCGGCGAGCGTGTCGATCGCAACACCCTCGCGGCCGACTTCGCCCTCGCTCATCGGATGGTCGCTGTCGTAGCCCATCAGCGTCGGCATGTCGAAGTCAGTGGAGAGGCCCGTCTGTCCCTGCGCAATCAGGTACTTGAAGCGCTGGTTCGTGTCCTCCGCCGTGCCGAAGCCGGCAATCTGGCGCATCGTCCACAGCCGGCCGCGGTACATCGTCGGATACGGGCCACGCGTGAACGGATAGCGGCCCGGAAGGCCGATATCGTCGAGCGTGGTCCCGGCGAGGTCGAGCGCCGTGTACGTGCGCTTCAGCGGAAACCCGCCGTAGGTCTCGAAGCGCTGCGCGCGCTCGGGGGCCTTCGCGAGGAAGCCCGCGACCTCGTTCTTCTCCCACGCCTCGACGCCGGCCGCGAGCGTTGTGCGCGCGGCGGCGTCCGGAGCGGCGGGAATGGAAGCGTTCGACTCGTTCATGCCTCGTCTCCTGGATGCAGTTCGTCGAGCAGGCGCATCGCGGCGGTGTGCGGCGAGATCCGGCGCGTCCGGATGCCTTCGAGCAGCTCGGCGATGCGGCCGTCGCGATGGCGCGCGAAGCGCGCGCGCAGGATGTCTTCGCCGGCAGCGAGCATCCGCCGCTCGGCGATGCGCGTGCGGCGTGCGTCGAGCTCACCCGTCTCGCGCAGCGTCTCGTAATGGCGGTCGATCGCGGAAACGAGCTCGTCGATGCCCTCGCCGCGTACCGACGACGTCGCGATCACCGGCGGCCGCCACTCGAAAACGTGGTCCGTCCCGGTTTTCGGCTCCTCCCCGGTTTTCAGCTTCACGCCATAGCGCGTCCCCGGCCCGACGCCCATCGCGAGCATGTTCTTGAGATCGGCGATCGTCCGATTGGCGTCGGGACGATCGCACTTGCTGACCGCGTGGATGTCGGCGACTTCGAGGATGCCGGCTTTGATCGCCTGAATGTCGTCGCCGAGACCGGGCGCCGACACGACGACTGTAGTGTGCGCCGCGCGCGCGATGTCGACCTCGTCCTGGCCGACGCCGACCGTCTCGATCACGACGACGTCGAAGCCGGCCGCATCGAGCACGTCGACCACTTCGAGCGCGCCGCGGGCGAGGCCGCCGAGTGCGCCGCGCGTCGCCATGCTGCGAACGAAGACGCCGGGGTCGCCGGCGACTTCGCCCATGCGGATGCGGTCGCCGAGGATCGAGCCTCCCGAGAACGGGCTCGACGGATCGATCGCGACGATCGCGACCCTGCGCCCGGTGCGGCGAATGGCCGTCGTCAGCGCGGTGACGAGCGTCGATTTGCCGCTCCCCGGAACGCCGGTGATGCCGACGATGTGCGCGCGGCCGGCGTGCCGGAACGCTTCGTCGAGCGCCGCACGCGCTTCGTCGACGCCCGACTCGGCGCGCGAGACGAGGCGCGCGATCGCGCGCAGATTGCCTTCGAGCACGCGCGGCACGAGCTCCGCGGAAGGGATGTACGCCATCGGCGGCCTCACCCTTTGATGCGCGCGTTCATTTCGCGGAACACGTCGCGGTCGTCGACGACGCGGCGCGCCTTGAAGTCGGTGCGCGGGAAAGTGCCCGGTGCGACGACCTCGATCTTCGAGCGCAGGCCGAGCACGCGCGAGAGCTGCCTGCCGGCCTCGTCGTGCAGCGCGCGCATCGCGTCGGGGCCGCCGGTGGTGTGCGCCGCCGAGATCTCGACGCGGATGATGAGCTCGTCCATCGCGCCGTCGCGCGTGATGACGATCCGGTGCTCGCCACCGTAGCCATCGAGCGCGTTCAGCACGGCGTCGACCTCGCTCGGATAGACGTTCTCGCCGCGGATCGTGAACATGTCGTCGATGCGCCCGAAGATGCCCTGCGGCAGCCGCGGATACGTGCGCCCGCAGGGAGTCGGCCCGTTCTCCCACAACGTGAGATCGCCCGAGACCAGTCGGATCATCGGCTGCGACGTCCGCTCGAGATGCGTGTAGACGGGGGTTCCGCGCTCACCGTACGGCACGCGGCGAAACGTCTTCGGGTCGCAGACCTCGGTGTAGACGATGTCCTGCCAGCACAGCATGCCGTCGGTCTCGGCGCTTCCCGAGACGTGCATGAACGGCGTCATCTCGGCCATCGAGCCGCAATCGACGACGCGCGCTCCGTACGCTTCGACGATCCGGTCGCGCACGCCCGGCACCGAGGCACCCGGCTCGCCGGAGAAGAACATCGTCTTCAGCCCGAACGATCGCGGATCGTAGCCCTCGCCGCGCGCGACCTCGGCAAGATGCAGCGCGAACGACGGCGTCGCGTAGAGCGCCGCGGGGCGCGTCATCGCCAGCCACATCGCCGCGCGCGCGGTCATCCCCGGCGCGCCGGCGCCGAACGGGAACGCCTTCGCGCGCATGCGCTCGGCGCCCGACAGCGCACCCCACGAGCCCATGTAGAGGCTGAAGATCGCGGCGACGAACACGGTGTCACCGGGGCGGATCCCCATGCCCCACATGATCCGCGCGTGCGCATTGGCGATCGCGTCCCAGTCCGCGCGCCCGATCGCGAACGCCGTCGGCCGTCCGGTCGTGCCCGACGTGCCGTGGATGTGGTGGACCTCGGCGTCGGGAACGCACAGGTAATCACCGAACGGCGGCACCCGCGACTGCGCGTCGCGCAGGTCCTTCTTGGCGATCACCGGCACCTTCGCTTCGAAGTCGTCGAGCGAGCGCAGATGATCGGGGTGGAAGCCCGCTTCGTCCCACTTGCGCCGGTAGAACGGCGAATGATCCCACGCGTAGCGGGTGAGGACCTTGAGACGCTCGAGGATCTTCGCATCGCGCTCGGCCGGAGGCATCGTCTCGCGCCGCGGAAACCAGTAGCGCGAGTCCGGGGGCGGCAGGTAGTCCGCGTCGAAGCGCGGCGGAAACGACCACTGTTCCATCGCAACCCCCATCGCGCCAGTCGACGCTAGCGCGCGCCGCGCTCGGCGACGACGCGACGCACCGCGGCGACGATCGCGTCGGGCGGCGTGTCCTGCAGCAGGAGCTCGGCGACCCCGATCTCGCGCAGCTTCGGCAGATCGTCGTCGGGGATCACGCCTCCGCCGATCACGCGGATGTCGTCGGCGCCTTTCGACCGCAGGAGCTCGACGAGGCGCGGGAACACCGTCATGTGCGCGCCGGAGAGGATGCTGACGCCGATCACGTCGACGTCCTCCTGGATCGCCGCGTCGACGACCTCCTCGGGCGTGCGGTGCAAGCCCGTGTAGATGACGTCCATGCCGGCGTCGCGCAGCGTGCGCGCGACGATCTTGACGCCGCGATCGTGGCCGTCGAGCCCCACCTTGGCGATGATGACGCGGATGCGGTCCTGGTCAGTTTCCATGCGCGAAGCCTCCGGCGCGAGGTGGAAATTCGGTGCGAGGTAGAAACCCGGTTCGAGTTCCGCATACGGTATGCGAAATGCGGACAGACGTCAACCCCATCGCGAGCCGGACGATCGCGAGCCCGCCGCGACCCCGCGACAACCCCGCCACGGGCCTTCCAATTCTCGGAGCATCACGAGCCGCTCGTTTTGCGCGAGCCGCGCACGGGCGTATTCTGGATGTCGCCCGGCTGCAGCACTGCCGATGACGACAACGATGATGACGATGGCGAAGAACATGACGATGACTGCGAACGGAGCGAGCAAAGCGTGAGCACGAACAAGCCTTCCGAACTTCCCGACTTCCGCGCCGGCGTCGCGTTGAGCCGTGTCCCCGACGGCGGCACGCTCGCCGGACGCATCGGCGACGACGACGCCGTTCTCGTCCGACAAGGCGAGACCGTGTACGCGATCGGCGCCCATTGCACGCACTACGGCGGGCCGCTCGCCGAGGGCCTCGTCAGCGGCAAGGCGCTGCGCTGCCCGTGGCACCACGCGTGCTTCGACCTCGCGAGCGGCGAAGCGGTCGCGGCTCCGGCGCTAAGCCCCATCCCGTGCTGGCGCGTCGAAACGGTCGGCGACACCGTCTTTGCGCGGGAGCGCCTGGCGGAGCCGCGACCGCGCAGCATCGCGGGCCCGGCGCTGCCGCCGGGGATCGTCGTGATCATCGGTGGCGGCGCCGCGGGGCTTGCCGCGGCCGACATGCTGCGCCGCGAAGGCTACGCGGGAACGATCACGATGCTCTCCGCCGACGACTCGCCGCCGTGCGATCGCCCGAACCTCTCGAAGGATTTCCTCGCCGGCAACGCGCCCGACGACTGGATTCCGCTGCGTCCGCCCGAGTTCTACACCGACTGCGCGATCGACCTCGTGCTGAATGCGCGGGTGGTCGCGCTCGACGCACGCCGCAAGGAAGCGGTGCTCGACGACGGCCGCCGCTACCCGTATGGCGCGCTCCTGATCGCGACCGGTGCGGACCCCGTGCGCCTCGACATCCCCGGCGCTGCCGCGGATCAACTCCTCTACCTGCGCTCGTTCACCGACAGCAAGGCGATCGTCGCACGCGCGTCTGGCGCAAAGCGCGCGCTCGTCGTCGGTGCGAGCTTCATCGGCCTCGAAGTCGCTGCATCGCTCACCGCACGTGGCATCGAGGTCCACGTCGTCGGGCCCGAGAAGGTCCCGCTCGAGCGCGTGCTCGGCTTCGCGGCCGGCCAGTTCGTGCAGAGGCTCCACGAATCGAAGGGCGTCACGTTCCATCTCGGGCACACCGTTCGCGGTCTCGACGGCAACAAGGTGACGCTCGACGACGGCAGCACGTTCGACGCCGATCTCACCGTCCTCGGAGTCGGCGTGCGACCGTCGCTCGCCCTCGCGCAGCAGGCGGGTCTCGCGATCGACCGCGGCATCGTCGTCGACCGCTATCTGCAGACGAGCGCTCCGGACGTCTTCGCCGCCGGCGACGCGGTCCGCTGGCCCGATCCGCACAGCGGCGACAAGATCCGCGTCGAGCACTGGGTCGTCGCCGAGCGCCACGGTCAGATCGCGGCGCGCAACATCCTCGGCCAGCGCGTCGCATGCGACATCGTGCCGTTCTTCTGGAGCCAACATTACGACGTCGCGATCAACTACGTCGGCCATGCCGAGCGCTGGGACGCGATCGACATCGACGGCAGCCTCGACGCCCGCGATTGCGCGCTTCGCTACCGCCTCGGAGGACGGACGCTCGCCGTCGCGACGATCGGGCGCGACATCGAGAGCCTGCGCGAGGAGGTCGCGATGGAGCGGGCGGCGGCACGCTGACGAACGCACCGGCCGGCGCTCAGCAGCGTCGGAGCCCGCCGCGGTCGGTTGCGATCGTGGTCGGTCCCTGCCGGTCAGCGCGACGATGCGAAGAGCGCCTCGTGGCTCCGGCGCAGCTCGCGCTTCAGGAGCTTCCCGCTGGGATTCTTCGGCAGCGACTCGACGAACAGCACGCGCTTCGGAACCTTGAACGACGCGAGCGCCGCGCGGCAATGCGCGAGCACGGCAGCCTCGGCGAGCCCGGCTCCGGCCTTCGGCACGATGACGGCGACCACCGCCTCGACCCACGCGGGATGCGGGAGACCGATGACGGCGACCTCGGACACACCCTCGAGCCGGTAAATCGCCTCCTCGACCTCGCGGCTCGCGACGTTCTCGCCGCCTGACTTGATCATGTCCTTCTTGCGGTCGACGACGCTGATGTAGCCCTCGGCGTCGATCGTGGCGAGATCGCCCGAGTGGAACCATCCACCGTGGAAGGCCGCCTTCGTCCGCTCGTCGTCGTGGAAATAGCCGGCGAGGAGCTGCGGGCTGCGGTGAACGATCTCGCCGATGCTGCGGCCGTCCTTCGGCACGTCGCGCATCGCGTCGTCGACGACGCGCGTCTCGACGTTCAGCACCGCGCGCCCGCACGAGCCCGGCTTGCGGAGCTGGTCGTCGGGTCCCAGCATCGTCGCGAGCGGCGCAATCTCGGTCTGCCCGTAGAGATTCCACAGCCGCACCTTCGGCAGCCGGCGGGCGAGCTCGCGCATCACCTCGACCGGCATGATCGACGCTCCGTAATAGCCTTTGGCGAGCGACGAGAGGTCGGTCGAATCGAAGAGCGGCGAGCGCAGGAGCGCGATCCACACGGTCGGCGGAGCGAAGAACGACGTGATGCGGTGGCGCGCGAAGAGCGGCAGCAGGTTGTCCGGGGTCGGCTTCGCGGTGATCACGTTCGTCGCGCCGACGTAAACGGAGGGGCCGAGGAAGACGTCGAGCTGCGCGCAGTGATAGAGCGGCAGCGCGTGCAGCACGAGATCGTCGTGCGCGATCGACGCGTCGACGATGCAGCTCACGTACTGCCAGAGCACCGCATCGTGGGTGAGCATCGCGCCTTTCGGCGCCGACTCGGTGCCGCTCGTATAGACGATCTGCGCGAGGTCGCTGCCGTCGAGCGCGATGTCCGGGGTCGGCGCGGCCTCGGCGGCGAGCTCGTCGAACGAGACGAGCCCCGGCACCGGGGCGCTCGCCTCCTCGCCCGGCATCCAGACGAGCACTTCGACCTTCGTATCGAGCGCCGCGGCGGCCCGAGCGAGCTCGGCGAGGCCGCCGTCGGTCGCCAGCATCCGTGCGCTCGAATGCCGCAGGATGTACGCGACCTCGTCGGCCTTCAGCATGAAATTGATCGGCACCAGCACCGCACCGAGGCGCGCGAGCGCGAAGCGCAGTGCCGCGAACGCGTGCGAGTTCCTCGCGAGAACGGCGACCCGATCACCCTTCACGATGCCGCGCCTGGCGAGGCCCGCGGCCACGCGCCCGGTCACCGCGTCGAATTCGGCATAGGTCCAGCGCGTGTCGCCGCAGACGATCGCGAGCTTCCCTGGATCGCGTGCCGCACTGCGACGGACGAGGTCAGCGAGCGTCTGGCGGTGAATCGCGTCTTTCATCGACGCCTGGTCCGGAACGCGGAGTCTCCGAGTGTACCGATCATTCTCGCTCCGCGCACGATTCGGCGCGCCGCCGATAGTGTATCGTCGCTGTGCGTATGGACCGATCGAGAGCGACGCGAGCACTCGCCCAGGGCGAGCACGGCATGGTCGCGACCCCGCACCACCTCGCCTCGATCGCGAGCCTCGAAGTGCTGCGCGACGGCGGCAGCGCCGTCGATGCGGCGATCTGCGCCGCGGCGACGCTCGGCGTCGTGCTGCCGCACATGACGGGCATCGGCGGCGATGCGTTCTGGCTGGTGCATCCCGCCGGCGCCGGGCGCCCCGTCGCGATCGACGGCAGCGGTCCCTCCGGTGCGGCCGTCGATCCCGCGCGCTTCGCAGGCGAGGCGGCGATCCCGCTGCGCGGTCCCCGGGCGGCGCTCACGGTGCCGGGCGCCGTCGAGAGCTGGGGCATTGCGCATCGACGCTGGGGCCGGCTTCCGCTAACGCGGCTTCTCGAGCCCGCGATCGCGTACGCCCGGAACGGCGCGCCGGTGAGCGAGGACCTCGCGAAATGGATCGTCGAGCGCGCTTCGGTGCTGCGCGACGATCCCGGGTCATCGTCGCTGTTCCTCGCCGCGGACGCCCCGGTCGCCGCCGGCAGCCGCCTCGAGCAACCGGCACTCGCGGACACGCTCGAAGCCATCGCAAGCCGCGGACCCAGGCACTTCTACGAGACGACAGCCGCGTCGATCGTGCGCTGCCTCGACGCGGCTGGCGGCATGCTCCGCACCGACGATTTCGCTGCCTACCGCGCGCTCGAGGTCGAGCCGATTTCGGTGCGCTATCGCGACTGCGTGGCGTGGCAGGCCCCCCCGCCGTCGCAGGGGATCGCCGGTCTCATGATCCTGTCGTTCCTCGACGGTATCGACCTCGCGCGTGCCGGCGACGGATCGCTCGGCTACTACCACGCGTTGATCCAGGCGATCAAGTGGGCATTCCGAAAGCGCGACGCACATCTCACCGATCCGCGCTTCCACGCGATCCCGATCGTCGATCTGCTCGACCCGGCCCGCGCGCGCGCCGAGCGCGATCGCTGGCTCGCCGATCCGTCGATCGCGCAGGACAGCCCGCCATCCGGCGACGACACCGTGTTCATCGCCACCGCAGACCGCGAGGGCAATGCGGTCGGTCTCGTGCAGAGCCTCTACTTCGACTTCGGCGCGGCGGTGCTCGATCCGGCGAGCGGCGTGCTGTTGCAGAACCGGGGCAGCTATTTCTCGCTCGATGCGCGGCACCCGAACGCGCTGGCGCCGCGAAAGCGGTCCGCGTCGACGCTGATGACGGGCATCCTCTACCGCGGCGGCACGCCGTACCTCGTGCACGGAACTCAGGGCGGCGAGGTACAGGCGCAGACCAACGCGTCGCTCGTCACCCGAGTCGTCGACTTCGGTCTCGACCCGCAGCGAGCGATCGAAGCGCCGCGCGTCCTGTACGGCCGCTCGTGGGAAGACTCGACCAATCAGCTCCTGATCGAATCGACGGTGGGCGACGACGTGCTTGGCGCGCTGCGTGCACGCGGGCATCCGGCCGAAGTCGCTCCGTGGCCCAGCCCGCGCATGGGAACGGCGCAGGCGATCCGCGTCAAGGGTGCATCGAGGGCGTTTCACGAAGGCGGCGCCGACCCTCGGGGGGAAGGCATCGCGCTCGGCTGGTGATCGCCCGCGAACGCAGCTCCAGGTTGACCGCGAACCCGAACGCGAGGCCCGCGGCGATTTCGTTTCCGGATGTCGCCCCGATGGCAAGCACGCGGTCGAGTGCACGATCGAGGTCCACCGGGGCCCCGTCGATCAGCTCGTGCACGAGCACACCGATCGATTCGCGCACGCGGCCGCGTGCGGCGTTGGCGAGCGCTGCGACACTGATCGCGTTGGTCGACGATCGCGCGAACGCAACGACGTCGTCGCAGATCGCGCGCAACGGGTAACAGGGGCTGAGCGCGATGTTGAGCGTCGCGAACAGCCCCACGAGGAAATCGTCGCCGGACGGCGTGAGACCGGGCCCGAGCCCGACCATCGCCGCGGCCGATGCGCGCGCCGCGTCGAGGTCCGCGCGCAGGAGGGAAATGCGCAGCATCGCGGCGCGCTGATCGAGCGCAACGTGGGCGTCGTCGGTAAAGCGGTCGGTGGGATCGCGCCGTCCGCACATGCGGCTGCCGCTCACCGCACGCCGAATGCGGGTCTTGATCGAGCGCAGGTTCGTGCGCAGCGTCGCATTGTCGCGCGGGAACATCGGCAGCGCTCCCGACCAGCGCGACGCGCCGTCGAGGCGAACTTCGAAGGGCCCGGCTCGCAGCGAGCCGGCGCCCGCATGCACCGGATCACCGCGCTCGATGCCGACTCCGCCGAATCCTTCGATGTCGACGACGACCGTGTCCGGCGCATTGTCGACGCTGCGACACGCGATCGCGGCGAGGTCACCACCATCGACCTCGACGTTGACCGTCCTTTCGAACGCGCTGTGCACGCGACCGCGGAAGCCGCGACCGATTCGTCGAAGGAGCTCCGCGTCGGCGGAGATAGCGCGCCGGGGCGACAGCTCGCGCGGTACCTGGTCGCGCATCGCGTTCAGTATCCCGCCACCGCGCCGTCGGAGCGAGGGTCGCTCGCGCCGTCGATCATTCCGTCTGGGTGGCGCAAGAGCGCCCCGGCGTGGCCGACCAGATCGGAGTACGGGGCGATGATCTCGACGTCGTGCCCGGCCGCGCGCAGCGCCGCGACGAGCGCCGGATCGAAGCGATCCTCGAGCTTGAGGCTCACGCTCATCTCGCCCCAGGTTCGGCCGAGGAGCCACCGTGGCGCGCTGACCGCCTGCTGCAGATCCTGACCGTAGATCGCGCACCGGCTCAGGACCGCGGCCTGGCTCTGCGGCTGGCCGTCGCCGCCCATGTTGCCGTAGACGATCTCACGCCCGTCGGCAAGCCGCGCGAGCGCGGGATTGAGCGTGTGGAACGGCTTGCGCCGCGGCGCGAGCGCGAGATGCGAGGCCGGATCGAGCGAGAAGCTGGCGCCGCGATTCTGCCAGGTGACGCCGCTGTCCTCCAGGACCACGCCGGAGCCGAACTCCCAGTAGAGGCTCTGGATGTAGCTCACCATCATGCCGCTTTCGTCGGCGGCCCCCATCCACACGGTGTCGCCGCGAACGGCGGGCTCGGGCCATGCGCGCGCACGCGCAGGATCGATCGCGCGCGCGCGCTCCGCGATCGCGTCCGGATGCAGGAACTCGCGCGCATCGACCCGCATCGTCTCGGGATCGCCGACATGCCGGTTGCGCACGAGGAAGGCCTGCTTCGTCGCTTCGACGATGCCGTGGACGTGCGCGAAGGTTTCGGCAGCCGCCTCGCCCCTGATGCGATCGAAGATCGCGAGAATCATCAGCGAGGCGAGCCCCTGCGTCGGCGGCGGCAGATTGTAGGCGGTGCCCAGCGAAAGCTCGACCGCGAGCGGCTCGACGAGCGACGCGTGATGGCGCTCGAGATCGTCGAAGCGCAGCGGGCTCCCGAGGCGGGCCAGCTCGGCTGCCATCGCCCGCCCGAGCTCGCCGCGGTAGAACTCGTCGAGTCCGCATTCGGCGAGGCGCGACAGCGTGGCGGCGAGCGCGGGCAGCCTGGCAGTCGAGTGCGCCTCCGGCGGGCGCCGATCGTGCAGGAACGCTCGTGCGAATCCGGGCTGCGGGGCGAGCTCGGCGAGAAATCGCTCGGTGTAGTCGACCTGGCTCCGCGTGACGGCGACGCCTTCGCGCGCGTACCAGATCGCATCTTCGAGCAGCCGGGCGAGCGGCAGTCGTCCCCGAGCGAGCTCGAGCGCAGCCTGCCAGCCGGACACCGCCCCGGCGACCGTGTTCGCCGCGAGCGGCCCGCGCGACGGAATCGACGCGTGGCCGCGCTCGCGGTACGCGTCGAGCGTGGCGAGGCCGGCCGACCGGCCGCAGGCATCGATGCCGATCGGCGCCTCGCCGGGCCGGCTGATCAACCAGAACCCGTCGCCGCCGATGCTGTTCATGTGCGGATACACGACGGCGATCGTCGCGGCCGCGGCCACCATCGCCTCGACCGCGTTGCCGCCGTCGCGCAGCACCGCCGCGCCGGCCTGCGCGGCGAGATGATGCGGCGCGGTGACCATGCCGCGCGGCGAGGTGAGCGCCCTCAGCACGCTATCCGACCTCCTGCTGCTTCGCGAACGCCGTCACCGCCTTGACGAAGCAGTCCATCGGCGTGCGCACGATGCCGGCCCCGATCTGGCCGATGCCGGCCTTCCGGTGCGCGATGCCGGTGGTCACCGCCGGACGAATGCCGCTGTCGACGACCTTGCGGATGTCGATGCCGCACGGCGCGCCGGCGAAATCGAGGTTCGGCAGCGAAAGGGCGGGATTGCGCGCGATTGTGATCTCGTACATCTCGCGCGAGTACCCGATCGCCTCGTTCACGGTGCCGCCGACGAGCTGGACGAGCGCCGGCGATGCGGCGAGCGAGAAGCCGCCGAAGCCCGCGGTCTCGCAGATCGCGCTGTCGCCGAGGTCCGGATTCGCGTCGGCCTGGGTGTGGCCCGGAAAGAACAGTCCGATCGGCATGTCGGAAGGAGCCTCGAACCATTCGCCGCCGAGGCCGCTGACGCGGATCGCCGTCGTCACGCCGTTGCGCGCGATCGCGGTGACGACGCCGCAGCCGTCGATTCCGTGCGCCGCATCCATCGTCGCCTTCGACGAGGCCATCGACAGGTTGAGGAAGAACTGCGAGTTTCCGGCAATGTACGCCAGCGTCTCGCGCACCGCCTTGCGGTCGAGCTCGGCGCCCGCGAGCGGTTCGGCGATCGCGGCGAGGAATTGCAGCGTCGCCGCGGCGTTGCGGCTGTGCACCTCGTCGCCCATCAGCAGCGCCTGCGCCTGGGTCCCCTTGAGGTCGATGCCGCCGGTCGCGCGGACCGCGGCGCGCAGCGTCGGCGCGAGGACGGTCTCGATCCAGCGCAGTCGCGTGATGACGTCGGGCCCGTTCGCGCCGAAGCGCAGCACGCGGCCGATCCCCTCGCTCATGTTGCTGTACGCGACATTGCCGTGCGCGCCGTTGCGCACGACGAACAGCGGCATCGACGGCGAGATGATGCCGGCCATCGGTCCGACGGCGTGAAAATCGTGGCACTGCGCGAAGTGGATCGCGCCGCGCGAAAGGAGCGCCTGCGCCGCTTCCGGCGTGTCGGCCCATCCTTCGTAGAGCAGCGCACCGATCATCGCGCCCTGCATCGGACCGCACATGCCCTCCCACGCGATCGGCGCGCCGGCGTGCAGCAGCGTCTTGCCCATCTCGGGCCATACGTCGCGCGCATGCAGCGCGACATCGACGAGCATCGGCTGAGCGGCGAGGATTCGCTCGACGGCGGTCGCGTTGGCCCGGTCGATGCGGGAGCCGAGGCAGGCGGGATCGGCGTCGTCGCCAGCGAGCTGCGCGAGCGTCCACGCGAGACCCGGGTCGCCGTCGCCCGGCGGCTGCCAGGCGAGCTGAAGCGCCTGCCCGCCCGCTTCGCGGACGCTTTGCGTGAACGTTTCGACGCCCACGTTGATGACCGACAGCGCGGTCCGATCCAGCAGCGCAGCGCTCATTCCGTTGCTCTCCCTTCGCATTGGGGTGATGTCATGCGACCAGTTTCGTTCCGGCGCGTCCCTGGAGCGCGTCGCAGACGCGATCGAGCGAGGTGATGATCACTTCGCTTCCGCCGCCGTCCAGATATTGCAGCGCGGCGTCGATCTTCGGGCCCATGCTGCCCGGAGGGAACTGCCCCTCCGCAAGGTGGCGTCGTGCTTCGCTCGCGCTCATCCTGTCGATCGCGCGCTGCGTCGGCTTTCCGAAGTCGAGCGCGACGCGGTCGACCCCTGTCAGCATGACAAGCGTCCGGGCGCCAAGGTGTGCGGCGAGCATCGCGCTCGTCAGGTCCTTGTCGATCACCGCCGAGACTCCGTAGTAGTCACCCTGCGCATCGCGTGCGACCGGAATGCCGCCGCCGCCGACGGCGATCGGGATCACGTTCGCGGCGAGCAATGCCTCCACTGCAGGCAATTCCAGGATGCGCAGCGGCCGCGGCGAAGGCACGACCCGCCGATAGCCGCGACCCGAATCCTCGACGAAGCTCCAGCCCTGCTCGCGGGCGAGCCGCTCGGCGTCCGTCGAGCTGAAGAAGCGCCCGACGGGCTTGGTCGGATGGGCGAAGCCGGGATCTTCGGCGCTGACTTCGACCTGGGTGATGATCGAGCTGACCGTCATCTGCACGCCCTGATCGTGCAGCACGTTGGCGAGCGTCTGCTGCAGCATGTAGCCCATGCCGCCCTGCGAGTGCGCGACGCAGACGTCCATTGGCATCGGCGGCAGCTCGTTCGCGGTGCGCGCCATCCGGAACAGGATGTTGCCGACCACCGGGCCGTTGCCGTGCGTCAGAACCAGTTGATAGCCCGACTGAATGATCCGCACGAGGTGCCGGCACGCTTCGGCGATCAGCGCGAACTGCTCCGAGGCGAGCCCCTTGATGCTCGGCGGATAGCTCGCGTTGCCGCCGAACGCGATGACGATGCGCTGGCGATTCATGCACGCAGCGCGATCTCGCCCGCCGCGCGCGCTGCCGCGGTGCTGCTCGGCAGGACGAGCGCACCCGCCGAGCGCAGCAGCGCCTGCTGGGCCGACAGATGCTGGGGATCTTCCTCGGTGCCGCACACGAACGAGACGACGGGCAGATAGCGACCCTCCTGCGCGCTCGCCGCTCTCGCCTTCGAGATCGCCGGCGCCAGCGCACCGGCGGGATCGGCATGGCTGCCGTAGCCCAGCACAACGTCGAGCACGATCGCGGCGGTCGATGGATCGCGCGCCGCGGCCGCGATGTGATCGATCCGCGTGCTCGGGTCGATCATCGGGTGCGGACGGCCGACGGTGAACTCGTCGGCGCCGAGGTCGATCGCCGTGTGCGCGCCTTCGGGTGCGACCTCGGGGGCTCGCTTGTCGAGCGGCGCGTTGGAATGCACCGAGAGGCCGAGCTTGCGCCAGACGAGCTGGGCTTCGGCGCAGAACGTCCCGCCCGAGTACAACCCGCGCACGAAGCGCTGCCCTGCTGCAAGTCGCGCCGCCTCGTCGCGCACCGGACCCAGCCACGCATCGGCGCCGTCCGCGGCGGTCACGTCCTTGCCGTCGACGCGCTCGATCGCCACCACGGCCGCGTCGTACAGCGTCGAGACCGCAGTGACGTTTCGCGGCAGCGGCTTCGCCGACAGATCGTCGCCGAGGAAGAGCACGACGACCGGCTTGTCGATCTTCCCGACGCGTTCGAGGATCTGCCCGGCCACTGCGGGCGCCGGCGGCTTCGACACGATGCCGATGACGCGCGTGCCCGGATCAGTCGCGAGCAGGTCGATCGCCTGTCGCGTCGTGATGCCGCCGATCTCCTCGGAAACGTCGCGCCCGCCGGTTCCGATCGCGTGCCGTATGCCGCGCCCGAGCGCGTGAATCTGCGACGTCACTTCCTGCAGGCCGGTACCCGAAGCTCCGACCAGGCTGATCGCCCCCGTGCGCACGACGTTGGCGAAGCCGAGCGGCGTGCCGGCGATGATCGCGGTGCCGCAGTCGGGGCCCATGACGAGGAGGCCCTTCTCGCGCGCCACGGCCTTGATCGCGCGCTCCTGCTCCAGCGGCACGTTGTCGCTGAACAGGAACACGTGCAGGCCCCGGCGCAGCGCCTTCATCGCCTCGGCCGCCGCGTAGGGCCCGGGAACGGAGATCTGCGCAAGCGCCATGTCGTCGCCATCGCGCGAGCACGCCATCGCGATCGAGCGCAGCGGCAGCTCCGCGGGCCCGCCTGACGCCGCAGAAGGGCGCTCGCCTTCGAGGAGGCCGGCAATCTCCGTCGCGGCCGCTTCGAGCACGTCGTCCGTCTCGGCATCGACGACGATCATGACGTCGCCCGGCCGCGCCTTCTCGAGCTTCGGGTCCAGGAGATCGGCCTGGGCGAGGATGTCCTTGTTCGCGGGCGTTCCCATGACCAGCGTTGCGCGCCGCACGCCGTCGCGCGCGAGGATGGTCTGCGCGATCCGCATCAGCGCGACCGAATCCTTGTACAGATTCGTCTTGATCGTTCGAAATATCGGCACCGGGTCGCTCCGAATGATGGTTCAGGGGTCCGTGAGGGACCCTGGCCAATGTAGGGAGCCACCGCGAGGCTGTCCAGATGGGACGGCGTTATGTTTAGAATCCACGCCGTGAATAGGCGGATCAGTCTGTCGACGCTCGACCTCAACCTGCTGGTCGTCTTCGACGCGATTCTGGCCGACCGCAGCATCACCGCGGCCGCGCAGCGCGTGGGACTGTCGCAGCCGGCGATGAGCAGCGCGCTCGCACGGCTGCGCAAGGCATTCAACGACCCGCTTTTCGTGCGCACGGCGCGGGGCATGCAGCCGACGCCGTACGCCCAGGTGCTCGCGGCGCCGATCCAGCAGGCGTGCACGATCATCGCCAACTCGCTCGAGCTCGGCGCCACCTTCGATCCGCTCACTGCGCGGCGAACGTTCACCTTCTACATGACCGACATCGGCGAGGGGATCTTCCTGCCGAAGCTGCTGCGTACGCTTGAGCAGCGCGCGCCGCACGTCAACGTGAAGGTGCAGCAGATCCCGGCGCGCGGCGAGCAGGACGCGATGGCTTCGGGCGAAGTCGACATCGCGCTCGGTCTGTTTCCCGATCTCAAGGGCGGGTTCTACCAGCAGCGGCTGTACCGGGACCAGTTCGTCTGCCTGCTGCGCAGCGACCACCCGCAGGCGAAAGGGTCGATCACCGCGAGGCAGTTCGCGGACATGCGCAACGTGCTGATCACCTCGGCCGGCACCGGGCACCAGATCGCGCTCAGCCGCGCCTTCGCGCACCAGCACCACCGGCGGCGCATCGCGCTCACCATCCCCCACTTCATGGCGGTTCCGATCATCGTTAGCCAGACCGACTACATCGTCATGGTGCCGCGCCGCCTCGCGCTCGCCTTTTCCAACTTTGCCGGCATCAGGATCGTCGAGTCGCCGATCAGAATCCCGTCGATCGAGATCAAGCAGCACTGGCACGAGCGGTACCATCAGGACCCGGCGAACCGGTGGATCAGGAGCCTCGTCGCCGAGCTGTTCCTCGAATGACTTCGGGGCGCCGCGCACGAGGCCTGACGCGACCGCTTGGGAGGACGTCGCTCATTCACCGTGTGAATAGCGCGCATCGACGGAGCGACGCTGACAGCCGCCTCGCCGGCGGCTAGAGTCGCCTCGCCAATCGAGCGCGGAGGAGTCCATGGACCTGTTGATCCGTAACGTACTGATCGACGACGACGCGAAGCCGACCGACATCGCCATCGAAGGCGGCCGCATCGTCGGGATCGAGTCGGGCATCCGGGCCGAGGCGCGCCAGAGCATCGACGCCGAGGGCCGCGCCGCGATCCCGGGCCTCCTCGAGCCGCACCTGCATCTCGAAAAGGCATTCCTGCATCGGCGCATGCCGGCGCGCTCGGGCACGCTCGAAGAGGCGATCCGCATCACCGGGATCCTCAAGGGGAAGCAGGAGCGCGAGGACGTGCTCGCGCGATCGCGCCAGGTTCTCGACATGGCGGTGAAGAACGGCACGATCGCGATTCGCGCGCATCCGGATGTCGACGTCATCCAGGGGCTGATCGGCGTCGAGACCGCGCTGCAGCTCAGGGAGGAATACCGCGGCCTCGTCGACCTGCAGATCGTCGCCTTCCCGCAGGAAGGTATCTTGAAATCGCCGGGGACGATCGAGCTGATGGAGGAGGCGATGAAGCTCGGCGCCAACGTCGTCGGCGGCTGTCCGTACAACGAGCTGTCGTGGGACGATACGAAGCGCCACATCGACGCCGTCTTCGCCCTCGCGCAGAAGTTCGGAGCGCCGGTCGACATGCACGCGGATTTCGCCGACGACACCTCGGACCCGCGCTTCGCATCGGCGGCGTATACGGCGGAGAAGACCCTCGCCACGGGGTACCAGGGGCGCGTGTCGCTCGGCCACGTGACGAGCCTCGCGGCGCTCGCGCCCGACGAAGCGAAGCCGGTGCTCGACCTCCTGCATCGCGCCGACGTGCACATCGTGACGCTGCCGGCGACCGACGTCTATCTCGGCGGCCGCAAGGATGTCGTGAACCAGCGGCGCGGAGTGACCCCGGTGCGCGCGCTGCGCGACGCCGGCGTCAACGTCACCTTCGCCTCCAACAACATCCGCAACGCGTTCACGCCGTTCGGCAAGGCCGATCCGCTGCTGATCGGCAACTTCCTCGCGCATCTTGCACAGTTCGGCACGCCCGAGAACCAGGCCTATGTGCTGCGGATGGCCACACACGATGCGGCGCGCGCGATGGGCATCGGTGACGATTACGGGATCGCGGTCGGCAAGCGCGCGAGCCTCGTCATCCTCGATACCTGGCAGGTCGCCGATGCGCTGCTTGACATTCCACCGCGTTCATGGGTGATCAAGGACGGCAGGATCACCGTGACCACCCGGCATCAGTGCGACATTCACCGCCAACCCGTGCACCGCTGACCGCAGGCGAACGACACCGTAACGCCAACCTTGACCGAAGGAGCGACTCCCATGCGCAAGCCCCCGGCCGAAATCATCGCGTCACTGCTCGCTGTCACGACCATCTTCATCTCGATGCCGCCGTTCAACCTGCCGCCTTGGGCGATCTTCATCGGCTGGGCCGGAACGTTCGCCGCGGGCGGGCCGAAGCCCGAAGTGCTGAAAAAGATCTGGCCGGTGATGCCGGTCGGCTCGGTGACGGCGTTCCTGATCGTGCTCGGATTCGACTGGGCGTCGCACCAGTTCTCCGGCGGGGCGCTGCTCTTCGCCCAGTGCGTGATCCTGTTCTGCCTCAACACCGCACAGATGCTGCTCGCACGCGTGCCCGGTCTCGGGCTCACGTTCGTCCCCGGCATGTTCTTCGGCTTCGCGTCGTACTTTGCGACGTTCTACGGCGGCTTCGGACCCAACCCGCACAGCCCCGTTGCGGCGCTCGTTGCGGTGGTGCTGATGAACGGGCTCGGGCCGCTCTACGCGTGGCTCAACGTCAAGCTCGCGGCTCCGCACGGCCACACCGAGCCGGCGCCGGAACCGATTCCAGCGCGTCGCTGACGCGCCTCGCCCGCGGTCGCTGACGCACCTCGAGCTGCGGCGGAAAGGCGACACCGCACCCGCCGATCGCGCCCGCGCACGACACCGGTCGCGCGCGGGCAGATCGGCGGACGATGCGCCTACGTGCTGCTGACGAGCAGGCTCGCCGATCGACCGCCGAGCGCAGCACCGCTCAGCAGGATCGACACGCCGATCGCGAGAAGCGCGATCAGGTTGAGCGCGCTCGTCTCGACTCCGACCAGCGCGAGGATGCCGAGCACGATCGCAGCGAGTCCGACGAGCATCTGCGCGCCTTCGCTGCCGGTCACCGCGCGTCGCGTGATCCGGCGCATCGTCAGGTGCTTGCCGTTGTCGACATCGAGCGCATTCATCCGGTTCATCGCGCCGCACTCGAGAATCAGCGCCGCGCCGATCACGATCGCGGAGATCGAGACCAGCACGTGCGACCCGATGTCCAGCAGCGCGAGGATGCCGAGCACGACGGCGACACCGCCCGCCAATGCCTCGGAACTGATGCCGCCCTCGAACTCGAGCTTCTGCGTCGAGCCGAGGTGCTCGCGCGATTCGATCCTGCGCGCCTCGGCCGCGACCAGGCTCGCCTGAGCGAGCAGCGCCGCTCCGACAACAATGGCGGCGATCGCCGGCATGTAACGCGGGGCGATTCCCGCGAGCCCGATGATGGCCAGCACGACGGCTGCGACGCCGGCCAGTGCTTCGACCGCCGACCCTGCAGTCATCGTCTTGAACAGCTCACGCTCCTGCAGCGGCGATTCCATCGACGTTTCCATGGTCAAACCTCCTTCCCAGGCCTGCCGGTCCGCGACTCGGATCGGCGCCTGTAGCCATTCGACGACAGAAGCGCCCGCAAGTTCGGGCGTGCGCGCGTCGGGCTGAGCGGTTGGAGATCGTTGCGTCGGAGGAATATCCGAATACGACATACGCCGCCGAAGCGGCGCGTGTCAGCCCGTGTACTTCTCGACCGTCTCGGGAGGGCGCACGTGCGCCGCTTCGGGGTCCTTGCCGAACTCGCGCAACGCACGGCGCTGGCGCAGCAGGTCCCAGCACTGGTCGAGCTCGACCGCGACCGCGGCGAGACGCGCTCGCTCGGCGTCGGAGGGTGCCGGCACCGCCTCGAGGCGATGCTCCTCGCTCACCAGCCTGTCGATGTGGGCAAGAACGGTCTGTTCGGTCCGGCGATTGTCCATGGTGATGGTCTCCGCGTACGTGGCGCCATCGTACTCCCGCGCCATCGCATCCCGGCGCCGCCATCACCAAACCGACCAGCGCATTCGTGCCCCGATTCGGCCGGTTTGTCCGGCCCGGCGCGGATTCGTCGAATCGTGCTGGCGCCGAGCCTCGCGTTTTCGTAGCGTCAAGCTACCGGAGGGATTGTCCCGGTTTCCCGCCCGTCGCGCTGGAAGCGGAGGTTCCGAACGCGATTCCCCGGGGCGTCACGTGGGAGTACGCCATGACATCGAACCGCTTCAGGAAATGCTCTACCTCGATGCTCGCCGCGGTGGCCGCGCTGACGGCCGCGGCATCGCTCGCTGCCGACCCGGTGCCGCCGGCTTCACAGAAGCCCGCACCAGTCACGTATGCGCAGGCGGGCCCGGTTGCAATGACCGTGTTCGCCGCGCCCGCGAGCGCACAGGCACCCATCCGTGCGATGGAGGCCGGTGTGCGCAAGGCCGCGAGCGAAGGGCCGACTGCGCTGCGCCGCTACGTCACGCGGACGGAGCCGATCTATCACTTCAGCTACTGGGATTACGCGAAGTATCTCCCGCGCGAAGAGCGATAACGAGTGCTTCAACCTGTGCGGCGGATGTGCCTCGCGGTCGGATGCCATCCGCCGCCACTGTCAGGAGAACCGGACAATGTTTCTGCCACCAGCCCTGCCACCAGCCATTTCGCGCACGATCGCGACCGCCGCTCTGCTCGGTCTCTGTGCAGCGTGCGCGTCGCAGCCGCAGCAGCAGGCGGAGCATCACGAAGAGAAGATCTACCGCACCGGAAGCAACATTCCGGTGAGGGACCACGGCATCGTGGACAGCAGCGTAACGACCGTCGACACCCAATCGGTGAAGGGCGCGATAAGGCCGACGCTGCCGGGTATCACTCCGGGGACCGTCGCTCCGAGCGGCAAGTGATTCGACTCGATCGCTTGACCCGGCGAAACTGGTGCTCGTTACATCCGGCGAAACAGGTGCTCGTGCACCTCGCTCACCGATAGCTTCTCGGACCGCGTCTTCAGCTTCACGAAGACGCGGCCGCGGAAGTCGCGAGTCACCCCCGAGATTGCGCTCGCATTGACGATCGTCGAGCGGTGGATCGGCCAGAAGTGCCCCGGATCGAGCTGCTCCTGCAATTCCTTCAGTGAGCTCTGGATCAGTGCCTCGCCGTCCTGCGTGACGACGCGCGTGTATCCATGATCGGACTGGAAGTACACGACGTCGTCGACGGCGATCAGCTTGACCGCGTCGCGTTCCGCGGCGTTGATCCAGCGCAGGTAATCGCGGCACTGCAGCGTGCCGACGAGATCCGATAGCAGGCCATCGAGCGAGCTCGGCGGCGTATCGAGACGTTCCTTGACCCGCGCGACCGTGCGCGCAAGCCGCGCCGTGTCGAAAGGCTTCAGAACGTAGTCGACCGCACCCTGCTCGAAGGCCGCCACCGCGTACGCCAGGTAGGCGGTGACGAACACGATGTGACAGCGACCCTGGAGCTGGCGCGCGACCTCGAGTCCGGTCATCCCCGGCATCTCGATATCGAGAAACAGCACACGCGGGCGGCGCTCCTCGAAGAGCGCAAGAGCCTCGATGCCGTTCGCGGCCGTCCCGACGATGTCGAGCTCGGGCCACAGCAGCGCCAGCTGCGTCCGCAGTTCATCGACGAGAACCTTCTCGTCTTCGGCAATCAATGCACCGGCGCGGCGCATGGCCGGCTCCTCATGCCTTGCCCGGCTGCTTCAGTTCCACGATCAGCGCACGGACATCGTGCCCCGAGATGTTCTCCGTTTCGTGCGTTTCGGCCTCGTCCCAGAATACGTCCCCGAGCTTGTTCTCGCCGACGAACGTCTTCCCCTCAGGCGTCGTGACCTTGACCTTTGCCGGGCTCAGTGCGACGGTAAGATGCGCCGGGTGCGAGTGCATGCCATTGCCGCACACGCCGAGCCCCGGTCTGCTGTGGAAGTCGAGCACGCGAATCCGGTCGTTCTCGAAGGCGACGCGGTAGCTTTGCGGCTGCATCTGCACGGCATCCTGTGCCGCCACCTCCGGTGCGCGAGTCAAGAGTGCGATCCACAGCGCCGGCAGCGCGGCAAGTAACGCCCGCTTCGTCTCTTCGACATTGCCACGATCGAGCTCGCTCATCGTTGCTCCCTTCAGAGATCAGGGTTGGACAGCCACTCAGGGTTGAACCGCCAGGTGTGCAGGATCCGCGAGGCGCGTCGATCGGCGACCCGCCTCAGCGGAGACCACGAGCGACAGGAGCGGTACGTCGGGCGTTGCCGCGGTCCGAAGCACCAGTCGCGCCGCATCGCCGAAGGCGCTGCGCAGGCCCACTCGCAATTGATGCTCGAGCGCCGGTGTCACCCAGTCGCCGGAGGGCCATTGCGCGTCGAGCATTAGCGACACCGACTCAGGTTCCGTTCGGACGCGCACATCGCAGATCGCACCGCGAGGTGCAACCGATGACCAGCGACCGAGCGCCGCGACCAGCCACAAGCCCGGGAACGGCAACTCAGCGACGTCCGGATGGTCGTGGATGCGCCAACGCGGTCGCTCACGATCGACTTCGTTCCAGACGCGCGCACAGGCTGACGCAAGCCGCAATTCGTCGCCAAGCATCCGCTGCGCATCACGCAGGCCGGGCACCGCACAACGAAGGAACGCGACCAGCGCGTCGAGGAGCTGGTCGGCTCCGACCGGATCTACCTCGTAGCGCCGCTCAATCTCGCCGACGGCGCGAAGCAGGAGGTCGGGATCGACGCGCGTCTTCAATGCCTGCAGCGCCGTTTCACCGAGTATGATCTCGCTTTCCTGCCGCTCGATCTCCGCGCGCGCGAGCGCGTTCCGTGTGCGCTCCGCGCGGGCGCTCTGTGCGCAGGCCATCATGAACAGGCCCCCGTAGAACAGGATGACCCACAACGTATAGAAGAACGATGGGAGCAGTGGAGCATTGGTCAACGGACCCGGATTCAACGTGACCCCCACCGCCCGAGCGGCTTCGCGCGTCGCGATGATGACAGCGCTCATTGCCGCAGCGAAAGTGACCAGCAGCGTGAACATTTTCCGGCCGCGATGCCTGCCGTCGATGCGTAAGCCGATCCAGGCAACCACGATGCCTGCGGGAATCCATTGCAGCGTCAGGTACACGACGAGCTCGAGCCAGATCGGTGCGACGAGATTGGGGGCCAGGACCAGAAACTCGAGCGCCGTCATCATGACACCGCCCATCGTCCCGTAGAGGGCGACTCGACCGCCCATCGAGAGCCTTGCTGAGCCCGGCGGAGCGACGGATGCGGGAGCCGCCGTCATCGCGACAACTCGGATACAGGCCGAAACGGCAGTCGGATCGTGGCGCGTACGCCGTTGGGCCGCACCGCCGCGAGCTCGAGGCGGCCACGCGCGCCGTACTGCGTGCGCAGGCGTGTGCGAATGTTCACGAGCCCGATACCCGTCCCCTGCTTCCCGGTGAATCCGATGCCGGAGTCGGTGACTTCCACTTCGATTTCGTCGGCGACTCGATACACCCGCACGGCGATCGTTCCGCCGTCGGGTTTCGGGGCCACCCCATGCTTGACGGCGTTCTCGACCAGGGTGCCGAGGGCGAGTGCCGGAAATTCGCAGGCAGCGAGGGTGTCGTCGATGTCGAAGCGGGTCTTGAGTCTCCCCGACATCCGCACGACGACGACGCCCAGATAGGCACGCGCGAGCTCGACCTCCTGACCCAGCGTATTTCGCGCGCGTCCGTGCGGAGACATCAACAGCCGCAGGAAGTCGAGAAAATCGCGCAGCAATGCGGCTCCCTCCTGCGACTTTGCCTGGTGCAGCCCGCGAATGGTCGCCAGCGTATTGAAAAGGAAATGCGGCTCGATCTGATTGCGCAGCGTCTGCAAGTGAGTATCGACGACGGCGCGTCGCAACGCGGCGAGCTGCAGCTCCCGCGCGTGCAGCGCATCGCTGATCCCCGCGTTTCGGCGCCAGACGTAATACAGCGCCGCGACACTGCCCGCGAGCACGACCCAGTACGCGGCGTGCGTGATCAGATAACTCGCACCGTGCGGCACCCACCGTGCGTCGAGCCTGCGCAGAACCAGCTCGCCGGCAAGCGCCCCTGCGGCGATCGAAACGGCGAGTATCGCCGCGCGCGCTGCGAGTGTTCGCACCGGAACTCGGCCGGCAGCGACCATCGCAACGGCGACGATGTCTGCGACGAGCACGTCGTCGCGCGCGACGCGCCCCCAGCCGTACAACACTTCGTACCAGGACCAGTTCGCCCAGACGAACGGCTGGAACAGATACTGCGTCGACTTCGCAAGGCCGATGCCAAGCGCCCAGGAAAGGGCGAGCCACAGTGGAAGCGGGAACGACGCGGCCGCAGCCGACGGCTGCACCCTGCTCGTCGCGGTGCGGGTGCCGAACGCAAGCGAGTTCATGTCTCGCTCCCGTCAGATGTGGGCGGACCCCGGTCCCCTCGTCGGCCGCCCATGCGGATCGGATCATAGTGTCACCCTCGCGCGGCGTCCACCGGCGGGCGCGACGTCCACCGGCTGCCGCGGCTCTCCTGGCGCGAGTTCTGGCGATGAACGTAGTGCAGCGCCGCTCGACCAGCAAGCGGCGCCTTACGAATGCGCTTCGGCGAGGATGAAACCTGGGTTTTCGGGGTTGGATGCCGTAGCGCGCCATCCGCGGTCTTGCGCGTCTTCGCGGCGACGGGAACCTGCGCGGACGCATTGATGCCGATCAAGGCGGCACACCGCGTCCGGGGCGAGGCTCTTAAACCGCCACCTGCCGTCGACCCGCCACCTGGCAGGTCGTCTCTCTGCATGCGCCTGCTGCTGATCAATCCGAAGTACCCGGAGAGCTTCTGGAGCTTCAAATGGGCGGTCGATGGCATCCTGCCGTCGAAGCGCGCCATCAATCCGCCGCTCGGCCTCGCAACACTCGCCGCGCTCTGCCCACCGTCGTGGGAGGTCGAGATCGTCGACGAGAACATCGAGTCGATCCCGCTCGCCCCCAACGCCGATCTCGTCGGCGTCTGCGGGATGGGGGTCCAGTTCAAGCGGCAGAGCGAGCTTCTTCGCTACTATCGCGAGCGCGGCTACCGCACGGTCGCCGGCGGCAGCTTCGCGTCGCTCTGCCCCGAGCGCTACGAGCCGCTCGCCGACACCGTCGTCGCCGGCGAGGCCGAGTACCTGTGGCCGCGGTTCTGCGCCGAATTCGAGTCGGGGTCGGCCGCCGCGATGTACCGCGAGACCGGCGTCGTCGCCCTCGCCGACTCGCCGACGCCGCGCTTCGACCTCCTCGATCTCGATCGCTATTCGACGGCGACGCTGCAGTTCTCGCGCGGATGCCCGTACATGTGCGAGTTCTGCGACATCATCGTGATGTTCGGCCGCAAGCCGCGGACGAAATCAGTGCCGCAGATCGAGCGCGAACTCGATCGGCTGCGCGCGGCCGGTGCCAGCAACGTGTTCTTCGTCGACGACAACCTGATCGGCAATCGCGCCGTCGCGAAAGATCTCCTGCGCGGCCTGATCGCGTATCAGGAGCGTCACGACTATCGCTTCCGCTTCGGCACCGAGGCTTCGATCAACCTCGCACAGGACGCCGAGCTCCTGCAGCTCATGCGCGACGCGAACTTCGGCTGGGTGTTCATCGGCATCGAATCGTCGGATCCGCAGACGCTGAAGGAGACCCGCAAGACGCAGAACACGCACCAGGACGTGCTGGGGTCGATCCGCACGATCTACTCGTGGGGCATCGACGTGCTGGGCGGGTTCATCGTCGGCTTCGACAACGACACGCTGGAGAGCTTCGAGACGCAGTACCGCTTCATCATGGATTCGGGGATTCAGGCGGCGATGGTCGGCCTCTTGACCGCGCTCCCGCGAACGCCGCTCTATGCGCGCCTCGAGCGCGAGGGCCGGCTGCGCAGCGAGCTCGACCCGACCGACAACACGAAGCTCTTCACCAACGTCGTCCCGAAGCGGATCGGCTACACGGAGATGATCGGCGCCTACAAGCGCCTCTACGCGCGGCTCCTGACCGATCGCGGGATTGCCGATCGCATCCGCAACAAGCTCCGGCATCTCGGGCACCCGGTGTACCAGGGTGAGTATCCGCCGCTGCAGCGGATCAGCATCGTGGCGAGGCTCGTCGTCCGGGGCATCGTGCCCGGAGGCCTGCCGCGCATCCGCCAGTTCCTGCGCTCGCTCCCCTGGCTCGCGCCGCGCCAACTGCCGCTCGCGATCGTCGACTGGATCGCCGGGCTCGCGATGCGCGACTACGTCGAGCGGTATTTCGAGCAGCCCGCGGAGCGCCTGCGCGCACCGATCGAAGAGCGCCTCGCGTCGATGCGCGCGTACATCGCGCGACGGTTCCGGGGGGGCGGGGTTTCGATGGGCGCACAGGCGGCGCGCATCGACCTCGCGCTGAAGCTCGAATCGCTGGCCGGGCGCCGCGTCTTCCGCGGCCTCGCGCGACACCTCGACGGGCTCTTGCGCGTGCAGGGCACGTCGCTGACGCTACACTTCGAGTCGCTCCTCGCGGGCGACGTCCCGGCGATCGAGCGCCTGTTGAAGCGCCTCACGCAGCACGGCGATCGTGTCTTCGTGCTGCTCTCCGAGCGGCTGCAGAGCCTCGTGCGCGTCGATTCGTCGCGCTTCAACCTCATGGTTGCGTCACATCGGGACGGGTGAAAACGTGGTACGTCCCGGTTTTCGGATCAGATGATCTTCGAGTGCGTCGCGTGCTGCTGCGCCATCATCCAGTGGCGGTCGAAGCGCATCGCGATCGCCCGCACCAGCAGCCGGCCGCGCGGCGTCACCGTGATCGCGTCGTCGCCGATGTCGACGAGGCCGTCGGCGGCGAGCGGCTCGAGCGACGCGAGCTCACCGCGGAAGTAGTCGCCGAAGCGGATCTGCCAGGCGGCATCGAACGCCGCGCGATCGACGCGGAAGTCGCACATCAGCGCCTGGATGACTGCCCGGCGCAGCCGATCGTCGGCGCTCAACGCAATGCCGCGCGCGACAGGGAGCGCGCCGCCTTCGAGCCGCGCGTAGTAGTCGTCGAGCGACTTCGTGTTCTGGACGTAGGCGTCGCCGATGCGGCCGATCGCCGAGATGCCGAATGCGAGCAGATCACCGCCAGGCGATACCGAATAGCCCTGGAAATCGCGATAGAGCCTCCCTTCGCGCTGCGCACGCGCGAGTTCGTCGTCGGGCTTCGCGAAATGATCCATCCCGATGTACTGGTAGCCCGCCGCTGACAGACGCTCGATCGCGAGCGTCAGGATGGCGAGCTTGTCCTGCGGCGCCGGGAGATCCTCGACGGCGATCTTGCGCTGCGGCTTGAACAGATGCGGCACGTGCGCATAGCTATAGAGCGCGATGCGATCGGGTGAGATGTCGACGACGCGATCGAGCGTGCGCGCAAAGCCGGCGACGGTCTGCCGCGGCAGGCCGTAGATGAGATCGGCATTGACCGAGCCGAAGCCGTTCGCGCGCGCGGTCTCGATCACCGTGCGCGTCTCTTCCTCGCTCTGGATCCGGTTCACCGCGCGCTGCACCTCCGGATCGAAGTCCTGGATGCCGACGGAGATGCGGTTGAAGCCGAGCTCGCCGAGAAATGCGATGGTCTCGGCACTGGCGGTCCGTGGATCGACCTCGATCGAGATCGATGCATCGTCCGTGAGCTCGAAGCCCGCGCGCAGCATCCGCATCAGCTCCGCCATCTCGTCGTGCGGCAGGAAGGTCGGCGTGCCGCCGCCCCAGTGGAGCTGGGTCGCTCGCGGTGCGCCGTCGATGTGCGCGCGGACGAGATCGATCTCGCGGCCGACGTAATCGACGTATTTCGCCGAGCGCCCGTGATTGCGGGTGATGATCTTGTTGCAGGCGCAGTAGAAGCAGAGCGAGGCGCAGAACGGCAGGTGGACGTAGAGCGACACCGGTTCGGCGGACGCGCGCGCGTTGCGCTTCGCGATTTCGCGCTCGTAGTCCGTCGAGGTGAATCCGGCGTGGAAGCGGTCGGCCGTCGGATACGACGTGTAGCGCGGCCCCGATCCGCCGTATCGCTCGATCAGCGCAGCGTCGAATTCCAGCATCGTCGATCGTGCCGGTCGCGTGTCACCGTCCAATGGATCTCTCCGTTGCCTGCGTCATGCGATTTGACATCGGCCTTCTCATGCAATTTGGCATGGAATATGCCAGCATGCGCGCTGCCCCGCCTTGACATGCGTCAACACGCGGTATTCCGCTCCGTCGTGAAACCCTTGGCCTTCAGCCCCGCGTTCGCCCACGCAATCGCCCTCGCGCTCAGCCTCGCGTTCGCAGCACTCGTCCCGCTCCGCGCCGCCGCGCAGGCGCAGAGTGGCGCCACCGCCAGCCTTCCGACGATGAACGTCATCGGCGTGTCGCCGCTGATCGGCTCCGGGATCGACCGCGACACAGTTCCTGCGCAGACCGGCATCCTGTCGAGCGCCGACCTCTCGCGCAGCGGAACCCCGAACATGATCGGCGCACTCAACGGACAGGTCGGCGGTGCTGCGCTCGGCGAAGCGGCCGGCAACCCGTTCCAGCCGACGTTCTTCTACCACGGGTTCGCGGCCTCACCGCTGCAGGGCACCGCGCAGGGGCTCGCCGTCTACGTCAACGGCATGCGCTTCAATCAGCCGTTCGGCGATACCGTCGACTGGGAGCTCATCCCCGACATCGCGATCGACCGACTCGACGTCGTCGGCTCGAGCCCTGTGTTCGGTCTGAATGCGCTCGGCGGCGCGCTCAACGTGCGCCTCAAGGACGGCTTCGGCTTCCCCGGTTTCGAGGGCGACGTGTCGGGTGGCTCGTTCCAGCAGGCGCAGGGCGAGTTCCAGCTCGGTACGCGCAGCGGCAACACTGCCGCGTATCTCGCGGGCAACGCCGTCCACCAGACGGGCTGGCGCGACCTCCAGTCGTCGTCGATCCGGAATCTGTACGGCGATATCGGCTGGCGCGGCGAGTCCGCCGATGTGCATCTCAATCTGACCCACGGGAATTCGGACCTCAACGGCCCGGGCACGTCGCCGGTCGAGCTGCTGCAGGCCGACCGCAAGGCTCAGTTCACCGCACCGAACGAGGTTGCGAACGAGTATGTCGCGGCAGGACTCACCGGCAACGTCGACCTCACCGATCACTTGTCGCTGCAGGCGCTCGCCTACGATCGTCATTTCCGGCAAGACGTCACCAACGGCAACGTCGCCAACGATGCGCCGTGCAACGACGGCTCGGGCTTCTTATGCTCGGACGCCGGGGTCGTCAGCACGACCACCGGTGGCGTGCCGATCCCCGATTTTCTCGCCGGCGGCCCGTATTCGGAGCTCGACAGACAGAAGACCGTCACCCACGCCTACGGCGCATCGGCACAGATCACGCATGCCGGAGACCTGCTCGGACGGCGCAATCACTTCGTTGCCGGCGTGAGCTTCGACGGTGCGCGTAGCGACTACACCGCGAGCTCGACGATCGGGGGCCTCACGCCCGATAGCCGGGAGTTCGTCGGCCCGGGCATCCTGATCGACGAGCCCGGCACCAGCGTTCCGGTCTCCGTCAGGATTACGAATGCAACCTGGGGTGGCTACGTCGCCGACACGCTCAATCTGACCGCACAAACGGCGGTGACGCTTTCCGGACGCTACAACGCAGCACAGATCGATCTCCACGACAACAACGGCGGCGACCTCTCGGGCAACCACCGCTACGATCACTTCAATCCGGCAGCCGGCTTCACCTGGCGCTTCGCACGATCGCTGACCGCCTACGCGGGCTATGCGATCGCCAACCGCGCACCGACGCCGGCGGAGCTCTCGTGCGCGGGACCGCAGAACTCGTGCAGCCTCGCCAATTTCTTCGTCGGCGATCCGCACCTCGATCAGGTGATCGCGCACACGGTCGAAACCGGAGTGCGCGGCACGCTGACGCCGCGCGCCGGCGCCGACGTGAAGTACGAGGTAGCACTCTTCCAGACCGATCTCGATAACGACATCGCATTCGTCAACAGCGTGACGCAGGGACGCGCGTACTTTGCCAACATCGGCCGGACGCAGCGCCGCGGTGTCGACGCACGCGTCAGCCTCGCGACCGAACACTGGAACGCCTACGCCGCGTATTCATCCATCCAGGCGCAATACCGGAGCGGCTTCGTCGAGGGCTCGGGCAACAACCCGATGGCCGATGCCGGCGGCAACATCACCGTGCAATCGGGTGACCGGCTGCCGGGCATCCCGGCGCAGCAGTTGAAGCTCGGGGCTTACTACAAGGTCACCGATCGCTGGACCATCGGATTCACCGGCATCGCATCGAGCTGCGCGTACCTGTTCGGTGACGAGGCCAATCTGACGCCGCGCATCCCGGGTTACTACACGCTGAACGCCAGCACGACGTACCAGCTCACGAAGCACGCGCAGCTCTTCGCGTGGATCGACAACCTCACCGACCAGAAGTACTACACATTCGGCACGTTCTCGCCGACCTCGTCGGTGTTCCTGGTGCAGGCGCCGAACGCGACGAATCCCCGCGCCTACAGCCCCGCCGCACCGATCGGCGGCTTCGTCGGCATCCGCGTCACGTATTGATCAAACCGGCTATTGGTCAAATCAGCCATCGATCAATCCACCTCGACCTCGCCTTTCATGCCGGCCTCGAAGTGTCCCGGAACGAGGCAGGCAAAGGTGAAGCGGCCACGCTTGTCGAAGGTCCAAACCAGCTGCGCCTTCGCTCCCGGCTCGACGCGCACCATGCTCGGTTCGGCGTGGCCCATCCCCGGGTGCTCGCGCATCATCGCAGCGTGCTCGCGCAGGTCCTTGTCGGTGCCGAGCACCATCTCGTGCACGAGCTTGCCGTCGTTACGCACGACGAAGCGCACCGTCTCGCCCTTCCTGACGGTGATCGCGGCGGGGACAAAGCGCATCGCGTCGGTCATGCGCACCTCGATCGTTCGCGCGACCTTCGCGGGATCGCCCGGATGCCCGAACGCCGTCCCGCCGCCATGCGCGGCATCGTCGTGCGCATCAGCAGTGCCGGCGCCGAGCGTCGCCACCGTGACCACCATCCACAGCAGGTGTTTCATCGATCTTCCTCTCGCCGTCAGGGGACGAATGCAAGGAACAGGAACGCTGCGAAAATCACGAGGAGCACGGCCCCCTGCATCAGGTACGTGCGGCCGGTGCCGAGCGTCACCGCGCTGGTCAGCAGCGTGATGGCAAGCATCGCCATTTCCTTCGGCTGCAGTCCGAGAACGAGCGGCAACCCGAAAGCGATCGACGCGACCACGACGACCGGAATCGTGAGCCCGATCGACGCGAGCGCCGAGCCGATGCCGAGATTCATGCTGGTCTGCAGCCGGTTGGCGCGCGCGGCGCGGATCGCCGCGGCGGCCTCGGGCAACAACACCAGCGCAGCGATCACGATGCCCACGACCGCGCGCGGCGCACCGGCCGCGTCGACCGCGTGCTCGATCGTCGGGGAAAGCATCTTGGCGAGACCGACCACGGCCACGAGCGCGAGCAGCAGCAGTCCAAAGCTCGTCCAGGCTGCTCCGGTCGTCGGCGGCTTCGCGTGCATCTCGGGATCTGCGGCGTTCGCGACGGGCACGAAATAGTCGCGGTAGCGAACGGTCTGCACGAAGACGAAGATCGCCCACAGCGCGGCTGAGGCCACGGCGACGAAGCCGAGTTGCGCGATGCTGTACGTTCCGATACCCGAGGTCGTCGTGAAGTCGGGCATCACGAGCACCAGCGACGACATCACGATCAGCGCCGCGAGTCCCGCGCCGGCACCCTCGACGCGGAACGACTGCTCCCCGTGCGACAGGCTGCCCACCAGGATGCACGCGCCGACGACGCCGCTCGAAATGATCATCACCGCCGCGTAGATCGTGTCGCGGGCGAGGTACCCAGCGCCCTCCCCGCCGGCGAACATCATCGAGAGGATCAGCGACGCTTCGATGACCGTCACGGCGAGCGCGAGGATCAGCGTTCCGAAGGGCTCGCCGACGCGATGCGCGATGACCTCGGCGTGGTGCACGGCGGCGATCACCGCGCCGATGAGCGCGATCCCGCAGAGCGTGGCGAGGAGCGGCCCGACCCCCGCAATCACCGCGCCGACGAGGAGCGCGAACGCGACAACCGGAGTGAGCCAGGGCCAGGCGGCCTTCATGCGTTGGGTCCTGTGTGGAGCGGCGCAGCGCATCCTTGTGCGTCGCTGCGAGCGAAGGGCGGAGAGTACCTGAGCGGGCGATCGGTCAGGTACGGCGCGCTCTATATCTCGAACGTCGGCTTCGGTCCGCCGGCGCCGCTGGGGGCAGATCCTCAAGGTAAAGATCACCGACTGAGTCTGATCACAGACTGAATCTTGACCGCGGGTCCCGCCGAGACTAGGCTCCGCGAGATTCGGGTCGCTTCGCGCGCACACCCTGGCGCGCGAACGGCGCGGCACGCTACGATCTCGATCAGCATCCCGCTCGAGTCCGACCGACGATGCAACGATTGCAAGCGATGGGTTTCGCGGCCGCATTGCTGGCTGGGCTGTCCGCCCCGGGGATCGCTTCGGCCGAGTCGATCGCCGGAACGATCCTCTACGCCGGTCCGCCCGTCGCGCCGAGGAAAATCGACGTCACGATCGATCAGTACGTCTGCGGCCACGACAAGGATGCCACCGACCTCCTCGTGTCGCCGCGCCGGGAGCTCAGGAACGCCGTCGTCTGGATCGACAATCCGCCGGCGGACCGCGCGTCACCTGTACCTGGCGACACGGTCGAGCTCGATCAACAGGGCTGCGTGTTCGTTCCGCGCGTGGTGGTCGTGCAGGCTGGCGGCACCGTGAATTTCCTCAACGGCGACCGGCTCCTGCACAACCTCCACGCGACGCCGAAGCTCAACGTCTCGTTCAATCGCACGCAGCCCAAGGGCCGAACCATTCCGGTCGTCTTCTCGAAGCCCGAGATTGTCCGCATCGATTGCGATCTGCATTCATGGATGCGCGCGTGGGTGATTGTCGCTGCGCATCGCTACTATACGGTGACCGGCGCCGACGGCCGGTTTGCGTTCGACGGTCTGCCGCCGGGCAATTACACGCTCACCGTGTGGCACGAGGATCTTGGCACCATGCAGGCGAACGTGACGGTCGCCGCCAATCGGCCCGCGCGCATCACCGTCGAGATGAAGGCGCACTGAGTACGGTCACCGCTCGCGGGACTACGGTAGAACCTCGATCTTCCGGCTCGCTTCCCACGCCGCCGAATGCGTCGGCTCCTCGATCGCGCGCAACGTGCCGCCCTCGTCGAGCGCCACGGTGAACGTTACAATCGGCGCCGAGTACACGGGATGCAGGTACGCGCGGGCGATTTCCACCGAGTCCTTGTAGAGCGCGATATAGCGGACGAAATGCTCCTGCAGCGACGGGTGCGCGCCACCGGCGCCGACGCTGATCGTCACGTTGAACCATTCGCCCCGCTTGACCGAATCGGGGGCGACGATCTTCGGCGTGTGCTTGGCATCGTACGTGGTATGAGCCTGGCGAAACTCCGGCGTGAACTGGTCGGCCTGCTCGCCGGCGGCCTGCGCGAGCGGGATTGCGCCACAAGCCGAGACCAACAAGGCGGCCGAAGCTATACGACGGGTGAAGTGGGTCATCGCGTCTTCTCCTTACGTTGATCCTTCTTCCGGCAGGAAGCGCCGGACCAGCGCCAGCAACTCGCGCGGGCTGTACGGCTTGGCGAGATAGCTGTCGGCTCCGGCGGCTGCGGCCTTTTCGCGGTCGCCGCTCAAGGCAAACGACGTGATCACGACAATCGGTATCGTGCTGGTCGCCGGGGTGGCCTTGAGGATGCGCGTCGCCTCGAGGCCAGACATCTTCGGCAACTGGACATCCATCAGGATGAGCTGCGGCAATTGCTGCTGCGCGATCGCGATGCCCGTCTCGCCGTCCACGGCCTCGATCAGGTGGTAACTCGTGCGGGCCAGAAGCTGGCGGACGATCTTGCGGTTGTACTCGTTGTCCTCGATGTAGAGAACGGTCTGTGCGCCCATGTCCGGTCACCCCTCGATGCCGACCCGCAGCGGGACGGTGAAGTGAAATGCGCACCCCTTGCCGAAGTCGCTCTCGACCCAGACCCGTCCACCGTGCATCTCGACGAATCTGCGGGTGATGCTCAAGCCGAGGCCGGTGCCGCCGAATTCGCGGGTGGGTGTCGAATCGACCTGGCGGAACTCGGCAAATACATTGTCGAGCTCTCCCGGCGGGATGCCGATGCCGGTGTCGGTAACGTGGAAGAGCAGTTCGGCACCGACCAGCTCGACGCTGACCTCGACGCGCCCCTCCCGCGTGAACTTGAGCGAGTTGCCGACGAGATTCATCAGGCACTGCGTCAATCGGCCACTGTCGCCGCAGGCAACCGGCAGATCGTCGGGCACGCTGACCACGAATTCCAATCCCTTCTCCGCGGCCAGCGAGCGCAACGAGGCATGCACGGTGTCGACGATCTCGCGTACCGAGTATTCACCCAGCACGAGCTGCATCCGGCCTGCTTCGATCTTGGAAAGGTCGAGGACGTCGTTGATGAGGCGCAGCAAGTGGCGGCCGTTGAGCTGGATATCGGCGAGCGGCTCGTCGAGGTCCGGCGGAACGTCGCCGTAGATGCGATCGATCAGCATTTCGGTGAAGCCGAGGATCGCGTTCATCGGCGTACGCAGCTCGTGGCTCATATTCGCGAGGAAATCCGATTTGGCTTTGCTCGCCTGCGCAAGCTGCAGGTTGAGGTGCCCGAGTTCCGACGCGGCACGGCGCTGCTCGGCGTCGAAGCGCTGCAGCTCGGCGCTCATGTGGTTCATGCGGTCGGAGAGCATGCCGAATTCGTCGCGATTGGGCACGCTGATGCGCGCGCCGAAATCGCCGGCCGCGACCCGGTCCAGGAAGCCCCGCGCCTCGCGCACCGGCAGGATGAACGACCACGAGATCACGAAGCCGCAGAAGAGCGCCAGTGCCACAGCGACGACCGCGAACACGCTGGTCAGGATCAGCGAACGGCGGTTGGTGGCGTCGACGCTGCTGCGCAGTCGAGCCATCCGGTCCTGCTGTGCGGCAACCAACAGCCCGACGCGCGTGGTGATTTCGGTATCCAGGCGCTCCTGGCGATGCTGCAGCGTGTTGGTCACCGCGCTCAGTTTGCCGTCGCGAATCGCGTTGGCGATGTCGGCGACCACGGCCATCGCCTCGTCCTGCAACGTTCGCACCTGGCTCACCAAGGCAGGATTCGCCGTGCCCGCAGCTTCGAGCTTGGCGAGCCGGTCGTTGAACTCGTTGTTCTCGCGCAGGATCCTGGCGATCGCCGCTTCGTTCTGCGAGAGCAGCGCGACGTCGGTGAAGTGCATCTGTCGGGCCAGCGCCGATTCACCCTGTTGCGCGAGAGCCACCAGCTCGTGCGCCTCGTCGAGCAGCCTGCTCTGGTGCACGACGCTGACGATCGTCTGCAGAGTCGCCAGCGCCATCACGATGAACAACGCCGCGACGATCAGGAACGCTGTGAGGAGCTTGGTGTGGACCGACGCACGGATGCCGGCGACCCAGCGCACCATGCGGTGCAGGAACGTGCTCTTCTGCACGACGTCCGCGAGCTCTTCCAGCCTCGCGTCGGCGGGCGCACTCGAATCGAGTCTCTCGGCTGAGGATTGCACGCTAGGGAACCGCGGTTTCGTCCGACGGCACTCCGTTCTTGTGCATTGATCGCCGAGACCGTATATTCCCGCCGACAACCGGGAACGATCTTCGGTGAGGACCCCTCCTCGCATTCTCATCGTCGACGACAACGCGACCAACGTCAAGATCCTGCAGACGCGGCTGGCCGCCGACGGTTACGAAATCGTCTCCGCGGGAGACGGCGAGGAAGGTTTGGCGGCGGCGCGACGCGACACGCCCGACCTGATCCTGCTCGACGTCATGATGCCGAAGCTCGACGGCTTCGAGGTCTGCCGCCGGTTGCGCGCCGATCCGGCGTTCCCGTTCACCCCGATCATCCTTGTGACCGCAATGGCGGATTCAAAGGACGTGGTCACCGGTCTCGAGGCAGGCGCCGACGAATACCTGACGAAGCCCATCGACCACGCCGCGCTGTCGGCGCGGGTGCGCTCGATGCTGCGGATCAAGCGGCTGCACGACACGGTTGAGGAGCTTGCCGCTGAGGTGAAGGCGTGGAACGCCACACTGACCGAGCAGGTTGCGGCACAGGTCCGCGAGATCGAACGCGTCGGACGATTGCGGCACTTCTTCTCGCCGCAACTGGCCGAATTGATCGTCAACGGCGGCGCTGCCGACCCACTGAAAAGTCACCGGCGCGAAATCACCGTGGTGTTCCTCGACCTGCGCGGCTTCACCGCGTTCGCCGAGGTCGCCGAGCCCGAGGAAGTCATGGGGGTGCTGCGCGAGTATCACCAGATTACCGGGCAGATGGTCCTCGAATACGAGGGCACACTCGAGCACTTCACCGGCGACGGCATCACCGTCTTGTTCAATGACCCGGTGCCGATTCCCGATCCTGCGGAGCGCGCGGTGCGCATGGCGCTCGCTATCCGCGACTGCGTGCGTACGAAAGCAATCGAGTGGGCGAAGCATGGGCACGAACTGAGCCTCGGCATCGGCATCGCGCAGGGCTACGCGACGATTGGCGCAGTCGGCTTCGAAGGACGCTGGGACTACAGCGCGATCGGCACCGTCACTAATCTGGCCGCGCGGCTGTGCGGCGAGGCAGCGGGCGAAGAGATCCTGATTGCGCAGCGTGTGTACGCCAGCGTGGAAGCGCTGGTGGACGTCGAGCCACAGGATATGCTCACGCTCAAGGGCTTCCGGCGCCCGGTTCCCTGCTACCGCCTGCGTGGGCTGAAAGCCTGATTTCCAGGCCCGGCGGTACGCGACTCAATATCGGGCGGACCGCGCACGCGGACTACGCCTGCGCGAGACCTGAGCGCCAAGCCGCGGTCCGGTCAAGGAAGGCCGGAAATTCGGATCCGGTCAGGTTGAAGAACGACAAAGCTGCTGCTCAGCCGGTCACCGTGTGTGCGCACCAACTCGAGCACTCGATCCGCAAGCTGGCCTCGCACGCTGGCGGCAAAACGGATGAGCACCACCCCCAAGCTCTCGTGACCGGCCGCGAAAACCAGCCGCCCAAAATCCTTGTCTTCGGCGAGAAGGATTCTGCGTTCGCGAATCGCGAGCTCGATTACCTGTTCGTCTTCTCCACCGGGCAGGACTTCGGCCACGGTAATCACGTCGAAACCGTCAGCCCGCAGAGCCCGAACGACGGCGAAATCGCAACTCTCGTCGGCGAGGAAACGCAGCATCGACCGACTGTCGCGTCGCTAGACGATTTCTTCGTGCGCCAGCGCCGCGGCAGCATAAGCAATCGCTGCACGAATGTCCTGGGGCTTCAAGTTGGGATACGCGTCCAGCAGGTCGTGTTCGGTCGCGCCTTCGCCGAGTTTACGCAGAATCAATTCGACAGGAATGCGCGTGCCACGGATCACCGGTTTTCCGAGCATCACCTTGGAATTGATCTCGATGCCGTCAGGCAGCGTCATGATTTCGTCTCCGTAACGCGACGATTCTGATGCAGTTCTTCGGAGACCACCAGTGGCCGTGGATGTCGCCCCGATAGCCGGGTTCGCAGATGCGCGGCAGCGACCAAAGTGTGCGACACGACGTGCCCTGAACACGACCAACTGGCCAAGATCGAATCGACGAAGAGCCGGAAGTTGGCCGCGGGTTGGAAGCAGCAACGGCCTACGCCTCTTGAGGTAAGCCGTTGATTTTGAAGCGGTGGTTGCGGGGGCCCGCAACTGGACCCGGTTACGGGTCGCTCGTTCAGCAAGGATGCGTTCGAGACGCCTGACTTAGCCAAGTAATTCGAACGCGCGCCCGCCTGGAAGCCGATAACGCGAAAAATCAGCAACATCGGTGGTCAGGATGCTGGTCACCCCGGTCTCGATCGCCAGCCAGTAGAGTGACGCATCCGCGAGGTCCATTACCCGCTTCGTCCCTTTGGAGTATTGCCGCATCCATTTGACCATGTCACCGAGATGAAAGGGGTCGATCGGATACACGACGGCGCCGCCCAGTTCGATCCAGCGCAGCATTTCGTAGCGATGCGGGGTGTCGAGCAGGTAGGAAGCCTCGACGATGCACGGCCAGGTCGTCAGCAACCGCAGGCCATCGCGCGAGAGCGCGCTCACCTCGTCGTCGAAGCGCCGGTGATGCCGGTCGTCGACGGCGAACAGCGCGATCAGCGGTCCCGAATCAAGCAGAACGCTTCGCACCCAGTTTGGCCCTCACCTGCCGAGAAACATTTTGCGAGGCATCCGGATTGCCCATAGGCCTGCGACTCCGGACCGCTTTCAGGAGCGTTGCCGGGTCCTTCAGCCCCAGCGCCCGTTCCAAGGCGTCGGTGACGACTTCGGATTTTGTGATCCCGAGACGCCTTGCTTCCGCGTCCAGCCTTGTCTCGAGTGCGGTGTCCAGTCTGACGGTGAGTGTCATGATGAGCTCGTATTCATAGAATACGACAATACGATAGCCGAAATGCGATTCGACGGCAACCCGTGGCGCCATCTGGAGGCCGTCGAGTACGCAACCCTGGGATGGGTCGGCCGGTTCGACCGGCGCGAGCTGCCGGAGCCGATCCGCGCTCGCCGCCGCCGCGGCACGGCTGGCGCACAGCCCAGCCAGGGTCGGCTCGCGGTCCGAGCGTGAGGCGGCTTCGCCGATGGCATTTGGCTGGACCATCGCTTGTCGAGTATCGAGACAACCCACTTGCGAACTGCCTCGTCGTCGCCGAGATTGCCGTCGAATGCCACATCGGGAACCCAAGGCTGGTTGTTGCCCCGCAGGCGGTTACGCCACACCTTCAGCGGCAACACCAGATGGTTGCCGCTCGGCAGGCGTACGCGTCCAGTATCGATGTAGACCGAGTCCGCGCTCGTCGTGGCACCAAGCTGGGTCGCGCCGGGTACGAGCCGGATCTGATCGACGAAGTCGAGGCACGCGCTTGCGCAGTACTCATCGGTCAGCACCGCGATCGGCCCGGCGAAGTGGCGCAGCCTCGCATGTCGTCGGATCATGTCGTTACGAGTCAGTCGGCGTGAGCTGGAATCCTGCCGCGCCCAAAGTGTCCCTTTCGCCTGGGCGACGAGCAGCGAACGCAGGTGGTCGCGCGCCCATTCGACCTCGCTGCTGCCGTGCCCGTAAGTGACCAAGGTCGTCGCCAGCCAGGACTTCGCGGTCTCGATGGACACGTCCGAGACCCGCCACTCGGCATAGATCTCGGGGAGCCTGTCGAGCCCGCGGCGGTCATAGCGAAGGCCGCCGGTCGCGGCGTCGAAAAGCAGGTCACCGATCGCGCTGTTCCCGCCACCGTTACCGCGCACGTCGAACACGATTGCGCGCACCCCTTCAAGGTGCCGAAGCTCATCGGCCATCCGCTTCAGCGCGACATACCGCTCGGCGGTGGGATTGAAATTGCCGGCACGGATCCAGAGCAAGCCGTCGCGCAATTGGTAGTCGTCGGTGTGGTCGCGGCTCGGGATGCCGCCGTAGGTCACTTTCGCCCATTGGTCGAACGGGAGCAGTCGATAGACCACGACGAGTGTGACCGGCGCCTCGCCGCGTTGCGGGTCGAATGTGCACGAATCGAGCCGGTGGCCCATGGCGATCACGGGCTCGCCGATCGCATGGGCGACGCGGCGCTTGCTCATTGGAAGATCGCGCCGGTCGACGTAGGGAGCGACGTCCTCGGCCGCGATGGCTTCGGGCGAGCGTCCGTCGCAGGAAGCGAGGGTGGCTCCGAGCGGAGGCAGCGGCGCGGGCCACCGAGTCGCCGTGCTCGTGACGACGTACTGCCCGCCGATGTAACTGATTCCCCAGCCCTTGGAAGCGATCAATTCACCATGCGGGCGCGTGTCATCGGACACGATCAGATGACCGTCTCGGAAACCCCTGACGTACCAGCGGACCGCCGCGAGCGCCGTGCTGTAGTCCGTCACCTGAGGAAGGAGCGTCAACGCCTGTCGATACCCCGCTTCCATCCACACCCGGAACGAAGGATTGGCCGGATCGATCGCGCCCGGATGCGCTTCGGCGATGGTCCGATGAACGAAGTCGAGGTCGGTGCGGGCAAGCTGGCGCCAGGGTTCCGTCGTAACGGGACCGGCGATCACCAAAGAAGACGCAGCGATTGCATAGACGACAAACAGGAGGCGGAGTACGTCGACATCCAATAGAGCCGATCGCTTCACCGGGCGCTTCCCTGATCTTCGAGTAAGAGAGCGGTGGGTAAGGGGCGGACAGGATTCCCGGGTTTTGCAAGTGGCGCGCTGCGGGCGCGCAGCCCGACGCGCAGCCACCGCACGGCGATTGTCACAGAAACTGTCACACGACTGTCACAGCCGGAAACGACAACGACCTGCGCGAAGGCAGGCCGTTGATTTGTTTGGTTGCGGGGGAAGGATTTGAACCTTCGACCTTCGGGTTATGAGCCCGACGAGCTGCCAGACTGCTCCACCCCGCGATTGACCGATAAGTATAGCAGGAATTCAGCGGTCCGCCACGACCCGGCCGCCCTTCCCTTCGCGGAACGCTTTCAGGCGCTCGGCGATCGTCGGGCCGATCCAGAGCACGGGGGCCGCGGCGCCCTTGCGTGCGAGGATGTCGCGCGCGGTCGAGAACGCCCTCGCGAGGTCGTCGCTGTGGCTCATGCCGTCGCCGAAGAACGCGGTGCCGAACGCGCCCGGGCGGATCTCGCCCGCGCAGCCGAGGTCGCGCACACCGGCAGCGCTCGATGCGATCACCGCCGTGTCGTCGTCCTTCAGCGCGTCGACCCACGCTCCCGAGTGACACGAGGAAACCACGACGATGCGCCAGCGGATCCCCGCGCCGTCGAGGAGATTGCGCAGGCCGTCGGGGGTCAGCGGCACGAGCTCGAGCGGCGGGTTGACGGCAGCCAGCGTGCCGTCGCTCGACGCAGCGCCGGTGAGGTAGACCATCACGATGTCCTCGTCGGGATCGATGATGCCGCCGATTTCCTCGAGCGTCTCGCGCAGGTTGGTGACCGTCGCGAATGGATGCTGGGCGATCGTCGACGGGCTGTTGATCAGCACGACCGAGCGCCCGCGCGTATTCCAGTGCTGATTCATTACCTGCGCGGCCGATTCGACGTCGGCGACGAATCCGATCCGCCGCGAGTCGGGCGCGAAGCCGACGAAGTAGAGGTCGGTGATGCCGGGCTGCTCGTCCTCGAGATCGTCGAGCGCGCGATCGAGCATGAACTGCTGGGCGGCGAGCACCGGCTCGGACGCCGGGCTCATCGAATCGACGCCGCCCTGCACTGCG